>JAFEFZ010000028.1 GCA_018240325.1 Pseudomonadota bacterium
ATCGGGCCGCCGCGGCGCGGCGCCGGGCTGCGCAGCGGCGTCGGAGCGTGTCATGTCCGGAAGTGGTCGAAGCCCGAGGCCGCCACTTCGACCGCGCGGCCGTCGGCATCGACCACGCGCAGCGCGGCGCCCGGCTCGATCCGGCCGATGCGGGCCACCGCGACACCGGCCCCCTGCGCGGCGGCCTGGACCGCGGCGGCGCGCGCTGCCGGGGCGGTGAACAGCAGCTCGTAGTCGTCGCCGCCTTGCAGCAGGCAGATGCGCTGCAGCGCCGGCGGCAGCTCGCCGAGCCAGCGGCTGCGCGGCAGCGCCGCCAGCTCCACGCAGGCACCCACACCGCTGGCGCGCAATACGTGCCCCAGGTCGCCGAGCAGGCCGTCGCTGAGGTCGATCGCGCTCGTGGCCAGCCCGCGCAGTGCGATGCCGAGCGCGACCCGCGGCTGCGGCCGCTCCATCGCGCAGCGCGCCGCGTCGAAGGCTTCGGCGCTGATGCGCGCGTTGCCGCGGAAGGCCTCGAGCGCCGCGCGCGCATCGCCGAGCGTGCCGCTGACCCACAGATCGTCGCCGGCGCGCGCGCCGCCGCGCAGCAGCGCCCGGCCGGCGGGCACTTCGCCGAATGCGGTGATCGAGATCACCAGCGGCCCGGCGGTGGTGTCGCCGCCGACCAGCTCGATGCCGTGGGCATCGGCCAGCGCCAGCAGGCCGCGCGCGAAGCCTTCGAGGAAGGCCTCGTCGGCGCGCGGCATCGCCAGCGCCAGCGTGAAGGCGCGCGGCTCGGCGCCGCAGGCCGCCAGGTCGCTGAGGTTGACGGCCAGCGCCTTGTGGCCGAGCCGCTCGGGCGCGACGGTCGGCAGGAAATGCCGGCCCTCGACCAGCAGGTCGGTGGTCACGCACCACTGCATGCCCGGCGTCGGCGCGACCACGGCGCAGTCGTCGCCGACGCCGACCACCGCCTGCCGCGCCGGGCGGCGGAAAAACCGGTCGATCAGCTCGAACTCGCCCAGCGCCATGCGTCGATTGTGCCGCCGGCCTGTGCACGCGGCCGTGGTCCGTGGCGTGCAGCGGCCGCAGCGCCGGGAGCCCGGCGCCTGCGCCCCGGGGCGCGCAGCGGCCACGTGCGCGGCAGAATCCGCGACGCACCCATCGCGCGCTGCCCCGGCCCGGGCCAGGCGCACACCAGGAGAACGACGTGCCGGAATCCGATTCCAAGTCCGCCGAGCGGCGCCGCGCCGCCCTCGAATACCACGAGCATCCGCAACCGGGCAAGCTGACCATCAGCGCGACCAAGCAGATGCTCAACCAGCACGACCTGGCGCTGGCCTATTCGCCGGGCGTGGCCGCACCCTGCGAGGAGATCGTCGCCGATCCGGCGGCCGCGTTCCGCTACACCGCCCGCGGCAACCTGGTGGCGGTGATCAGCAACGGCACCGCGGTGCTGGGCCTGGGCGACATCGGCCCGCTGGCGGCCAAGCCGGTGATGGAAGGCAAGGCGGTGCTGTTCAAGAAGTTCGCCGGCATCGACGTGTTCGACATCGAGGTCAACGAGAAGGACGCCGACAAGCTGATCGAGGTGATCGCCGCGCTGGAGCCCACCTTCGGCGGCATCAATCTCGAGGACATCAAGGCGCCGGAATGCTTCGTCGTCGAGAGCCGGTTGCGCGAGCGGCTGAAGATCCCGGTGTTCCACGACGACCAGCACGGCACCGCGATCGTCGTCGGCGCGGCGCTGCTGAACGCGCTGAAGATCATCGGCAAGCCGATCGGCGAGGTCAAGCTCGTCACCAGCGGCGCCGGCGCCGCGGCGCTGGCCTGCCTGAACCTGCTGCTGCAGCTGGGCGTCAGGCGTGAGCACGTCTGGGTCACCGACCTGGCCGGCGTGGTCTGGCAGGGGCGCACCGAGTTGATGGACGAGGACAAGGCGCGCTTCGCGCAGGCGACGCCGCTGCGCACGCTGGCCGAGGTGATCCCGGGCGCCGACGTGTTCCTGGGGCTGTCGGCCGGCGGCGTGCTCAAGCCCGAGATGGTGGCGACGATGGCGGCGCGGCCGGTGATCTTCGCGCTGGCCAACCCGACGCCGGAGATCCTGCCCGAGCAGGTCAAGGCGGTGCGCGGCGATGCGCTGATCGCCACCGGGCGCAGCGACTACCCGAACCAGGTCAACAACGTGCTGTGCTTCCCGTACATCTTCCGCGGCGCACTCGACAGCGGCGCGACCGCCGTCACCGAGGCGATGAAGGTCGCCACGGTGCACGCGATCGCCGAGCTGGCGCGGGCCGAGCAGAGCGAGGTGGTGGCGGCGGCCTACGCCGGCGAGACGCTGGCCTTCGGCCCGGAATACCTGATCCCGAAGCCCTTCGATCCGCGGCTGATGATCAAGGTCGCGCCGGCGGTGGCGCGCGCGGCGGCCGAATCGGGCGTGGCACTGCGGCCGATCGCCGACTGGCAGGCCTACGCCGAGAAGCTGCAGAGCTTCGTCTACGCATCGGGGCAGACGATGCGGCCGATCTTCACGCTGGCCAAGCGCGCCCAGGGCAAGCGCGTGGCCTTCGCCGAGGGCGAGGAGGAGCGCGTGCTGCGCGCGGTGCAGGTGGTCATCGACGAAGAGCTGGCGCGGCCGACGCTGATCGGGCGGCCGGCGGTGATCGCCGCACGCATCGAGAAGTTCGGGCTGCGTCTGCGCGAGGGCGCCGACTACGACGTGGTCAACGTCGAGCACGACGAGCGCTATCGCGATTTCTACACCCGCTACCACCAGATGACCGAGCGCAAGGGCGTGACCATCCAGATGGCCAAGATCGAGATGCGGCGCCGGCTGACGCTGATCGGCTCGATGCTGCTGGTGAGCGGGCATGTCGACGGCATGCTGTGCGGCACCTGGGGCACCACGGCCGCGCATCTGCACTACATCGACCAGGTGATCGGCAAGCGCGCCGGCGGCAGCCCCGGCACGGCGCAGGACGTGCGCGTGTACGCCTGCATGAACGGGCTGATGCTGCCGGGCCGGCAGGTGTTCCTGGTCGACACCCACGTCAACGCCGACCCCAGCGCCGAGGAACTGTGCAAGATCACCATGATGGCGGCCGAAGAGATGCGCCGCTTCGGCATCGAGCCGAAGGTGGCGCTGCTGTCGCACAGCAACTTCGGCACCAGCGACCATCCGAGCGCGCTCAAGATGCGCCGCACGCTGGCGCTGCTGCGCGAGCAGGCGCCCGGGCTCGAGGCCGACGGCGAGATGCATGGCGACGTCGCGCTCGATGCCGAGGATCGGCACAAGATCATGCCGGGCAGCACGCTGACGGGCGACGCCAACCTGCTGGTGCTGCCGAACATCGACGCCGCGAACATCTCCTACAACCTGCTGAAGACCGCCGCCGGCGGCGGCATCGCGATTGGCCCGGTGCTGCTGGGCGCCGCCAAGCCGGTGCACATCCTGACGCCGTCGGCGACGGTGCGGCGCATCGTCAACATGACCGCATTGACGGTCGCCGACGCCAACGCCGTGCGTTGACGCGCGCCGCCCCGCGAGACGATGTCGCCGAAGCTCAAATGTTTGCGCACACTATCACCATGCGCCAATTGACAGCACTTGAAACCATGTCTTGAGCTTCGCGGCGCTTTCCAGTAGCATTCCCGCTTCAGATTTCAGGGTAATCCCGGGTTTCGGCACCGCATGTCGCCGCCGAGGCAGTCGTTGTGGAAGTTAGCGCTCGCGATCGCTGTTTCTGCGGTTTCGGGGCTTTCGGCACCTGTGGTTGCAGGCGGTGCCGCGACGGTGGCTCACGCGGTGCCGGTGGCCCAGCTTCCGGTCGAGGCGCAGCAGACATATCGGCAGATCCAGCAGGGCGGCCCGTTCGACTACGCCAAGGATGGCAGCGTCTTCGGGAACCGCGAGCGGCTGCTGCCGGCACGCAGCCGGGGCTGGTACCGCGAGTACACGGTCCGAACGCCTGGTGCGCACGACCGCGGCGGGCGCCGGATCGTCTGCGGCGGCCAACCGGAGCGCCTTGAAGCCTGTTACTACACCGCGGATCACTACGCGAGCTTTGCTCGCATCGCGCAGTGAACGCCGGTTGCGGGAGAGTCGTGATGAGCAGTGGAGGTGAGTCGTGACCATGCAATTGCAGACCGTCCGGCCCAATATCGTGCAGGCGATCCGTGCCTACCGGGTGGACGACCTGATGAAGGCGGCCGAAGACGCCAGTCAGCACTTCCTGTACGCCAACCTGGGCGGCGCGCAGAGCAAGCAGGAGGTGCTGGAGCGCATTGCCGAGGCCTTCCTGTTCCCGGCGCACTACGGCAAGAACCTGGATGCGTTGTACGACTGCATGACCGATCTGGTGCACAAGGCCGGGGTGCAGCCGGGCTTCGTGGTCGTGCTCGACCAGTTGCCCGACAACCCGCGTTTCGACCGAGAGGCGCGCGAGCAGTTGCTCGACGTCTTCCGGGATGCGGCCGATTTCTGGGCGGAGCGGCGCATCGCTTTCCGGTGCTTCTATTCCTTCTCGGTAGCCCGCTCGGCGGAAGCTGCGCCGGGCGAGCGCGCGGAGCCGGCTCAAGCGGCTGTCGAGAAGCCGGCGCCCAAGGCGCCGGTGTCGAAGAACGGATTCAACCCGAACTTCGGCGTCAACATGCCGCTGATGAGCAGCGCGTTCGACACCTCGATGTGGTTGACCGCCGCCTGAGCGACCCCTCGCAGGGCGGGGCTGCGTCCGGCCCGCCCCTGCGAGTCAAGGGAACCTGGCGCAGCTTGGCGTGTTTCCGTGCATCGCCTGACGCCTGACGCCTGACGGGGGCGACCACCGCCGCGAACCAGGCAGCCGACAGGCTGCGGCGAGGGCCTTGTCGGGGATGATGACCGTGCGTCAGCCGGCTCCGAGCTGCTGCGCCAGCGCCACGTACTCGCCCACCGGCACCTCCTGCGCGCGGCGCTGCAGATCGAATCCGCCATCGGCGCCGCGTGCCGCCAGCCAGCGGCCGAGCGAGTGCCGCAGCAGTTTGCGCCGCTGCGAGAAGGCTGCGGCGACCAACTCGCCCAGCAGTGCCTGATCCAGCGCCGGCGGTGCCGGCAGCGGGCGCATCGCGATCACGGTCGAGTCGACTTTCGGCGGCGGCTCGAAGGCCGATGGCGGCACCTGCAGCTCGGCGTCGATCCGGTAGCGCCACTGCAGCATCACCGACAGCCGGCCGTAGGCGGCGCCGCCGGGTTCGGCCGCGATGCGATCGGCCACCTCCTTCTGCAGCATCAGGTGCTGGTCGGCCACGTGCGCCGCGGCGCCGAGCAGGTGGAACAGGATCGGCGTGGAGATGTTGTACGGCAGGTTGCCGACGATGCGCAGCGGAGCGCCCAGCCGCTGCGCGAGCGCGGCGAAGTCGACCTCGAGCACGTCGGCCTCGATCACCGTCAGCCCGCCGGCGCGCGCGCGCAGGCGGGCCGCCAGGTCGCGGTCGAGCTCGATCGCGGTCAACGCGCCGCAGCGCTGCAGCAGCGGGTCGGTGATCGCACCGAGCCCGGGGCCGATCTCGACCAGCGCCTGGCCCGGCCGCGGGTCGACCAGCGCGACGATGCGGTCGATGATCGCCGGATCGGTCAGGAAGTGCTGGCCGAAGCGCTTGCGCGCGACATGCGCCATTGCCCGAGGCAGCCGTGCGGCCTACGGCGGGTCGCGCATCTCGACATAGGCACGGGCGCGCAGCTCGCGGATCCAGTCGAGGTAGGCCTGCTCGAACTTCTGCTCGCGCAGCGCATTGCGCGCCTGCTCGCGCACCTGCTTCGCGTCGAGGGTGGTTTCGCGGCGCTCCACCACCTGGATCAGGTGCACGCCGAAGCGCGACACGACCGGCTGCGACACGCCGCCCACCGGCAGGCTGTTCATCGCCTGTTCGAATTCCGGCACGAGCGACCCCGGCATCACCCAGCCCAGATCGCCGCCCTGCGCGGCGCTGCCGTCCTGCGAATACTCGCGCGCCAGCGCCTCGAAGCTCGCGCCCTGGTCGATGCGAGCGCGCAAGTCGGCCAACTGCCGCTCGGCCACGGCGAGGCTGACCTGCGCCGACGGGCGCAGCAGGATGTGCCGCGGCCGGGTCTGGGTGACGCGCACGCCGCCCACGTCGCGGCGCTCGATCAGCTTGAGCACGTGGAAGCCGGCGCCGCTGCGCACCACCGTCGGCAGCACCTGGCCCGGCTGCAGAGTGCTGACCTGTTCGACGAACAGGTCCGGCACGCGCGCGGTCGGCCGCAGCCCGATCTCGCCGCCGGCTGCCCGGTTGCCGTCTTCCGAGACCTCGCGCGCGACCGTCGCGAAATCCTCGCCCTGCTGCACGCGCGCCAGTGCCGCCTCGGCGCGCGCGCGCCGCTCGGCGACGACGGCGTCGCTCGCGCCCTCGGGCACCGTGATCAGGATCTGCGCGATATTGATCTCGCTGCCGCGCGAGCTGACCGCGTTGCGCTGCGCGAGGAACTCGTCGATCTCGATCTCCTGCACGCGGATGCGTTGCCCGACCTCGCGCTCGCGCACCCGCTCGGTGATGATCTGGTCGCGCAGCGTGGCGCGAAAGCCCGCGTAGTCGATGCCCTCGGCGGCGAGCCGGCTGCGCAGTTGCTGCAGGCTCAGCTTGTTGGCCGATGCCACCGCCAGGACCGCCCGGTCCAGATCGCTGTCGTCCACCTTGACGCCGGCTTCGCGCGCGTAGGTGATGATCACGCGCTCCTCGATCAGCGAATTCAGCGCCTGCTGGTGCATCTGCGCGGTTGCCGGCGGTGCCGCGCCGCCGCGCGCGGCGGCCGCCGCGCGCAGCAGCCCGATGCGCTGCTCGACTTCGGCGGCGGTGACCAGGTCGCTGTTGACCACCGCGACGATGAAGTCGCCGCTGTAGTCGGTGCCGCGGATCTGCACCGGCGGCTGCGCCGCCGCGGTGCTGCGCGGCTGCGCGGCTGCGGTGCTGCGCGGCTGCCCGGTGACGGCCATGGCAGCACCCGCCAGCAGCAGCACGACCGTGGCCCGCGCAGCGGAGAAGAGGTATTTCATGTCAATCGTAGAAGGCCGAACCGGGCGACGGGTTGCGGCCCTCGTTCAGCAGCCGGTAGCCGGGGATATTTTCCCTCAGGACGGTCATCGCATTGGTGCCGGCGCGGGACAGGCCGTTCAACTCCAGCTGGAATATCAGCTGGGTATTGGTTTGGTTGACGCCGGTGGACCAGCGGCTCGCCCCGAGACGCGCCGTCCAGCAGCCCGCGTCGTACTCGACGCCGACGATCGAGTCGGTCACGCGGCTGTCGTTGTTGTTGTAGTTGATGCGGCCCACCGTGTACCAGGCGCTGCGGCACGAAGCATTGGCGTTGCGCGCGGGCCGCCGGCCCCCGGGCTCGTACAGCGGCCATTGCCACGACAGTTCGTACTGCGACGTCACGTCGCGCGCGTAGCGATAGGTCAGGTTCAGCACGCGAAACGGTGCCGGCGCGTACTGCAGGCCGACGATCGCGCGCTCGAACTCGTTGCCGCTCGGGCTCCAGCGCAGGTAGGCCTCCAGGTTCAGCGGCTGCAGCAGGTTGGTCGAGCCGCGCAGCAGCACGTCGGAATAGCCGCGCTGATCGGGCACGCCGGTGTCGGTGATCCGCTGGTCGGTGAACAGGTAGCGCTGCACGATGCCCAGCTGCAGCAGCTCCGCGCCCGTCGCCGCGTCCAGCAGCCGGGTGGTCAGGCCGGCGGTCAGCGCATTGCTGTCCGATACGCGGTCGATGCCGGAAAACGCGTTCTCGGAGAAGATGCTCGCGAAGCTGTAGTCCTTGATCGCCGAGTCGAACTTCGGATACTGCAGCTGCGCCACATGGGGCGTATACACGTACAGCAGGCGCGGCTCCAGCGTCTGCAACAGCGCGCGGCCGAAGAAGTCCGCCGGCCGCTCGAACTCCATGCCCGCGCCGAGGCTGGCCGTCGGGATCACCCGCGATCCCGTGGTGCGGCCGTTGCTCATCGGCTCGTCGGTGTTGTAGGCGGCCGCGTTGAGCAGCAGGTTCGGCGTGATCCACCAGCCGGGCTCGCGCCACGGCCGGCTGATCCGGCCCAGCAGGTGCATCCGCAGGCCGTCGCTGGGCGTCGTCTGCGGCGCCACGTAGCCCGGATCGGACGGCAACTGGAAGCGGTTGGCTTCGGTTTCGATCGCGTATTGGAGCCCGGCCGCGAGCGTGCCCTGCCCGCTCAGGCCGAACTGGGCGCTGCGGTCGAAGGGCGCGTCCATCACGTTGGGCGCCTGCAGCACCTGCCAGCGCTGTGTGCGCGCATACAGCCGCAGGCGGTCGTCCGGGTCGCCGAAGTCGCGTTCGGCCTGCGCGACCAGCGGCAGCAGGCGAGGGGTCAGGGACACGTGGCGCCGCGGAAAGTCGGTCCACCACTGGTCGTCGGACACACGCTCGGCGGCGACGCTGTAGCGCATCTCGCCAGGCAGCCGACCCTCATGGCCCAAGGTGGCCCACCAGCGGGTGCGATCGGCGACATGGTCGTAAGGCAGCAGCGCCAGGTTCGCGGCGCCGGCGAACGACGGCTCCAGGTAGCGGAATTCGCTGTCGATCTCGAAGCCGCGCCGCGTGGACACGGCCGGCGTCAGCGTCGCGTCGCGGTTGGGCGCGATGTCCCAGTAGTAGGGCACCGCCAGCGTCAGGCCGCTGCGCGTGGTCAGGGTGGTGGTCGGCGCGAGCCAGCCCGACTTGCGCTGGTCGTTCAGCGGGAAGCTCATCTGCGGCAGCACCAGCACCGGCCAGCCGAAGAAGTGCAGCTTGGCACCTTCGGCCACGCCGATGCCGGATTCGGTGTCCAGGTGCAGGGTGTCGGCGGTGATCAGCCAGTCGGGCGTCTGGCCGCCTTCGCGCGAGCAGGTGGTGTAGTCGGCCCGCGTCACGCGCGCGCGGCTTTCGCCGAGGAAATCGACCCGCTCGGCCGTGCCGCCGCCGCCGGTCTGCGCGATCTCGTAGTCGGGCGTCAGCGCGAAGCCCTCGGCGCGCTGCACCTGCAGCTGCACTTCCGGCGAGCGCACCACCGTGCCCTGGAAGCTGATGCGCACGTGGCCCTGCGCCACGGCCAGATCCTCGGCCTGGTCGTAGCGCAGCTCGTCGGCGCGGATCACGATGCCGGCATGGCGCAGCTCGGTCTTGCCCGTCGCCTCGAGCTCAGCGCCGATCCGGCCGCCGAGCTCGTCGGCGCGCAGGTAGATCGGCAACTGGCGGCGCGTCGCGGCGTCCGAAGGGGCCGGGTGCAAGGCCGGCACCGGCTGCAGCACCACGCCGTCGGGCGGCTGCGCCCCAGGCTGCGCAGCCGCCGATGCGCTGACCGCGGCCGCCGCCAGCAGCGGCGGCAGGCGCCGCGCGAATGGCCGCGGCGCGGTGCGCGCCGCGCGCCGACGCCGCGCGCGGCACCTTGACCGGGTGGGCTTGGGATCGGGGCGGGACACGGGCAACGTCGTGGATGCAGGCCGGCGGCGTTGCCGAGGTGAGCCGATCCTTAGAATCGATTATCCAACGAGCGCGCGCTCGCGCCGCTGTGCCCCATGACCGACTCCTCGCCGCCGCCGGGCGCGATCCACTGGCGCGATCCGGCGCGCCGCGCTGCCTTCGACCGCTGGCTCGCCGGCATCGCCGCCGCGCACGGCCTGCTGCCGCACAGCCTGGCGCCGGCCTCGGCCGACGCGAGCTTTCGCCGCTACCTGCGCATCGCCACCGCCGCGGGCGGCAGTTGCATCGTGATGGACGCGCCGCCGCCGCAGGAAGACGTGCGGCCGTTCGTGCAGGTGGCCGCGCTGATCCGCCAGGCCGGGCTGAACGCGCCGCAGGTGCTGGCCTGCGACGCGGCGCAGGGCTTCCTGCTGCTGAGCGACCTGGGCACCGACGGCTACCTGGCGGCGCTGCAGCGCGCCGGCGCGGCACGCGCCGACGCGCTGATGCGCGACGCGATCGGTGCGCTGGTGCGCTGGCAGACCGGCGTGGCCGCCGACGCGCTGCCGCCCTACGACGAGGCGCTGCTCGCGCGCGAGCTGGCGCTGTTCCCCGAGTGGTGCGTGCAGCGCGAGTTCGGCCTGCGCTGGGGCGCGGCCGAGCAGGCGCGCTGGCAGCAGGTGTGCCGGGCGCTGATCGACAGCGCGCTCGCGCAACCTACGGTGGCGGTGCACCGCGACTGGATGCCGCGCAACCTGATGGTCGCCGACCCCAACCCCGGCATCCTCGACTTCCAGGACGCGGTGCGCGGCCCGGTCACCTACGACCTGGCCTCGCTGCTGCGCGACGCCTTCATCTCGTGGGACGAGGAGCGCGAGATCGATTGGGCGGTGCGCTGGTGGAGCGAAGCCAAGCGCGCCGGCGTGCCGCTGGGCGAGGCGATGGCGGCGGACTTCGGCGAGTTCTGGCGCGCGCTCGAGTGGATGGGTCTGCAGCGCCACCTGAAGGTGCTGGGCATCTTCTGCCGGCTGAAGCACCGCGACGGCAAGCCGGCCTATGCCGGGGACCTGCCGCGCTTCTTCGCCTATGCGACGAAAGTGGCGCAGCGCTATGCGCCGCTGAAGCCGCTGCTGGCGCTGCTCGAGCCGATGAGCGGCTTCGAGCCGGTGCAGGCCTTCTCGATGCGCTGATCAGGGGCAGGCCGCCACCACCTGCGCCACCGCCGCGGTGAGCTTCTTGCCGTAGCCCAGGTGCAGGAATTCGTTGGGCCCGTGGGCGTTGCTCTTCGGGCCGAGCACGCCGCAGACCATCATCTGCGCGGCCGGGAAGCCGGCCTGCAGCAGGCTCATCAGCGGGATCGTGCCGCCCTGGCCGATATAGCCCAGCGGCGCGCCCCAGTGCGCCTGTGAAGCCGCGTTCAGCGCGCGTTCCAGCCACGGCGCCAGCGCCGGCGCGTTCCAGCCGGTGGCGCTGTCGTCGGGATGAAACGTGACCTTGGCGTTGTAGGGCGCGTTGTCCTCCAGCAGTGCCTTCAAACGCTGCGTCGCCGCCGCGCCGTCCACCAGCGGCGGCAGCCGCAGGCTCAGCTTGAAGGCGGTGTGCGGCCGCAGCACGTTGCCGGCGCTGGCCAGCGCCGGGATGCCGTCGGCGCCGGTGACGCTGAGCGTGGGCTTCCAGGTGCGGTTGAGCAGCACCTGCACGGGGTCGGTGGTGGTGGGCAGCACCGGTGCGCCGTCGGCACCGCAGGCCCAGGGCAGGCGCTTGTAGACCTCGTCTTTCAGCACCGCTGCGGCGGCGCGCGCCTGCTCGACGCGCAGCAGCGGGATCTCGCAGTGGAAGTCGCGCGGCAGCAGCTCGCCGCTGGCCGAATCCTCCAGCCGGTCGAGCACATGGCGCAGGATGCGAAAGCTCGACGGCACCACGCCGCTGGCGTCGCCCGAATGGATGCCTTCGTCCAGCACCTGCACGCGCAAGACGCCGCTGGCCATGCCGCGCAGGCTCGTGGTCAGCCACAGCTGCTCCCAGCTGCCGGCGCCGCTGTCCAGGCACACCACCAGGCCGACGTCGCCCAGGCGCGGGCGCAGCAGCTCCAGGTACGCCGGCAGGTCGGGCGAGCCGCTTTCCTCGCTGGCTTCGATGAGGCCGACGCAGCGCGGCCGCCCGATGCCCTGCGCGTCCAGCGCCTCGATCGCGCTGATCGCCGCGTACACCGCGTAGCCGTCGTCGGCGCCGCCGCGGCCGTAGAGCTTGCCGTCCTCCAGCTTCGGCGTCCACGGGCCGAGGCCGCTGCGCCAGCCGCTGAACTCGGGCTGCTTGTCCAGGTGGCCGTAGAACACCACGGTGCGCGTGCTGCCGCCGGATGCGGCCGACTCGGCGCCGATGGCGTCATCCCGCCGCGTGCGGGCGTCCGGGCCGTGCCCGGCCGGGCGCGCCGGCGCCGCCGGCACGTCGAAGAAGATCAGCGGCGTGCGCCCTTCCAGCCGCAGCACTTCGAGCCGCAGCCCGGCGACCCTGCGCGATTCCACCCAGGCGGCGGCATCGTGCACCACCCGGTCGAGGTGGCCGTGCGTGCGCCAGTCGGCGTCGAACATCGGGCTCTTGGCGGGCACGCGGATGTAGTCGGTCAGCGCCGGCACGATGCGTTCGTCCCACGCCTGGTCGGCGAAGGCGGCGAGCGCGGCAGCCTGATCGGCTGCGAGCGGCGGGTTCGGGTCGCGGGCATTCATCGGCGTCACCTCGGCAGCGCGGGGCCGCTATTGTCCGGTCGGCAGTTCCAGGTTGCGCAGCCACTGTCCCAATACCTCGAACACCTGTTCCTGCTCGGGCTCGTTGAAGATCTCGTGGGCGAGCGCGCGCCACTCGTGCGCCGCCACCACCGCCTGCGGCGCCGCGGCGGCGAAGCAGGCGCTGCCGGCCGGCGCCACGCAGCGGTCGGCGCCGGCCCACAGCAGCAGCGTCGGCACGCGCCAGCGCGCCGCGTGCTGCGCGACGAAGCGGCCGCCGCTGACGAAGAAGCGCGCCAGCCGCGGCGTGATGCGGTCGTGCACCAGCGGGTCGTCGCGGTAGCGCTGCACCACCTGCGCGTCGCGCGAGATCCACGCCGGATCGAGCCCGTTGCCCAGGCCCAGGTTCGGCGCCAACCGGCCGGCCACCGCCAGCAGCAGCCGCTGCCCGACGCTCATCGGCACCGCCAGCGCCGGCGACGACAGCACCAGCGCCTCGACCGGGCGCGACCAGGGTTCGCTGCCGCCCACGCTGCCGGCGACGAAGCGCGCGGCCACGAGCCCGCCCATGCTGTGGCCGAGCAACAGCAGCGGCCCCGGCAGCGCCGCGCGCACCGCATCGATCACGATCGCAAGGTCGCGCAGCAGGTCGTCGTCCGCGCCCAGGCCGCCGCGCGGCCCTTCGCTGCGGCCGTGGCCGCGCAGGTCGAAGCCCGCGACGCGCCAGCCCCAGCGGTTCAGGTGCGCGGCCACGTGCCCGTAGCGGCCGATGTGCTCGCCCAGCCCGTGCACCAGCAGCACGGTGCCGGCCGGGCCCGATGGGCCGCCGGCCGGCGGCCAGGCACGCAGCTGCAGCCGCAGCCCGTCGTGCGTGCGCAGCGATTCGGGCAGCGCGGCCATCGGCATCAGCGGCTGCGCGGCAGATTGCCGCCGCCGAGGGCGCCGAGGACGGCGGCTGCGGGCCTCGCGGCCTCCTCGCGGCTGGTCGTGATCATCGTGCGCGCACCGCGGCGGCCGGCCTGCCGATCAGCGGTTGCCGTTGTCGAGGTACTCGGCGACCAGGTCGACCGTGCTGCGCCGCCCCAGGTGCGCGGCGTTCTCCTGCAGCCAGCGGTCGGCGGCCGCGTGGCCCGTGCGCCGCAGCGCCTGCAGGTGGTGCCAGGCCGATTGCAGCGGCTGCGGCAGCGCCAGCGCGTCGAGCTGCTCGCCGCCTTCGATGCGGTGCACGCGCAGCCTGCGCGCCTTGCGCAGCAGCGGCATGCGCGCGCGGGTGGTGTCCATCCCTTCGTCGCGCACCACGCGCTGCAGCACCGCCAGCGCGCGCAGTTCCTTGACCAGGCTGCCCTGGAAGCCGATCTCCTGGATGCGCTCGACGATCTGCGCCGGCGTGCGCGGCAGCCGCTCGCGGCGGCTGGGGTGCAGCTGCACCATCATCAGGTCCAGGTTCGGTGATTCGTACAGCAGCGGCAGCAGCGACGGGTTGCCCATGTAGCCGCCGTCCCAGTAGGCCTCGCCGTCGATCTCCACCGTGGGGAACAGCATCGGCAGGCAGGCCGACGCGAGCACCGCGTCGATGCTGATTTCCGCGCCGCTGAAGATGCGCAGCTGGCCGCTGCGCACCTGGGTCGCGCCGATGTACACCTGCATCCCGGTGCAGCCGCGCACCGCGTCGAAGTCGACGGTGTCGCGCAGCACCGCGCGCAGCGGGTTCGCGCCGGTGGCGGGCCCGAACCAGGCCTCGGCCACGTCCCAGACGGCCTGCATGGGTGCTGCCGCGGCGAGCGCGCCGTTGGGCATCGCACCCAGCCAGGCCTCGGCCCAGCGTGCCAGCCGCAGGCTGTCGGCCACGCGCGACCAGAAGTGGCGCAGCACCTCGCGCGCACCCTTGCGCCCGCCCGCGGTCCAGCCCGCTGCCAGCGCCACCGCGTTCATCGCGCCGGCGCTGGAGCCGCTGATCGCGCCGAAGCCGATGCGCTCGTCCTCGAGCAGCCGGTCGAGCACGCCCCAGGTGAAGGCGCCGTGGGTGCCGCCGCCTTGCAGCGCCAGGTCGATCCGATGGGTTCTCGCCCGCGTCATCGGCGCAGTGTAGGCGCGCGCCAAAGCCTGCCGGCCGATCGGCTACGCTCGCAGCGATGAGCGCCACCCCCCGCCTGAGCCGCGCGCTGCCCTGGATGGCCGGCTGGCTGACGCTGATGGTGGTGATCGCGGTGGCCGGGCGCGAGGCGATGCGCGCGCTGGCGGTGTGGCAGGTGATGGAGCTGCGCTCGCTGATCGGCCTGGTGCTGCTGTGGCCGCTGGTGCGCGCAGCCGGCGGCCTGCGCGCGATGCGCACGCCGCGGCTGGCGCAGCACGCGGCGCGCAACTGCGTGCACTACCTGGCGCAGGCCGGCTGGCTCGCCGCGCTGATGCTGATCCCGCTGGCGCAGGTGGTGGCGATCGAGTTCACGATGCCGATCTGGACCGCCTGCCTGGCCGCGGCCTTCCTCGGCGAGCGCATCGACGCACCCAAGGCGCTGGCCGTCGTGCTCGGCCTGGCCGGCGTGGCGATCATCGTGCGCCCGTCGGCCGCAGGGCTCGAGGCCGGTCAGCTGATCGCGCTGGCGGCGGCGCTGGGCTTCGCGGTCTCGGTCACGATGACCAAGTCGCTGACGCGCACCGATCACGCCACCCGGATCATGTTCTGGATGCTGGTGGTGCAGTCGCTGCTGGGCGTCGTGCCGGCCGCGCTCGTCTGGCGCACGCCGACGCTGCCGGTGATGGGCTGGGTGCTGCTGGTCGCCTTCTGCGGCACCTTCTCGCACTACTGCCTGGCGCGCGCGATGCACCACGCCGAGGCGACCACGCTGGTGCCGATCGACTTCCTGCGCGTGCCGCTGACCGCGCTGGCCGGCTGGGCGATCTACGCCGAGCGGGTGGACCTGCTGACGGTGGCCGGCACCGCGCTGATCCTGCTGGGCAACCTGCTGAACCTGCTGCGCCCGGCGGCCGCCGCGCGTGCGCTGCGGCGCGCCGCCGCCGAGCCCGGCGCCGGGGGCGGCGATCAGGTGCCGCAGAAGGTGCGGTAGCCGGCGCTGAAGTCGGCGCTGGCCGGCTGCGCCAGGTCGGCGTCTTCGGCGCGCTCGTCGAAGGGCCGCTCCAGCGCGGCCAGCAGGCGCAGCATCGGGCCCAGGTCGTCGTGCTCGACGGCTGCGGCCAGTGCTTCCTCGACGCGATGGTTGCGCGCGATCACGATCGGGTTGGCAGCGGCGATGCGCCCGGCCCAGGCCGCCGGGTCGGCCGCCGCGGCGCGCGCGCGCCAGCGCACGAGCCAGGGGTCGACGGCCGCGGGCTCGGCGCCGAACAGCGCGCGCAGCGGCGCTTCGCGCCCCGCCGCGGCGTCGGCCAGCCGGCGCCAGCCGAGCGTGTGGTCCACCCGGTGCGTGCGCAGCAGCTGCAGCCAGTCGTCGGCCAGCGCCTGGTCGGCTTCGTCCGGCGCGGCGTCGTCCAGGCCGAGCTTGGCGCGCAGCACCGCGAGCCACTGCGCGCGGTACATCGCCGGGAAGGCGTCGATCGCCTCGTTCGCCTGCTGCGCCGCGCGCGCCGGATCGGCGTCGATCAGCGGCAGCAGCGCTTCGGCCAGCCGCGCCAGGTTCCACTGCACGATGCGCGGCTGGTTGCCGTAGGCGTAGCGGCCGAGCTGGTCGATCGAACTGAACACGGTGGCCGGATCGTGCGCCTCGAGGAAGGCGCAGGGGCCGTAGTCGATGGTCTCGCCGCTGATCGTGGTGTTGTCGGTGTTCATCACGCCGTGGATGAAGCCCACGCCCATCCAGCGCGCCACCAGCGCCGCCTGGCGCGCGCACACCGCGCGCAGCAGCGCCAGGTGGCGGCCGTCGCGGCCGGCCAGGTCGGGGTCGTGCCGCGCGATCGCGTAGTCGGCCACGCGCCGCAGCAGCTCGGTCTGGCCGCGCGCCGCGAAGAACTCCAAGGTGCCCACGCGCAGGTGGCTCGCGGCCACGCGCGTCAGCACCGCACCGGGCAGCACCGAGTCGCGGAACACGGGCTCGCCGGTGGCCACCGCGGCGAGCGCGCGCGTGGTCGGGATGCCCAGCGCGTGCATCGCCTCGCCGACGATCACCTCGCGCAGCACCGGCCCGAGCGCAGCCTTGCCGTCGCCGCCGCGCGAAAACGGCGTGCGCCCCGATCCCTTGAAGGCGATGTCGCGCCGCCGGCCGAGCCGGTCGATCACCTCGCCCAGCAGGATCGCGCGGCCGTCGCCGAGCTGCGGCGAGAAGCCGCCGAACTGGTGCCCGGCGTAGGCCTGGGCGATCGGCGCCGCGCCCTCGGGCACCGCGTTGCCCGCGAGCACCGCGACCCCCGCCGGTGAGGCCAGCGCCGCCGCGTCCAGGCCCAGCTCGCCGGCCAGCGCGCGGTTCAGCCAGACCAGCTTCGGCGCCGGCACGGGGCTCGGCTGCCAGGCGATGTAGGCGCCCTCCAGCTCGCGCGCGTAGCTGTTGTCGAAGCCGAAGTGCGGCGCTGCGGCGGGGGCGGCTGGGGCGGTGGTCGTGGGCACGGGCGTGGCGGCAGTCCGGGTGGCGCGATCATCGGCCAAGGGCCGCGGCACGGTGCGGGCGCGCGCCGATGCACGCGGCGGCGATGCGGGCTTGGTGCCGGCGCGGTGGGTGCGCGGGCTGCCTGAGCGGCGCCGCAGCGGCGATCAGGCGCGCTCGAAGCGGAACACCGCCACGCTGGCCAGCAGGTTCGGCCGGCGGCGCACCGCGCGGCCGCGCTGCAGCCCGAAGGCGTCGGTCAGGTTCAGGCCGAGGCGGCGCGCCAGCACCTCGAAATCGGCATAGGTGCCCACGCGGATGTTGGGCGTGTCGTACCACTCGTAGGGCAGCGCGCGCGTCACCGGCATGCGCCCGGCGATCACGCGCAGCCGGTTCGGCCAGTGCGCGAAGTTCGGGAAGCTGACGATGCCGATGCGGCCCACGCGCGCCGTCTCGCGCAGCATCGCCTCGGCGTTGCGCAGATGCTGCAGCGTCTCGAGCTGCAGCACCACGTCGAAGCTGGCGTCGTCGAACAGCGCCAGGCCTTCCTCCAGGTTCAGCTGGATCACGTTGACGCCGCGCTGCGCGCAGGCCAGCACGTTGGCGTCGGCGATCTCGACGCCGTAGCCGCTGCAGCCGCGCGTGCGCTGCAGGTAGTCGAGCAGCTCGCCGTCGCCGCAGCCCAGGTCGAGCACGCGCGAGCCGGGCGGCACCATGCCGGCGATGATCTCGAGGTCGGCGTGTTCGCTCACGTCCCCGCCTCCGCCGCGATGTGCGCGAAGCGCGCGCGCAGCAGCGCGTGGTAGCGCGCGTCGTCGAGCAGGAAGGCGTCGTGCCCGTGCGGCGCATCGATCTCGGCGTAGCTCACGTCGATGCGGTTGTCCACCAGCGCCTTGACGATCTCGCGCGAGCGCGCCGGCGCGAAGCGCCAGTCGGTGCTGAAGCTGGCGATCAGGAAGCGGTTGGCGCGCGCCGGCTGGAAGGCGCGCGCCAGGCTGCCGCCGGCGTCGCGCGCCGGGTCGAAGTAGTCGAGCGCGCGCGTGATCAGCAAGTAGGTGTTGGCGTCGAAGTATTCGGCGAACTTGTCGGCCTGGTGGCGCAGGTAGCTCTCGATCTGGAACTCGACGTCCTGCGTGCTGTAGCGCGGCGCGTCGTTGCGCAGCGCGCGGCCGAACTTCTCGTTCATCACGTCGTCCGACAGGTACGTGATGTGGCCGATCATGCGCGCCACGCGCAGGCCGCGCTTGGGCACCGCGCCGCGCTTCTGGTAGTGGCCGCCGTGGAAATCGGGGTCGGTCACGATCGCGCGCCGCGCCACTTCGTTGAAGGCGATGTTCTCGGCCGACAGGCTGGGCGCGGTGGCGATCGCGATGCAGTGCCGCACCCGCGCCGGGTGGCGCAGCGTCCAGGCCAGCGCCTGCATGCCGCCCAGGCTGCCGCCGATCACCGCGGCGAGCTGGTCGATGCCCAGCCGCTCGAGCACGCGCGCCTGCGCATCGACCCAGTCCTCGACGGTGACCACCGGGAAGTCGGCGCCGTAGGGCTGCCCGGGCGCGTCGGGGTTCGGGCTCGCCGGCCCGGTGGAGCCGAAGCACGATCCCGGGTTGTTGATGCCGACCACGAACAGCCGGTCGGTGTCCAGCGGCTTGCCCGGGCCGACCAGGTTGTCCCACCAGCCGAGGTCGCCGGCGGCATCGCGCCCGGCCACGTGGTGGCCGGCGTTGAGCGCGTGGCACACCAGCACCGCGTTGCTGCGCGCGGCGTTGAGCGTGCCGTAGGTCTCGTAGGCGAGCGTGTAGTCGCGCAAGGCGGCGCCGCTGCGCAGCGGCAGCGGCTCGGCGAAGTGCATCGCCTGCGCGGTGACGGTGCCGACGGAAGCAGCCATGCGACGTGGACCAAAAGCAAAACCCGGTGCCGCAACTGACGAGGCGCACACCGGGCGGCCCCTCTTTAGCGGCATTTGTAGAGCGCCCGCAATCCGGAACAAATCGGCGCTGTGGATCGAAGTATAGGCGTCTGACGCCTACCATTCGCCATGGACTACCGCCTGACGCCGCATGCGGCCGCGCGGATCGCCGAGCGGGCGATCCCGGCCGATTGGCTCGACGCGACGCTGCAAGAACCCGGGCAACTCGTGGAGTTGGCGAACCCCCGCTGCGAGTACCGGCGCGTATTCGTCCGCGGCGGCCGGCGGCTGCTGCTTCGTGTAGTCTGCGAAGGCGACCTCGTCATCACCGCATTGCTGACCAGCAAGCTCGCCAAGTACGGAGTGCCCGAATCATGAGAGTGCAGTTCGACCCGAGCGCCGATGCGATCTACATCCGGCTGGCCGAAGGCGAGGTGGCCGAGAGCGACGAGGTGCGCGACGGGGTCGTGCTCGACTACGACGCCGACGGGCGCGTGCTCGGCATCGAACTGCTGAGCGTCAGCCGGCGCAACTACAACCCGCGCGAGATGGCGTTCGAACTGCTGGACGGCGGCAGCCGCTGAAGCGCCGCCTCAAGGCGCCAGACGTCCGGCGCGCACGCGCTGCAGCGCCGCCAGCACGTCGTCCCTGGTGCGCAAGCGGCCGCAGGCGGCCAGGTCCTGCTCGCGCACGATCGGGAAGCTGTCGAGCAGGTAGGCGGCGTCGTCGTCGCCCAGGCCGTACAGGTGCAGGAACAGGCCGTCGAGCGCGGCGATGCGGCGGCGCCGGTCGTCGTCGTCCCAGCGGAACGGCGGCAGCACCCGGCCTTGCGCATCGACGTGGCCGAGATCGCGCGCGAAGGGCGCGAGGTCGTGCGCGGTATAGCTCAGGCGCAGCACCTGCTCGCGCACGAAGTCGGCGATGCACACGCCGCCGATCGAGGCCTCGAACTGCTCGGGCGCGATGACCGGGAGTTGTTCGAGGATGTACCAGTTCAAGTGCGTGGACTGCGCCTTCTGCCGCGCGACATAGTCGAGGGCCAGCGGGTTCAGGTTGGCCAGCAGCAGTGGCGCCCAGCGTGGGAAATCGGCCGATCCATCGCACGGCGTCAACAGCGGCAAAGTGTTGCCGGCAGCGCTGCCGGGCACGATCGCCGCAATGCAGGTTCGCATGTCGGTGGCGCGGGCAATGTCGCGGAAGGCCAATGCCCACTCGCGCCGGCACTCTCGCGGCACGTGCTCCTGCAGCACCCAGTACTGCGGCTCGGGCAGCGCCCAGGGGTCGGCCTTGCCGCTGGCGTCCAGCCGCGCACCGGTGGCCGGGTTGTGCAGGTTGCCTTCGTTGACTGCGACGCCGGCATGCCGGTGGTCGTACTGGTGGATCATGCGGCCGACGTACAGCGGCACGGCGACGGCCTGTGCCAGCCGCCATGAGCCGTTGCGTTCGCGTGTGAAGCCCCGTTGCTGCAATTCCGCCCGCGTGAGGAAGGACGCGGAATCGTTGGTCATGTCGAACACGCGCACGTAGCGCAATGGCCACGCGCGCACCTCGGGCGTACCCGCGACGCCACCGTGCCGCACCAGCACCGGGTGCCGCCGGTACAGATCGAGCGTGATGTCGGCGTCGCGCGCGTGGCGGAACACCGGCGCCGCGCCGGTGTTCGGGTTGACGAGCGCGAAATCGACGGCGTCGAGGCCGAGCGTGCGTCCGGGCTCGTCGATCTCGGCTACCGCATGCAGGTAGAACGCGCAGCGGCTGCGCTCGAAGCGGCGCTCGGCACCGGCGAAGACCAGCGCTGTGAACTTGAAACGCGAGTCCACATCGGCGAAGAAGATCCGCTTGTTCTCGAAGTCGAACAGCGCCCCGAGCCGCCCGGTGGTCGCGATGCCGCGGAAGAATTCGGCCGCGCCCTTGTCGGCCGCGATGCCGCTGGGCGTGAGCAGCGCGACGATGCCTTGCGGCTGCACCAATGACATCGCGCGCTCGACGAACAGGCTGTAGAGGTTGACGTCGCCGCCGCCGAGCAGCGGGTAGTCGCCGGCCTTGGCGAGCACGCGCGCGTTGGCTTCGGTGCGCTCGGCTGCCGCCTGGTACTGCTGCCACAGCGGCGCGCGCTTCTTCTCCAACTCGGCGATCAGCCGCCGGCGGTCGGCGGCGCGCGCCTGGGTCGCGATGCGCGGCTCGCGCTCGGCGAACCATTCCACCTGCTGCAGCTTGATCCGGTCCCACGGCGGGTTGCCGACGACCACGTCGAAGCCGCCGCTGCCGTCGGCGGCAAACACGGTGGGAAAGGCGGTCCACCAGTGGAAGAAGGCCTCGCCCGCGGCGAGCGCACGCACGCGGCCGAGCAGCGCGTTTGCCGCCTCGACGCCCGGCCCTTCGCCGCCGACCCGGCCTTCGGCGAGCACCGTCACCAGCTGGTGGCGGTCGCTCATCAGCTCGGCCAGCGCCGCCTGCATCGACGCGTCGCCCAGGCGCGCGAGCCGGCGCGCGTCGGCCGCCGGCCAGCCGGGCAGCAGCCAGCGCAGCGCGCGCCAGAAGTCGAGCAGCGCGTGCAGCGGCGCCACCTGCTCGCCGGCCTCGCGCGCCAGCTCGCGCGACAGCCGCGCTTCGGCGATGTCCACGTCGGTCAGGTCGGCCACGCGCGCCAGGTTGGCCGCCGCCAGCGCCAGCCGGTCGAGCTCGCCTTGCTGGAACAGCATGCCCAGGCCCTGCAGCTCCTGCTGCACCGCGGGCAGGCGCTCGCCGTGCAGCGAATCGCCGCACTTCAGGTGGTGGTCGAGGAAGCTCAGCGGCGCGCCGACGGTGAAGGTGTGCAGCCACAGCGCGGTCTTGGCGAGCTCGACCGCCATCGGGTTCTTGTCGACGCCGTAGATCGACTTCTTCAGGATCATGCGGCGCACGATCTGGCGGTCGTCGAGCTGCGCGTCGGTCACCGTCCAGTGGTGCTCGGCCGCGGCCTGCCGGATCGTGCGCCGGATGTGCGCGATCCGCCGGATCACCGGGCTGACCCAGGGCGAGCCGCGCTCGGCCAGGTAGGCGGCCCAGGGCTGCGCGTTCACCACCAGCGACGCCTGGCTGGCCGCTTCGAGCACGCGGTCGGCGAGGGTGTCGACGAGGGTCACCAGGAAGTGGCCGCTGCCCATCGCCGGGTCGCACACGGTCAGCTCGAGCATGCGCGTGGCCGGGTCGATGGCGTCGCGCTGGCCGGCATCGGGGTCGCCGTCGAGCTTGTTCCACAGCGGGGTGCTCAAGCTGGCGCGGCCCTTCCACTTGTCGATCTGCGACTCGAAATCGCGCACGATCTCGTCGCACAGCCGGCCCACCGATTCGCGCAGCAGCAGCCGCACCAGGCCGTCGTGGGTGTAGTAGCTGCCCGAGACCTTGCGCGCGAAGCTCGCCGGCACGGCGGCGATGCGGTCCACCTCGACGCGGTCCCAGCCGTCGGCGGCCTGCACCTCGTGCACCAGCGTGTATTCGAGCAGGCGTTCGTAGATGCCGCCCAGGTGCGACACCGACAGGTCGCGGTAGTTGATCCACAGCTTGCGCTGCGCCTCGCTGCGGCGCGACAGCGCGTCGATGATCGGCGCCATCACCGCGTCGGGCACGCGGCTGCGCTCGAGCAACGGCGCGCGGCTGCGGTCGAACAGGCCGCCGTTGTAGGCCGGCATGCCGACCGCGTCGTCGCCCTCGTCGATCAGCAGGAACACGCCTTGCAGGTCGCGCCAGATGTGGTCGAGGCGCGACGACAGCGCCTTGCCGGCGTCGAGGTCGTCGCGCACGCGCTCGCGCAGCGCGCGCACGCTGTACGGGCGGTAGCGCTCGTCGCGCGCCGGCAGCAGCAGCCGGTCTTCGGCGTAGAACAGGAACAGCAGCCGGTACAGCAGCATCAGCGTGGCTTCGCGCAGCTCGTCCAGGTAGTCGGGCGTGAGGCGCTCGCGCTTGAGCCGGCCGCTGCCGAAGCCGAGCTTGCGCGCCTGGACGTCGCCGCGCGCCAGCGCTTGCGCGAGCAGCGGGAAGACCTCGGCGAACACGCGCTCGCCCAGGTCCTTCGACACCCTTTCCTCGTACAGCCGCGATTCGCCGCGCGCATAGGCGTGGAAGCTGCGGTTCGCGCTGTCCCAGCCCTGGCTCAGGAACGCGGCGCGGTTGAAGAACAGGAAGAACAGCTTGAGCGCACGCCGCGGCTCGGGGTCGTCCAATGCCGGCTGCACGCCGGGCACGCCGAGTGCGGCGGCCAGGTCGATCTCGAAGAACTCCTCGGCGCGCGAGCGCGCGTCCTGCCAGTACAGACGCCAGACCGCGCCGTTGGTGAGGATGCCCCACTTGACCGCGCGGTCGGCGGCGACGTCGACGCGGCTCAGGTAGCGCAGCATCTGCGACGACGGCGCATCGGGGTCCTGCGCTTCGGCCGGGTCGCCGCGGTCGAGCGCGCGCAGCCAGCGCTTGGCCTCGAGGATCGCCAGGCCGTGGCGCGAGCGGCGATCGTCCTTGGCCTCGGCCAGCGCCAGCGCCTTGGCCTGCGCGCCGGCGAACAGCAGCAGGTCGGGCACGTCCTCGCGGCGTTTGCCCGACAGGTTGACCTGCCGCAGCCAGTCGTCGCCCCAGCCGAGTTCGGCGAGCACGGGCTCGATGACGAGTTGCTCGGTCTGCGCCTCGTTGATCGCGCTGCCGGCGTGCAGGCTGGCGAACACGGCCTGCAGCGCGGCGGCGAAGCGGTCGAGCGCGGCCTCGTCCAGTGCCTGCCACGGTGGCGTCGTGTCGATGCCGCGCAGCAGGAAATCCTGGGTGAAGAGTTGGCCTTGCATGGCGCCGGGGTCGAGGGCGGCGGCAGTGTAGCGGCCCGAATTCGCGGCCGGCCATCGCGGCGCGGCATGCCGCAACGGCCGGCAGCCGGTTGCAGGCTTTGCGCCTCGGATCCGCCGCAGCGTCTTGCGGCCGAAGCTTCTCAGGGCACGACCACGCCCGGCTTCGCGCCGGGCCGGCCTGGCGCCGGCCGCGCCCAGGCGCGCGTTGCCCGGGCCTACGGCAGCGCCCGGACCTGGCCGCCGTCGAGCGCGGCCAGCAGCGCCGCCGGGTCCAGCAACTGCAGCAGCCGTTCGCCCACCGGCACGAGGCCCTGCACCAGCGCCGGCACCGCGCCGCCGGCAGCGGCCTGCTCGCGGGCGGGCGGCGGCTGCGCCCGGGTGGCGCCGGGCTCGAGGATCTCGTCGGCGGCGTCGGCCGCCAGCCCGATCGTGCGCCGGCCGATCGTCAGCACGATCACCACCGCCGGTGCCGCGCCGCCGCTGCCGCTGCCGCTGCCCAGGCACGCGCGCGCGTCGACGATCGGCACGATCGCGCCGCGCAGGTTGACCACGCCGAGCACGCAGCCGGCCGCGTGCGCGAGCCGCGTCGGCTGCTCGAACGCGCGGATCTCCTGCACGCAGGCCAGCGGCAGCGCACAGCAGTCGTCGCCGGCCCGCAAGCTCAGCAGCGCCACGCCGGCCGCGTCGGCCGCCATTGCGTCGCCCGCGTGCCCGGCGCCGGCATCGGCGCCGGATCCGAGCGTGGATCCGGCGGCAGATCGGGCGTACGTGGGCATCGTGTCCATCAACGGCAGCGGCAGCGGCAGCGGCAGCGGCAGCGGCAGCGGCGCTCAAGCCCGGCGCGCGTGGCGCACCAGCGAGCCGATGTCCAGGATCAGCGCGACCCGGCCGTCGCCGAGCACGGTGGCCGCGCTCACGTGCTCGACCGGGCCGCAGTTGGCGAGCAGATTCTTGACCACCACCTGCTGCTGGCCGATGAGCTCGTCCACTTCGAGCGCGGCGCGCGCGCCTTCGGCTTCGACCGCCACCAGCACCCGGCGCGGCGCCGGGTCGGGCAGTGCCGGCACGCGCAGCAGCGGCTGCAGCGGCAGCACCGGCAGCAGCGCGTCGCGCAGCCGCACCAGGCGCCGCCCGCCGATGCACGCCGGCGCCGCGTCCTCGGGCCGGAACGATTCGACCACCGCCTGGAGCGGCAGCACGAAGCACTCGCCGGCCACGCGCACCAGCAGCGCGTCCAGGATCGCCAGCGTCAGCGGCAGCCGCACCCGCACCGTCAGGCCGCGGCCCTCGGCCGCGTCGATCTCGACCGTGCCGCCGATCGACGCGACGTTGCGCGCGACCACGTCCATGCCGACGCCGCGGCCCGACACCTCGGTCACCGCTGCCGCGGTGGAGAAGCCGGGCGCGAAGATCAGCGCCCACACCTGGTCGTCGGCGAGCGTATCGGGCGCGTGCAGGCCGCGCTCGCGCGCCTTGGCCAGCAGCCGCGCGCGCGACAGGCCGGCGCCGTCGTCGCGCACCGTGATCAGCACCGAGGCGCCTTCCTGCGCGGCGGCGATCACCAGCCGCCCGGCGTCGGGCTTGCCGCGCGCGCGGCGCTCGGCCGGCGCTTCGATGCCATGGTCGAGCGCATTGCGCACCAGGTGCGTCAGCGGATCGACGATGCGCTCGACCATCCCCTTGTCCAGCTCGGTGGCCTCGCCTTCGAGCACCAGCTCGACGCGCTTGCCGAGCTGCGCGGCCAGCTCGCGCGCCAGCCGCACGAAGCGCGCGAACACGGCGCCCATCGGCACCATGCGCACGGCCAGCACCGTGTCCTGCAGCTCGCGCAGCTGGCGCTGCAGCGCCGCCAGCGCCGGCTCCAGCCGCTGCTGCGCGGCCGCTTCGAGCGCCGCACACTGCTGCAGCAGCATCGACTGCGCGATCACCAGCTCGCCCACCTGGTCGAGCAGCAGGTCCACCTTGTCCACCGGCACGCGCAGCGTGGCCGCTGCGGCGCTGCCGGCCGGGGCCGCTGCCGGCGGCGGGGCGGGAGCTGACGCATGGGCCGAGGCATTGGCCGAAGCCGGTGCCGGCGCCGGGGCCGCGGCCGGCGGCGTGGACGGCGGCGCGAAGGCCGGCGCGAAGGCAGGCGGCGGCGCGGTGTCGGGCAGCGGCCCCAGGCTCAACCGGGACGCATCGGTGTGCAGGCCGAACAGCTCCAGCAGTTCGGCGTCGCCGCAGCCGGTGCTGACGGCGAAGCGGCGCACGCCGTCGGCCGCCGGGCCGTCGCCCAGCGGCTCGATCCGGCCGAGCTCGGCGATGTCGGCAAACAGCTCGACCAGCCCGGCCGCGGCCGCCGGGTCGTCCGGCGGGCCGAGCCGCAGCTCCAGCCGGCGCGGCGCGCCGGCAGCGCCGGCCGGCGCTGCATCCGCGGCGGCGGCCGATCCCGCGGGCGATGCCGCGTGCGGTGCCGCGGGCGGTGCCGCGTGCGATGCCGCGGGCGATGCCGCGGGCGATGCCGCGGGATCGGCCAGCGCTTCGAGCCGGTCGGCCAGCGCATCGAGCGCCGGCGCCGGCCGGCCGGCGCGGTGCGCGCCGAGCAGCGCGCGCAGCGCATCGCCGGCGGCGAGCAGCGTATCGACCGCGGCCGCGCTCGGCGGCTGCTCGCGGCGCCGCCAGCGGTCGAGCGGCGCCTCGATGCGGTGCGTGAAGCGGGCCGCGTCGGCCAGCCCGAAGGCCGCGGCGCCGCCCTTGACCGAGTGGGCGCAGCGGAACAGCGCGTGCAGCGTGTCGTCGGCGGGAGCCGCCGGATCGAGCGCCAGCAGCAACTGCTCGAAGCGGTCGAGGTTGTCGGCGGCTTCGTCGAAGAAGGCGTCGCGCAGCGGCGCGAGGTCGATGCCCAGCGGGTGGTTCATCGCGGCGGCGCGGGGCGGGCGGCGGCAGGGTGGCGCGGGTCGGGCACGGCGGCGCGCGCACCGGCAGGCGGCGTGCGCGCGGCCAGTATCGGCCGCAGCGGTTGCGGCTGAAGCGCCGAACAGCGAGGCGAACGCCGTGCACGCGCAGCGCCTGCGCGGTGCGGCGGGCGGCGGCCGCTGCTCAACTTCAGCGGCGCGCCGCCGATAGCACAGGCCAGGCCCCGAATCCGCGAGGAGCGCCGTGTCCGACCCGTCCCAGCTGAGGTTCCTGATCGTCGACGACTTCTCGACCATGCGCCGCATCGTGCGCGGGCTGCTCAAGGAGATGGGCTGCGTGCACGCGATCGAGGCCGAGGACGGCGTGGCCGCTCTGGCGGTGCTGCGCACGCAGCCGGTGGATTTCGTCGTCTCCGACATCAACATGCCCAACATGAGCGGCTTCGAGCTGCTCGAGGCGATCAAGGCCGACGAAAGCCTGCGCCGCCTGCCGGTGCTGATGGTCACCGCCGAGGCGCGCAAGGACGACATCGTGCGCGCCGCGCGCAGCGGCGCGGCCGGCTACGTCGTCAAGCCCTTCAGCAAGGCGACGCTGGAGGACAAGGTCACGCGCATCCTGCAGAAGATGGCGGTGTCGGCATGATGCAAGAGCCCGCCTGCCGGGCCGCGCTGCAGCCGGGCGCCGCTGCGGCCGGGCTGTACCGCCAGCTCGGCCGGATCACCCGCCGGCTGCACGACGCGCTGCAGCGCCTGGGCATGCTGCCGCGGCTGCAGCAGTCGGTGCAGGACCTGCCCGACGTGCGCAGCCGCCTGCAGTACGTGGTGCGCACCACCGGCCAGGCCGCGGAGCGCGCGCTGTCGGCGGTGGAGCGTGCCAAGTACGAGCGCGAGCGTCTCGATGCTGCGGCCGCGCGCCTGGCCGCGGCGGCCGGCGCGGCCGGCTCCGAGGCGGCGCACGACGCCGCCGCCGCACTGGCCGAGCTGCGCGAATCCGGCCGCCGGATCGACGCGGAGCTGACCGAGATCATGCTCGCGCAGGGCTTCCACGACCTCACCGGCCATGTGATCGCGCAGGTGGCGGCGCTGGCGATCGAGCTCGAGGACAACCTGCTCGACCTGCTGCTGCGTGCGGCGCCGGCCGAGCCGATCCCGCCGTCGCGGCGCAGCCTCGGCGGCCCGGTGGTCGACCCCGGCACGCGCGCCGACGTGGTGCGCAACCAGCAGGAGGTCGACGAGCTGCTCGCGGGGCTCGGGTTTTGAGCGCCGCCGCGGCCCTGCGCGGCAGGCGCTGCGCGCCGCCGCAGCGGCGGCGCGGCCGTGCCGCTGCCGCCGGCATCCCGGCGCGCGGGGCTACACGACGATGCTGAAGCGCATCGCCGTTGCCGAGCTGCGGCTGGGCATGTACGTGCACGGGTTGTGCGGCCCGTGGCTCGCGCACCCGCTGTGGCGCACCCGCTTCAGGCTCGACGATGCGGCCGACCTGCAGCGGCTGCGCGCCAGCGGCATCGCCGAATGCGTGATCGACACCGCCCGGGGCCCGGACGTGGCCGCGCCCGAGGCGGCCGCCGAAACTGCCGCGCCGGCCGCCCCCGGGCCCGAGCCCGCGCCGGCCGAAGCGCCGCGGCCGCACAGCCTCGAGCAGGAGGCGCAGCATGCGGCGAGGCTGTGCGCACAGGCGCGCAGCCAGGTCGTGTCGCTGTTCGAACAGGCGCGCCTCGGGCGCGCGCTCGACGTGGCCGGCTGCGCGCCGCTGGTCGAGGAGATCTCCGCGTCGATGCAGCGCAACGCCAACGCCCTGCTCGGCATGGTGCGGCTGAAGGCGCACGACGACTACACCTTCATGCACTCGGTCGCGGTGTGCACGCTGATGGTGGTGCTCGCGCGCCGCCTGGGCCACGACGAGGCGCAGGTGCGCGCGGCCGGCCTGGCCGGGCTGCTGCACGACGTGGGCAAGGCGCGCATCCCGCTGGCGGTGCTGAACAAGCCCGGCAAGCTCGGCGCGGCCGAGACCGCGCTGATGCAGATGCACCCGGAGCTGGGCGCGCGGCTGCTGGCCGACTCCGGCGTCGCCGACGCGACCGCGCTCGACGTGTGCCTGCATCACCACGAGCGCCCCGACGGCCGCGGCTACCCGCACCAGCAGGCCGGCGCGGCCTTCTCGATGCCGGCGCGGATGGCGGCGGTGTGCGACGTGTACGACGCGATCACGTCGAACCGGCCCTACAAGTCGGGCTGGAGCCCCGACGAATCGATCGCGCTGATGGCCGAGTGGACGCGCGCCGGCCAGTTCGACGCGGCCGTCTTCCGCGCCTTCGTCGATTGCGTGGGCATCTACCCGGTGGGCTCGCTGGTGCGGCTGAAGTCGCAGCGGCTGGCCGTGGTGGTCGAGCACCTGCCGCACGCGCCGGTCGCGCCGCGGGTCAAGGTGTTCTACTCGATCCGCGCGCAGATCCAGCAACCGCCCGAGCTGCTCGACCTGAGCCAGCCCGGCTGCGGCGAGCGCATCCTCGGCCGCGAATCGAACCGGCACTGGCGCTTCCCGTTCCTCGACGAGCTCAGCGTGCCGGCACCGCCGATGACGCCCGGCGCGCGGCGCGCGGCCTGATCGGAACGGCGCTCAGCCCGGCGGGCGCGTGTCGGCGAAGCTCGGGCGGGCGGCGAGCTTGTCGGCCAGCCGCGCCAGGTTGGCGTGCTGTTCGCGCCAGGCGACGGCCGGGAAGCGGAAGTCGAGGTAGCCCAGCGCGCAGCCGACGGCGACATCGGCCAGCGTGAAGGGCACGCCCATGCACCACGGCTTTTCGCCCAGGCCGCGGCTCATCGCCGCCAGCGCCGCATCGATGCGGCTCGCCTGGCGGTCGATCCAGGCCTGCGAGCGCTGCGCGTCGCTGCGCCCGGGCCAGACCTGCTCCATGCGCGCGGCCACCGCGGCGTCGAGCACGCCGTCGGCCAAGGCCTCCCAGGTGCGCACCTCGACGCGCTCGCGCCCGCTGGCGGGGATCAGCTTGCCCACCGGCGACAGCGTGTCCAGGTATTCGACGATCACGCGCGAATCGAACACCGCTTCGCTGCCCTCCATCACCAGGCAGGGCACCTTGCCCAGCGGGTTGAAGGCCAGCATCGCGTCGCTCGCCCACGGGTCTTCCAGCACCAGCTGGAAGTCGAGTTTCTTTTCCGCCATCACCACCCGCACCTTGCGGACGTAGGGGCTGGTGAGTGATCCGATCAATTTCATCTGGGCAGCGCGCGAAGGGTTCGTTCGATTCTATCGACGCGACTTGTAAGCGCAGGCCCGCGCTTCCGGGGGTTGTGCACGACACGCGCTCCTAGAATGCCGCCACCGCCCCGCCCGCCCGGCTGCCGCGCGCGGCCTGCCCCCTTCGCGCACCCCACCATGGAACTGTCCGCCCTCACCGCGCTGTCGCCGCTGGACGGGCGCTATGCCGGCAAGCTCGCCGCGCTGCGCCCGCTGCTCAGCGAGTTCGGGCTGATGCGCTGCCGCGTGCAGGTCGAGGTCGAATGGTTCCTGGCGCTGTCCGAGGCCGGCTTCAGCGAGTTCCGGCCGTTGCCGGGCGCGGCGCGCGCGCGCCTGCAGGCGCTGGTGCGCGACTTCAGCGAGGCCGACGCCGCCGCGATCAAGGCGATCGAGCGCCGCACCAACCACGACGTCAAGGCGGTCGAATACTGGATCAAGCAGCGCCTGGCGGGGCAGCCGGAACTGGCGCGCGCGGCCGAGTTCGTGCACTTCGCGTGCACCAGCGAGGACATCAACAACACCAGCCACGCGCTGATGCTGCAGGCCGCGCGCGACCTGGTGCTGCTGCCGGCGCTGGACGCGGTGCAGGACCGGCTGCGCGCGCTGGCGCATGCGCTGGCCGATCTGCCGATGCTGTCGCGCACCCACGGCCAGACCGCGAGCCCGACCACGCTCGGCAAGGAAGTGGCCAACGTGCTCGCGCGGCTGGTGGGCGCGCGCGAGCGCATCGTCGCGGTGCGGCCGCTGGCCAAGATGAACGGCGCGGTCGGCAACTACAACGCCCACCTGGCCGCGTACCCCGGCTTCGACTGGGAAGGCTTCGCGCGCGCGGTGGTCGAGCAGCGCCTGGGCCTGGCCTTCAACCCGTACACGATCCAGATCGAGCCGCACGACTGGATGGCCGAGCTGTTCCACGCGATCGCGCGCGCCAACACGATCCTGATCGACTGGTCGCGCGACGTCTGGGGCTACGTGTCGCTGGGCTACTTCCGCCAGAAGCTCAAGGAGGGCGAAGTCGGCTCGTCGACGATGCCGCACAAGGTCAACCCGATCGACTTCGAGAACGCCGAAGGCAACTTCGGGCTGGCCAACGCGCTGCTCGAACACCTGGCGCGCAAGCTGCCGGTCAGCCGCTGGCAGCGCGACCTGAGCGACTCGACCGTGCTGCGCAACATGGGCGTGGCGCTCGGCTACACGCTGCTGGCGCTCGATTCGCTGGCGCGCGGGCTCGACAAGCTCGAAGTCGACCGCGCCGCGCTCGCCGCCGACCTGGACGAGGCCTGGGAGGTGCTGGCCGAAGCGGTGCAGACGGTGATGCGCCGCCACGGCCTGCCCGAGCCCTACGAGCAGCTCAAGGCCTTCACCCGCGGGCGGCCGATCACGCGCGAGCTGATGCAGGGTTTCATCGCCGAGCTGGCGCTGCCCGAGGCCGACAAGGCGCGGCTGGCGGCGCTGGCGCCGGCCGGCTACACCGGCCTGGCGGCCGAGCTCGCGCGGCGGATCTGAGCATGACGCGGCCGGCCTTCACCGAGCAGCTGCGCCGGGCGCAGGCGCAGGCCGATTCGCTGCTGTGCGTCGGCCTGGACCCGGAGCCGGCGAAGTTCCCGCTGCCGTGGCGCGACGACCCTGCGCGGATCTTCGATTTCTGCGCGGCGATCGTCGACGCCACCCGCGACCTGGTGCTGGCCTTCAAGCCGCAGATCGCCTACTTCGCCGCGCATCGCGCCGAGGACCAGCTCGAGCGGCTGGTCGCCCACATCCGCCGCGCCGCGCCGCAGGTGCCGGTGATCCTCGACGCCAAGCGCGGCGACATCGGCGCCACCGCCGGGATGTACGCGCGCGAGGCCTTCGAGCGCTACGGCGCCGATGCGCTCACGGTGTCGCCGTTCATGGGCTTCGATTCGATCGAGCCCTACCTTCAATGGCCCGAGCGCGGCCTGTTCCTGCTGTGCCGCACCTCCAACCCCGGCGGCAGCGACCTGCAGGCGCAGCGCCTGGCCGGCGGCGAGCTGCTGTTCGAGCACATCGCCCGCCTGGCCGCCGGGCCGTGGAACCTGCACGGCCAACTCGGTCTGGTGGTGGGCGCCACCTACCCCGAAGAGCTGGCGCGGGTGCGCGAGCTGGCGCCGACGCTGCCGCTGCTGGTGCCCGGCGTGGGGGCGCAAGGCGGCGACGCGCAGGCCACGGTGCGGGCCGCCTGGCGCGCCGATGCGCCGATCGTCGTGAATTCCTCGCGCGCGGTGCTGTACGCGTCGGCCGGCGCCGACTTCGCCGCCGCCGCGCGCGCGGCGGCCGAGGGCACGCGCGTGCAGCTCAATGCGGCCCGCGGCGTGAACTGATACCCCCGCCGGCGCTGCGCGGGCCCGGTTCCGGGCCGCGGCTGGCGCCACACTCGCGCTTTGCCACCAGACCCCGGCGCCGCCCCGGGGGCCGCAGCCACCAGCCGTGCGCCCATCATCGCCCGCCTTCGAAAGCGTCTCCGGGCCGCAGCGCGAAGTCCGCCGGATGATCGCGCGCCAGTTGTTCGCGGTGGTGGCCGGCGTGTCCGTGCTGACGGCACTGCTGTTCGCGCTGCTGCCCGGCGCGCTCGGCGGCGCCGAGCCCTGGCCGATGGTGCTGGCCTGCCTGGCCGTGGGCGTGCTGGCGGCGGCGTCGATCCGGGCAGAGCCCCGCCGCCTCGAAGCCCTGGTGGCGCTGGTGCTGGTCAGTGCGATCGGCGTGATCGCCTTCGACGCCACGCGGCTGGGTTGGGGCGTCGGCAGCCCCAGCATCGGCCATTTCGGGCTGCTGGTGTGCCTGAGCTTCGTCATATCCGGCTGGCGCTGGGGCCTGGCCGCCGCGTGCCTGAGCGCGGCCGCGGTGCTCGGCCTGGCGCTGGCGCAGCAGCAGCAATGGCTGGGCGGCGACCGGCTGGTGGCCACGGCCGACAGCCTGTGGCTGCGCGCCGCGATCCAGCTGTTCCTGGTCGGCGCGGGCTTCGCCTGCGGCTGGCTGATCGCCGGCGTCGTCGGCCGCCACGTGCACGCCGCCGACGAGCGCGAGCAGCGATTCCGCGGGCTGCTGGCGATCGCCGCCGATGCCTACTGGGAGATCGACGCGCGCTACCGGCTGCTGATGTTCCACCACCAGCAGCCCGCAGCGGCCGGCGCGCGCGCCCGCGAGGACGCCTATGTCGGCCTGGCGCCGTGGGATCTGCCCGACTTCGAGATCGACGACGAGCCGCTCGACCAGTTGCGCGCGCACCTCGAGGCACGCGAGCCGTTTCGCGACCTGCCGCTGCGCTGGCGCGGCCAGCCGCGGCGCCTGGGCCACTACCTGATGAGCGGCGAGCCGCGCTTCGACGCCGGCGGCGCCTTCCTCGGCTACTGGGGCGTGATGCGCGACGTCAGCGCCGACGTGCAGGCGCGCCAGGCGCTGGCGGCGACCGAGTCGCGCTACCAGGACCTGTTCCAGCGCATCCCGACGCCGCTGGTGCTGCACGCGGGCGGGCATGTGCTCGACGCCAACCCGGCGGCGGCCGCGATGTTCGGGCTGCCCGAGCCCGCAGCGCTGCTCGGGCAGGACCTGCTGGCCGCCTACGAGGGCGGCGATTCGCGCGAGCGCGCGCGCCGCGCGAGCGAGACGCTGCTGGCGATGCCGGCCGGCGAGGCGCTGCCGGTGGCCGAATACCGGCTGCAGGCGCACGGCGGGCGGCGCATCGTCGCGCGCGCCACCGGCGTGCGCGTGGACGTGCCCGACGGCAGCGCGGTGCTGACGATCTTCGTCGACGACACCGAACGCAAGCGCGCCGAGGACGCGGTGCGCCGCTCCGAGGCGATGCTGTCGCACCTGGTGGCCACCAGCCCCGACCTGATCACGCTCAGCGAGCTGCACAGCGGCCGCTACGCGATGGTCAACCGCAGCTTCGAGCGGCTGACCGGCTACGCGGCGGCCGAGGTCGAGGGCCGCAGCGAAGCGCAGCTCGGCCTGTGGCGCGACGCGCATGCGCACGAGCGCTTCGTCGCCGCGATCCGCGACGACGGCGCGGTGCAGGAGCTGCCGGCCGAGTTCGTCACCAAGGCCGGCGAAGCCGTGTCGATGCGGGTGTCGGGCGCCCGCTTCGCGATGGACCGGCGCGACTACCTGGTGGTCAACGCGCGCGACGTCACCGAAGCCGAGCGCGCACGGCTCGAGCGCGAGGCGATCCTGCAGAACGCGGCGATCGGCATCGCGGTCACGCGCGAGCGCCGCTTCGTGATGGCCAACCCCAGCTTCGAGCAGCTGTTCGGCTGGCCGGCCGGCGAGCTGATCGGCCGCAGCGGCCGCGTCGTCTGGGCCGGCGACGACGAGTACCGCGATGTCGGCGCCGCGCTCGGGCCGAAGCTCGCGCGCGGCGAGGCGGCGACCCTCGAGACCCGGGTGATGCGCGCCGACGGCAGCGCCTTCCTCGCCCGCGTCACCGCCAAGGCGATCGACCCGTCGGATCCGCAGGGCAGCGCGACGCTGTGGCTGGTGCAGGACGTGACCGAGCAGCGCCGCGCCGAGCACATGCTGGCAAGCGCGCGCGACGCGGCCGAGGCCGCCAGCCGCGCGAAGAGCGCCTTCCTCGCCAACACCAGCCACGAGCTGCGCACGCCGCTGAACGGCGTGATCGGCATGGCGCGGCTCGCGGCCGACCCGGCCACCGCGCCGGCGCAGCGCCAGCAGTACCTCGCCCAGATCGTCGACAGCGCGCAGGCGCTGGCGGCGATCATCGGCGACATCCTCGACCTGTCCAAGATCGAGGCCGGCCGCTTCGAGCTGGAGTGCGCGCCCTTCGAACTCGGCGCGCTGCTGCACGAGCTGGCGCATGCGTACGCGGCGCTCGGCCAGCCGCGCGGCGTGGCGCTGCAGCTGCAGCTCGACCCGCTGCTCGACCGCCGCGTGCTCGGCGACGCGCTGAGCACGCGCAAGATCCTCGGCAACTACCTGAACAACGCGCTGAAGTTCACCGCGCAGGGCGAAGTCCGGCTCGAGGCCTGGCGGCTCGACCCGCAGCGGGTGCGCTTCGAGGTGCACGACACCGGCCCGGGCATCGACGGCGCGGTGCAGCGCCGCCTGTTCCAGCCCTTCACCCAGGCCGACGAGTCGACCACGCGCCGCTACGGCGGCACCGGGCTGGGCCTGTCGATCTGCCGCGAGCTGGCGCAGAAGATGGGCGGCGAAGTCGGCCTGACGAGCCGCCCCGGCGAGGGCAGCTGCTTCTGGGCCGAGCTGCCGTTGCCCGAGGCGCCGCCGGCCGACGAAGCACCGGCGCCGGCCGAGCCGCCGGTCGAGCTGGCGGGCGCGCGCGTGCTGGTGGCCGACGACGACATGGTCAACCGGCTGATCGCGGTCGAGACGCTGCGCCGCTGGGGCATCGCCGTGGACGAGGCGGCCGACGGCGAGCAGGCGGTGGCGATGGTGCGCGCGGCAGCAGCCGACGGCAGCCCCTACGACGCCGTGCTGATGGACATGATGATGCCCGGCGTCAGCGGGCAGGAGGCGGCGCGCACGCTGCGGCGCGACTTCGACGCGCGCCGGCTGCCGATCATCTGCTGGACGGCGGCGGCGCTGACGAGCGTGCGCGACGACGCGCTGGCCGCCGGCATGAACGACTTCGCGACCAAGACCATCGACCCGCCGGCGCTGCGCCGCACGCTCGCGCGCTGCATCGCTCAGCGCGGCGGCGTGTCGGCGCCGAAGCCGGGTTCGGCGGCCAGCAGCTCCAGCGGGTAGCGCCGGCCCTGCAGATAGTCCTGCACGCAGCGCCACACCAGCGGGCTGCGGTGGCGGGGGCGGCTCGCGCGCAGCTCGTCGGCGGTGAGCCACAGCGTGCGCACGATGCCGGTATCGAGCGCTCGGCCGGCGACGGGCTCGCCCGCGCGGCCGTGGAATGCGAAGCGCAGGTAGGTCACGGTGTCGCTGCCGCGCGGCAGCCGGGCCAGGTACACGCCCACCAGCGCCTCGGGCACGAAGGGCCGCGCCGTCTCTTCCAGCACTTCGCGCACCACCGCCTGCACGAGCGTCTCGCCCGGCTCCAGGTGGCCGGCCGGGTTGTTCAGCCGCAGGCCCTCGGGCGTGTGCTCCTCGACCAGCAGGCAGCGGCCGGCCTGCTCGATCACGGCGGCCACGGTGACCGACGGGCGGAAGCGTTCGGCCGATGCCATCCCGCGATCGTAGCCGCCGGGTCTTGTGTTAGCTTCGCGCGGCCGAGACAAGAGCAATCATCCCGAGGAGAAGCCCCATGCGCATCGGAGTCCCCAAGGAAAGGGCGGAAGGTGAAAAGCGCGTCGCCACCGTGCCCGACGTCGTCGCCAAGCTGATCAAGCTGGGCTTCACGGTCGCGGTCGAGAGCGGCGCCGGCGATGCCTCCAACTTCGACGACGACAGCTACCGCGCGGCCGGTGCCGAGGTGCTCGCCAGCGCCGCCGAGATCTGGGGCGGCTGCGACATCGTCTTCAAGGTGCGCCCGCCCGCCGCGGACGAGGTGGCGCTGCTGCGCATCGGTGCCACGCTGATCGGCTTCGTCTGGCCGGCGCAGAACCCGCAACTGATGGAGCAGCTCGCCGCGCGCAAGGCCACGGTGCTGGCGATCGACTCGCTGCCGCGGCAGCTGTCGCGCGCGCAGAAGATGGACGCGCTCACGTCGATGGCCGGGGTGAGCGGCTACCGCGCGGTGATCGAGGCGGCCAACGCCTTCGGGCGCCTCTTCAACGGCCAGGTCACCGCCGCCGGCAAGATCCCGCCGGCCAAGGTGTTCATCGCCGGTGCCGGCGTCGCCGGGCTGGCGGCGATCGGCACGGCGGCCAACATGGGCGCGATCGTGCGCGCCAACGACACCCGCGCCGAGGTCGCCGACCAAGTGGTGTCGCTGGGCGGCGAGTTCGTCAAGGTCGATTACGAGGAAGAAGGCTCGGGCGGCGGCGGCTACGCCAAGGTCATGAGCGAGGGCTTCCAGGCCGCGCAGCGCGAGATGTACGCCAGCCAAGCCAAGGACGCCGACATCATCATCACCACCGCGCTGATCCCGGGCAAGCCGGCGCCCAGGCTGATCACCGCCGAGATGGTGCAGAGCATGAAGCCGGGCAGCGTGATCGTCGACATGGCGGCCGAGCAGGGCGGCAACTGCGAGCTCACCGTGCCCGGCGAGGCGGTGGTGCGCCACGGCGTGACCATCGTCGGCTACACCGATCTGGTCAGCCGCATGGCGCGCCAGAGCTCGACGCTGTATTCGAGCAACCTGCTGCGCCTGACCGAAGACCTGTGCAAGACCAAGGACGGCGTGATCGACGTCAACTTCGACGACGACGCGATCCGCGGCCTCACGGTGATCAAGCAGGGCGAAGTCACCTGGCCGCCGCCGCCGCTCAAGCTGCCGGCGCCGCCGCCGCCCAAGCCGGCCGGTGCCGTGGCCGCGCCCAAGGCCTCGGCCCACGGCCCCGGCGAGCCGATGTCGTCCAAGGCGCTGACCATCGTGTTCGGCGTCGGCGCGGTGCTGTTCGCGCTGGTCGGGCTGTACGCGCCGGTCAGCTTCCTCGCGCACTTCACCGTGTTCGTGCTCGCCTGCTTCATCGGCTACATGGTGATCTGGAACGTCACGCCTGCGCTGCACACGCCGCTGATGAGCGTGACCAACGCGATCTCGTCGATCATCGCCATCGGCGCGCTGATCCAGATCGCGCCGCCGCTGGACGCGGCCGGCGCCGCCGACCGGCCGCACCTGCTGATCCTGGCGCTGGCGGTGTTCGCGCTGGCGCTCACCGCGATCAACATGATCGGCGGCTTCGCCGTCACCCAGCGCATGCTGGCGATGTTCCGCAAGTGAAGGGGGCACGGACATGAGCGCAAGCCTCGTCACGGTCGCCTACATCGGCGCGACCATCCTGTTCATCCTCAGCCTGGGCGGGCTGTCCAACCCCGAGACCGCGCGCCGCGGCAACCTGTTCGGCGTGATCGGCATGACCATCGCCGTGCTCGCCACGGTGTTCGGGCCGCGCGTCACGCCGTCCGGCTACGGCTGGATCATCGGCGCGCTCGCCGTCGGCGGCGCGATCGGGATGTTCGCCGCCAAGACGGTGAAGATGACCCAGATGCCCGAGCTGGTCGCGGCCATGCACAGCCTGGTCGGCCTGGCCGCGTGCCTGGTCGGCTTCGCCAGCTACGTGGACACCTCCACCGTGTTCCCGACCGCGGCCGAGAAGGCGATCCACGAAGTGGAGATCTACGTCGGCATCCTGATCGGCGCGATCACCTTCTCGGGGTCGATCATCGCCTTCGGCAAGCTGTCGGGCAAGATCGGCGGCAAGCCGCTGCTGCTGCCGGCGCGCCACTGGCTGAACCTCGCCGGGCTGCTGCTGGTGATCTGGTTCGGCCGGCAGTTCCTGCACGCCGAGACCATCGCCGCCGGCATGGTGCCGCTGCTGATCATGACCGTGATCGCGCTGCTGTTCGGCGTGCACATGGTCATGGCGATCGGCGGCGCCGACATGCCGGTGGTGGTGTCGATGCTCAACAGCTACTCGGGCTGGGCGGCGGCGGCCACCGGCTTCATGCTCAGCAACGACCTGCTGATCGTGGTCGGCGCGCTCGTCGGCTCGTCGGGCGCGATCCTGTCGTACATCATGTGCCGCGCGATGAACCGCAACTTCATCAGCGTGATCGCCGGCGGCTTCGGCAGCGGCGGCGGCAGCGCGCCGGCGGCGGGCGGCGGTGCGGCGCAGCCGGCCGGCGAGGTGCAGCCGGTGAGCGCGGTCGAGACCGCCGAGATGCTGCGCGAGGCCAAGAGCGTGGTCATCGTGCCCGGCTACGGCATGGCGGTCGCGCAGGCGCAGCACACGGTGTTCGAGATCACGCAGACGCTGCGCGAAAAGGGCGTGAACGTGCGCTTTGCCATCCACCCCGTGGCGGGCCGCATGCCCGGCCACATGAACGTGCTGCTGGCCGAGGCCAAGGTGCCCTACGACATCGTGTTCGAGATGGATGAATTGAACGACGATTTCCCCGACACCGACGTGGCGATGGTCATCGG
>JAFEFZ010000290.1 GCA_018240325.1 Pseudomonadota bacterium
AGACGGCCGACGTCAACTACATGGAGGTGCTGCTCGACATGAAGCCGCAGGGCGAGTGGCCGACGAAGCAGTCGTACGCGGCGCTGGCCAAGGAGATGCAGGAATACCTCGAAGCCGAGGTGCCGACCGCGGTGTTCGGCGCGACCCAGCCGATCCAGATGCGCGTGGAGGAGCTGATCTCGGGCGTGCGCGCGGCGCTGGCGCTCAAGGTCTATGGCGAAGACCTGGACAAGCTCGAAGAGCTGAGCGCACAGCTCAAGGCGGTGATTGGCACCGTGCCGGGCGCCGCCGACCTGTCGGCCGAGGCCAACAAGGGCAAGCCGCAGATGGTGATCAAGGTCGACCGCGCGGCCGCGGCCCGCTACGGGCTGAATGCCGACGACATCCTGAACGTGGTGCAGTCGGGCATCGGCGGCAGCACGGTGTCGACGCTGATCGACGGCACGCGCCGCTTCGACATCTCGGTGCGGCTGGCCGAGGAGTTTCGCTCGAGCCCCGAAGCGATCGCGCAGATCCCCATCCGCACGCCCGAAGGCGCGCTGATCCCGTTCTCGCAGGTGGCGAGAATCGAGCTCGACGAGGGCTACACCTTCGTGCGCCGCGAGGCGCTGCAGCGCCACGCGGTGCTGCAGATGGACGTGCAGGGCCGCGACATCGACAGCTTCGTGCAGGAAGCCAACGCCGCCATCGCGGCGAAGGTCAAGCTGCCGAGCGGCTACTGGGTCGAATGGGGCGGTGCCTTCGAGAACCAGCAGCGCGCGATGGCGCGGCTGGCGCTGATCGTGCCGCTGACGATCGGGCTGATCTTCATCCTGCTCTACACCGCCTTCAATTCGGTGCGGCACGCGACGCTGATCATCGCCAACGTGCCCTTCGCGGTGATCGGCGGCGTCGCCGGGCTCGCCGCGACGGGGCAGTTCCTGTCGGTGCCGTCGGCGATCGGCTTCATCGCGGTGTTCGGCGTCGCGATGCTGAACGGCATCGTGCTCGTCACCTTCCTCGAGGACCAGCGCAAGCACGGCCTGTCGATCCGCGACGCGGTGCGCCGGGGTGCGACCTTGCGATTGCGGCCGGTGCTGATGACCGCGTCGGTGGCGATCCTCGGCCTGGTGCCGATGCTGATCGCCAGCGGCGTCGGCGCCGAGACGCAGCGCCCGCTGGCCACCGTCGTCGTCGGCGGGCTGATCACCTCGACGCTGCTGACGCTGCTGCTGCTGCCGCTGATGTGGGAATGGTCTGAATCGCGCGCCGAAGCGCGGCGGCTGGCGCTCGAAGCGGCCGCCGGGCCCGCCGCCGCGCTGCAACCCGCCAAGGAGACGCCATGAAAGAGATCAAGGCCTACGTGCACCGCGAGCGCGTCGCCGACGTGATCGCCGCCATCAAGGACTGTCCGGCCTGGGGCGGCGCGCACCGGCACAACCTCGCCGCCTACGTCGTCAAGGGTTCGATGGTGCCGCTGGACAGCGCCGAGCGGCACTACACGATGGAGCTCGGCGACGAGGTGATCAACGAATACAAGCTCGAGCTGCTGTGCGGCGACGGCGAGGCCAACGCGCTGGTCGCCGCGATCGTCGCCGCGGCGCGCACCGGCCAGGCGGTGGCCGGCTGGATCACCGTGGCCGATCTGGCGCTGGCGATGCCGATCCGCTGAACGCCGGCGGCAGGCGTCGAGGCCTGTCGGCCCTCGCCGTTGGAGCGGCCCATCCACACGCGCTGGCCGAAGCCGGCAGCGGGGCTGGGCAACGACGGCCGTATCGACGGCCAGCCGCCCGCAGATGCGACACTGCCGATCCACCCCGGAGCCGCCGCCATGACCGAAGCCAACACCCGCCAGATCGCCGAATGGAACGGCGCGCTCGGCCAACGCTGGGCCGAGCGCCAGCGCGAGCTGGAGCTGATGGTCGAGCCCTTCAGCCGCGCCGTGCTCGATGCCGCGGCGCCCCGAAGCGGCGAGCGCGTGCTCGACGTCGGCTGCGGGTGCGGCGCCAGCTCGCTGGCGCTGGCGCAGGCCGTCGGCAGCAGCGGCCACGTGCTCGGCATCGACGTGTCGCAGCCGATGCTCGAGGTGGCGCGCGCGCACGCGGGCGGGCTGCCGCAGCTGGCGTACCTCGAAGGCGACGCCGCCGGGTTGCGCTGGGAGCAGCCCTTCGACCTGCTGTTCTCGCGCTTCGGGCTGATGTTCTTCGACGCGCCGGCCGTTGCACTGCGCCACCTGCGCGCGGCACTCGGCCCGCGCGGCCGGCTGGCCTTCGTGTGCTGGCGCCACCCGCGCGACAACGCCTGGGCGATGGCGCCGCTGGCGGCCGCACGCAGCGCGCTGGGCATCGTGCCGCCGCCCTGGGATCCGCTCGCGCCGGGGCCCTTCGCCTTCGCCGACGGCGACCGCGTGCAGCAGCTGCTGCACGCCGCCGGCTTCGACGGCATTGCCGTGCGGCGTGTCGATGCACAGCTGCAGGTGGGCGCGACGCCGGCCGCCGCCGCGGCGCACGCGCTGCGCATCGGCCCGGCTTCGCACTACCTGCGCGAGGTCGGCGCGCAGCACGAGCCGGCGGTACTGGCCGCGATCACCGCGGCGCTGGCGCCGCTGGCCGCAGCCGACGGCTCGGTCCGCCTGGGCGGATCGGTCTGGGTGGTGACGGCGCTGCGCGGCGGCTGAGCCGCGGCCGGTGCGCTCGCTGCGCGGCGGCCGAGCCGAGGTCGGTGCGCTCGCTGCGCGGCTGACGAAGCGGCCGGGTCTGCGAGCCGGCCGCCGGGCACCCGCACCGGCCGGTCAGCCGCAGCGCTGCGCCAGCGCCCAGCCCTGCTCGGCCACCTGCGCGTAGGCGCCGCCGCGCTCCAGCGCACGCGCGTCGGCCGCGTTGCCGTCGAGCGCGCGCCGGTACACGCCCGCCAGGATCGCGGCCAGCCGGAACAGCGAGAACACGATGAAGACATCGAGCTTCGCCGGCACCGGCCGCCGCGCCGCGGCGCAGTAGGCCTCGACCAGCCGCTGCTGCGGCACGATGCCCTGCGCCTGCAGATCCAGTCCGAGGCAGCCGCCCTGCTGCGGCGGCTGGTGGTAGACCAGGCACAGGTAGCCCAGGTCCGCGAGCGGGTGGCCGATCGTCGCCAGTTCCCAATCGAGCACCGCCGCCAACCTGGGCTGCAGCGGATCGACGAGCACGTTGCCGAGCCGGTAGTCGCCGTGGACGATGCCGGCCTCGTCGTCGGCGGGCAGGTGCTCGAGCAGCCAGGCACGCAGCCGCTCCATCGCCGGCGACTCGACAGCCTTGGACGCATCCCACTGCGCGCCCCAGCGCGCGACCTGGCGCTGCAAGTAGGCCTCGGGCCTGCCGAATCCCTCGAGGCCGGCGGCACGCCAATCGACGCGGTGCAGCTCGCCGAGCACGCGCGCCAGGTCGAGCTGCAGCGCGATCCGCTCGGCGGCAGTGCCGTGCTGCGGCAGCCTCGCGCCCATCAGCCGCCCCGGCACGTGGCGCATCACGAAGAAGGGCGTGCCGAGCACGGCGGCGTCTTCGCACAGGAACAGCATCTGCGGCACCGGCACCGCGCTTTCGGCCAGCGCCTTCATCACGCGGTACTCGCGCTCGACCGCATGCGCGCTCGGCAGCAGCTTGCCCGGCGGCTTCTTGCGCAACACCCAGTCGCCGGCGTTGGTCGCCAGGTGGTAGGTCGGGTTCGACTGCCCGCCCTGGAACTGGCGGATCACGACGCGGCCGTCGAAAGCCGCCGCCAGGTGCGGCTGCAGCGCCCGCGCCACCGCCGCAGCGTCGATGCGATGCTGCGGCAGCACTTCGACCAGTTCGGGTTGCGTGCCGTCCATGTCGATCCTCCGCCGCCGAGTATCGCAGCGCCCACGGCGCAGCGGCTGGAGCCGATCCACGGCCCCGTGCGCAGCCGCCACGGCGCGTGCAGGCCCTCATCCAACGTTGCCAACGGCTTGTTACGACCTCGGCGGCGCATCCGGGCAAACCCGCGGTCGGACCGCCGACAATCGCGCCATCCGATCGATAGGCGCCCGCGCGGCGCAGGCCAGGAGGCAGATGAACACGTCGATGATCAAGGGTTTCGTGCTGGGCGGCGTCGCGATGGTGGTGCTCGGCGCCGGCGCCGTCACCGGCTGGCGCAGCCTGACGCAGCCCACCGCGGCCGAGGTGGTGGCGGTCAAGGAAGTCACCGAAACCGTCGTGACGCCGCGCGAACAGTGCGCCGACGTGCAGGTGCGGCGCCAGGCGCCGGTGCAGGACGAGCACCGCGTCGCCGGCACCGCCGTCGGCGCGGTGGCGGGCGGGCTGCTGGGGCACACCGTCGGCGGCGGCACCGGCAAGACGCTGGCGACGGTTGCCGGCGCGGCCGCGGGCGGCTACGCCGGCAACCAGGTGCAGAAGAACCTGCAGCAGCACGACGTCGTCACGACGACCGAGCGGCGCTGCAAGACGGTCAGCGAGAAGTCGCAGCGGACGGTGGGCTACGACGTCACCTACCGGCTCGAGGGCCAGCAGGGCGTCGTGCGCATGACGTCCAGGCCGGGCCCGACGCTGCCGGTCAAGGACGGCCGCGTGGTCACGGCTGCGCCCGGGTCGGCGTCGTAGCCAGGCCCGCGCGGCGTCGTAGCCAGGCCCGCGCGGCGGCGGGCCGCGGGTGCTGCCGGTGCGTTGCGCGCGCTGCGGGCACTGCCGCCCGCGTCGCATCGGTGCATCAGCGGCCGCCGCGCCACGTGGGCAGCGTGTAGCCGACAGCCAGCGCCGCGACGCGCAGCAGCGTCGCCGTCGCGGCAGTGGCCAGCAGCGCCACCCACTGCGGCCAGGCGAGCGCATGCGCGCCGACCATCACCCAGCCGCCGGCGAAGGAGCACACCGCATACGGCCGGTGGTCGCTGAACGCGGCCGGGATCTGGTTGCACACGATGTCGCGCAGCACGCCGCCGAACACGGCGGTGACGGTGCCCATCAGCACCGCGACGATCGCCGGCAGCTGCGCGTCGAGCGCGATCTGCGTGCCGCCGGCCGTGAACAGCCCGAGCCCGAGCGCGTCGGGCCACAGCATCGCGCGCTCGGTCGGCGCGAAGTGGCGCGCGCGCATGAACAGCATCGCCGCGAGGCTCAGGCCCAGCAGCACCCACAGCCAGCCGGCGTGCTGCACCCAGAAGAAGGGCCGGCGGTCGAGCAGGATGTCGCGCAGCGTGCCGCCGCCGAAGGCCGCGAGCCCGGCGACGACCACGACGCCCACGGCATCGAGCTTCTTGCGCGCGGCCTCGATCAGGCCGGACGCAGCGAAGGCGATGGTGGCGACCGCCTCGAACACGACTTGCGCATGCGACAGCGCCCACCAGGCCGGATCGGTCGCCATCGGCTTCAAGCGGCCCGCCTAAGCCGCCGCGCGGCGGCCGCGCACCATCTGCAGGTGGGCGATGCCGTCTTCCAGGTACGCGTCGCCCTCGGCGCTGAAGCCCAGCTCGGCGTAGAAGCGCTCGAGCCGCGCCTGCGCGCTGATGCGCACCGGCTGCCCGGGCCACTGCGCGGCGCAGCGCGCGAGGCCCTCGCGCATCAGCGCGCGGCCCAGCCCGGTGCCGCGCACCTCGGGCGCCGTGACCACGCGGCCGATCGACGGCTCGGCATAGCGCGCGCCCGGCTCGATCGCGCGCAGGCAGGCCTGCAGCGTGCCGCCGGCGTCGCGCCCTTGCAGGTGCCAGGCGCGGCGGTCCAGGCCGTCGGCGTCGAGGTACGGGCCCTGCTCGAGCACGAACACGCGGCTGCGCAGCGCCAGCAGGTCGTAGAGCTGGTCGATGTCCAGCTCGGCGAAGCGGCACCAGCGCCAGGCGATGCCGCCGCCGCTCGCGCCGCTCACACCAGCTTGACCAGCTGCTTGCCGAAGTTGCGCCCCTTGAGCATGCCGATGAAGGCCTCGGGCGCCGCCTCGATCCCCTGCGCGATCGACTCCCGATACTTCAGCTTGCCCGTGGCGACGAGCGTGCCCAGCTCCTGCAGCGCCGCCGGCCAGTGCTGCATGTGCTCGGTCACGATGAAGCCCTGCAGCTTGATCCGGTTGACCAGCAGCAGCTGCGGCGCCGCCATCGGGATCGGCGCGCCGTCGTAGCCGGCGATCATGCCGCACAGCGCGATGCGCGCGAACGCATTGGCGCGCAGCAGCACCGCGTCGAGGATCAGCCCGCCGACGTTCTCGAAGTACCCGTCGATGCCGTCGGGGCAGGCCGCCTTCAGCGCCGCCGACAGCGACTTCAGGTCGGGGTGCGCGCGATAGTCGATGCAGGCGTCGAAGCCGAATTCCTCGGTCACCGCCCGGCACTTCTCGGGCCCGCCGGCCAACCCCACCGCGCGGCAGCCGCGCGCCTTGGCGAGCTGGCCCACCACCGAGCCGACCGCGCCGCTGGCGGCGCTGACGACCACCGTCTCGCCGGCCTTGGGCGCGATGATCGTGTTCAGCCCGACCCAGGCGGTGACGCCCGGCATGCCGACCGCGCCGAGGTAGGCCGCGAGCGGCACTTGGGCGGCATCCACCTTGCGCAGCAGGCCGCGCTGCGCGCCGTCGACCACCTGGTACTGCTGCCAGCCGCCCATGCCGACGACCCGGTCGCCGACGCGATAGGCGTCGCTCTTCGACGCCGCCACCTCGCCCACCGTGCCGCCCTGCATGACCTCGTTCAGCGGCTGTGCGGCGGCGTAGCTCTTGCCTTCGTTCATGCGGCCGCGCATGTACGGATCGACGCTCAGGTAGTGGTGGCGCACGAGCAGCTGCCCGTCCTGCAGCTCGGGCACCGGTGCCTCGACCAGGCGGAAGTTGTCGGGGGATGCTTCGCCGCTCGGGCGCGACACCAGATGCCATTGCTTGTTGATCAGGCTCATGCGGGGCTCCTCAATCGGATGCTTCGGGCGATTCGATGCGCTGCCCGTCGGCGGGCAGCGCCTTCAGGAACTTGAAGGTGCCGGTGGCGTGCGCGAGCTTGTCGCCCTGCGCGTTGAACGCCGTCGCCTCGCAGAAGCAGAACGAGCGCGTGCGGTGCAGCAGCCGGCCGATGCAGGTGATGCGCCCGGTGGCCGGGCGCATGAAGGTGGTCTTCATCTCGATCGTGATCACGCCGCGCCGGTCAGGCTCCTCGCCGGGCCGGGCCGGCGCGCGCGTGGCCTGCGCCATCGCCACGTCGAGCAGCGTCATGACCACGCCGCCGTGCCCCACCTGCCAGGAGTTGCACAGCTCGTCGCGCAGCGTCAGCGCGAGCTCGCTCTCGCCGTCGTCGAAGCGCAGCAGTTCGGCGCCGAGCAGTTCGACGAAGGGGATGTGGCGGGCGAACTTCATCTGCGTTGCTCCACTGCGCATCGCGCGAGCCGCGGCGCATCAAACGCCGAGCGGCCATCGGCCGGTATCGACCCTTTGCTGCCGTTCGTCGTGTCACCGCATGCGGTCGCTCCGGCGGGAAAACGTGCTGCACGGGGCCGCCGACGGGGTGTGGGTTTGCCGGAAAAGCGCGCTGGCGGTGCCGGCAAAGCCGACGAGGGGGTAGTCGGCGGAGTGAATAAGAATTTGGCTGAACGCAGCCGGCTACCCCCTCGGCGGCTTTGCCTCAAAGGCCTCGAAACGCAACGAAGAACAGCAGACGTTCCGAGAGAGGGGACAGGGCCGCAGGACGGCCGCGACGAGGAGAGGCACATCTCACGCACCGCCGTGCACCGCGCTGACGCCGCCGTCCACCGCCAGGATCTGCCCGGTGATGTGCTTGCCGGCGGCCGACGCGAACAGCAGCGCCGCGCCCTTCAGGTCGTCGTCGTCGCCCAGGCGCTGCAGCGGCGCCTGCGCGGCGAGCTTGTCGCTGCCGTGCGCGGCGATCACGCCCTGGGTCATCTTGCTCGGGAAGAAGCCCGGCGCGAGCGCGTTGACCGTGATGCCGTAGCGCCCCCACTCGCCGGCCAGCGTGCGCGTGAAGTTCACGACCGCGCCCTTGCTGGTGCCGTAGGCGATGAAACGCACGTCGATCGAGCCGCTCAGGCCGGCGATCGACGCGATGTTGATGATGCGCCCGGCACGCCGCGGGATCATGCTCGCGCGGCCCACCGCCTGGCTCATCAGGAACACCGAGCGCACGTTCAGGTTCATCACCTTGTCCCAGGCCTCGAGCGGATGCTCCTCCATCGGCGCAGCCCAGGTGGCGCCGGCGTTGTTGACCAGGATGTCCACCCGGCCCAGGCGCTGCATCGTCTCGTCGCACACCCGCTGCACCTGCGCCGGGTCGCCGGCGTCGGCCGCGACCCAGCGGGCGTCGATGCCGCGGTCCTGCAGCGCAGCCGCCGCCTGCTCGAGCTCTTCGGCCTTGCGCGCGCTGAGCATCACCTTGGCGCCGGCCTCGCCCAGGCTCTCGGCGATCTGCAGCCCCAGGCCGCGCGAGCCGCCGGTGACCAGCGCGACGCGGCCGCTCAAGTCGAAGAGTTGCTGCACCGGGGTACCCATCGATGGCGCTCCTGCGTATTGAATCGGGCCGCCGCGCTCAGGAATCGGGCCGCCGCGAGCGCACCCCGATCAGCACCACGCCGCCGGCGCAGGCCGCGGCGCCGACGACGAATGCGCTCCAGCCCAGCGCCTGGTGCTGCTCCATCAGCCACAGCCCCAGGCCGGCGGCAAACAGGCCGGCATAGATCAGCACCCAGATCAGGCGGTCGAGCGTGGCGTTGAGCCGCGGCACGGTACGGTCCTCTTGCGCGGCCTCAGAAGGCGTCGTCGGGCAGCTCGCGGCACACCGCTTCGCGCGCGGCCACCGGCAGCAGCCAGGCGTCGGCCTTGGGCAGTTCGTAGGCGTAGAAATAACGCATCGCCGCCAGCTTGCCCGCACGCGCCGCATCGGTCAACGACGGCGAAGCCGCCGGGTCGGCGCACACCCGCGCCAGGTCGAGCCACAGCCAGGCCAGCACCACGTGGCCGAAGGCCTGCAGGTACGGCGTGGCGTTGGCGAGCGCGGCCTCGGGCGCAGCGCCGTGCCAGGCGGCGGCGGTGGCCGACTCGAGCGCCTGCCAGGCCTGGTTCAACTGCCGGGCCGGCGCGGCCAGCGACGGCTGCCTCGCGGCGGCCTGCTGCGTGCGCGCCACCCGTGCGCCCAGCAGGCGCAGCGCGGCGCCGCCGTCCATCAGCACCTTGCGCCCGAGCAGGTCGAGCGCCTGGATGCCGTGCGTGCCCTCGTGGATCATGTTCAGCCGGTTGTCGCGCCAGTACTGCTCGACCGGGAAGTCGCGCGTGTAGCCGTAGCCGCCGTGCACCTGGATCGCCAGCGAATTGGCCTCGAGGCACCATTCGCTCGGCCAGCTCTTGGCGATCGGCGTCAGCACCTCGAGCAGCAGCCCGGCCTCGCGCGCCGCGCGCTCGTCGCCGGTGTGCTGCTCATCGACCAGGCGCGCGCAGTACAGCCCGAGCGCGAGCGCGCCTTCGCAATACGCCTTCTGCGCCAGCAGCATGCGGCGCACGTCGGCGTGGCGCAGGATCGGCACCTGCGGCTGCGCCGGGTCCTTGGCCTGCGCCGGGCGGCCCTGCGGGCGCGTGCGCGCGTACTCGAGACTGGCCTCGTAGCCGGCCATGCCGAGCATCGCCGCGCCCAGGCCGACGCCGATGCGCGCCTCGTTCATCATGTGGAACATGCAGCGCAGGCCCTCGCCGGGCGCACCGACCAGGTAGCCGAGCGCGCCGGCCGCGCCGCCGGGCGTGAAGCGCCCCTCGCCGAAGTTGAGCAGCGTGTTGGTCGTGCCGCGGTAGCCGAGCTTGTGGTTCAGCCCGGCGAGCACGACGTCGTTGCGCTCGCCGCTGAGCGCGCCGTCGGCATCGACCCGATGCTTGGGCACGATGAACAGCGAGATGCCGCGCGTGCCCGGCAACAGGCCGCCGTCGGGCTGCACGATCTTGGCCAGCACCAGGTGCACGATGTTGTCGGCCAGCTCGTGCTCGCCGGCCGAGATCCACATCTTGTGGCCGAAGAGCCGAAAGCGCGGCCCCAGCGGATCGGCCTCGAAGCCTTCGCCGTCGGGCAGCGCGCGCGTCGTGATGTCGCCCAGGCTCGAGCCGGCCTGCGGCTCGCTCAGGCACATCGTGCCCAGCCAGCGGCCGGCGAACTGGGCATGCGCGAACACCTCGCGCTGGCGCGGCGTGCCGTGCGCCATCAGCAGGTTGGCGTTGCCGGCGGTCAGCAGCGCATAGCCGGCGATCGCGATGCTCGCCTTGTGGAAGAAGGCGTTGGCCGCCATCTCGACGGTGCACGGCAGTTGCATGCCGCCGAGCGCAGTGTCCTGTGCGGCGGCGAGCATGCCGGCGTCGATGTAGGCGCGCAGCGCGGCGCCGGTGGCCTCGGGCAGGTGCACGCGCTCGCCGTCCGGGCCCGAGGCGATGTGCGGCTCCTGCTGGTCGGCGATGCGGTTGGCCGGCGCGAACTTGTCGCGTGCGATGCGCTCGCAGGTGTCGAGCACCGCAGCGAAGGTCTCGCGCGAATGCTCGGCAAAGCGCGGCCGGCGCGCCAGCGTCTCGACGGCCAGCCAGTCGTGCAACAGGAAGTCGAGCGTGCTGCGCATCGCCTCAAGTACTCCACCGCGCGTTGCGCGACCGGCGGAGTACATGAACAGCGCTTCGCCCAGCGGCCCCTGGCGGTCCGTTGCTGTCATTCGCAAGGGCTGTTGTCGTTTGTTGCGTCTCGAGGCCGCTGAGGCAAAGCCGACAAGGGGGTGGCCGACTACGCTCAGCCAAATTCTTA
>JAFEFZ010000291.1 GCA_018240325.1 Pseudomonadota bacterium
GAGATCAACCGCGCCGGCCCCAAGACGCAGAGCGCGCTGCTCGAGGCGATGGAGGAGCATCAGGTGTCGGTCGACAACCAGACCCACCCGCTGCCGCGGCCCTTCTTCGTGATCGCCACCCAGAACCCGAGCGAGCAGCGCGGCACCTACCCGCTGCCCGAGTCGCAGCTCGACCGCTTCTTGCTGCGCATCACGCTGGGCTATCCCGACCGCGCCGCCGAGCGCAGCCTGCTGGCCGGCGAGGATCGGCGCGAGTTGATCACGCGCCTCGAGCCGGTGATGGCGCCTGCGCAACTGCAGCAGGCGCAGGCGGCGGTGCGCGCGGTGCGCGCGTCCGAGCCGCTGCTGGACTACCTGCAGACGCTGATCCACGCGACCCGTTCGGGCCAGTGGTTCGTCGAAGGCCTGAGCCCGCGCGCCGGCATCGCCGTGCTGCGCGCGGCCAAGTCGCGTGCGCTGATGGCGCGGCGCGACTACGTCGCGCCCGACGACGTGCAGGCGATCCTGCCGCAGGCGATCGCCCACCGCCTGCAGCCGGTGGGCGGCGCCGGCCGCGGCGCGATCGAGCAGGTGCGCGCGCTGATCGAGGCGACGCCGATCCCCTGAATCCGGCCCGCGCCGCCGTGCACGCCCCTGCCCTCGGCCGCCCCGCGCCCGCCGCCGCGGCTGCCGCCCGCAGCCGCTCGCCGCGGCGGCGACTGCGCGACTGGTGGCTGACCCGCCACCCGCGCACCGACAGCTCGACGCTGACCCAGCGCAACATCTACATCCTGCCCACCCGCGGCGGGCTGGTGTTCGCGCTGACGCTGCTGGTGATGCTGCTCGCGTCGATCAACTACCAGCTCAACCTCGGCTACGTGCTGACCTTCCTGCTGGCCGGCGCCGGGCTGGTGTCGATCCAGCTGACGCACGGCACGCTGCGCGGGCTGACGCTGCACCTGCGCGCGCCGGCACCGGTGTTCGCCGGCGAGCCGGCGCTGCTGGAGATCGTGCTCGACAGCCCGCACGGCACGCGCCACGGCATCGGCCTGCGCTTCGCCGACCCGCGCCACGACCGCCGCCGCAAGCCGCGCGGCGACCGGCGCAACGCCTGGTGCGACGTGCCGTCCGAGGGCCAGGCGAGCGCGCGGCTTGCGGTGGTGCCGCGCCGGCGCGGCTGGCACGAAGTGCCGCCGCTGGTGATCGAGACCCGCTTCCCCTTCGGGCTGTTCCGCGCCTGGTCGATCTGGCGGCCGGCGAGCGACGTGCTGGCCTGGCCGGCGTCCGAACGGCCGACGCCGCCGCTGCCGCCGGCCCGATCGGTCGGCGCCGACCTGCGCCAGGCGCAGCCGGGCGCGGGCGCCGAACTCGACGGCGTGCGCGCCTGGCGACGCGGCGACAGCCTGCGCCGCGTGCTGTGGAAGAAGGCGGCGCGCGTGGGCGAACTCGTCAGCCGCGACACGCTGGCCGACGGCAACCGCGAGCTGCGGCTCGACTGGCACGACGCCGCCGGCGCCGGCGACGCCGAAGCCCGGCTGGCGCGCCTGTCGGCCTGGGTGCTCGAGGCCGGCCGCGAAGACCTGCTGGTCGGGCTGCGGCTGCCGGGGCTGCAAATCGACTGCGCGCGCGGCGAGCCGCACCGGCGCGCGCTGCTGAAGGCGCTGGCGCTGTGGCAACGCTGACGCTGCGCGCGATCGGCCTGCCGGCGTGGCCGGGCTGGCGCCACCTGCCGCGCGATGCGCGCGACACGCTGTTCCAGCTGGCGGTGATCGGCTGGACGGTGTTGCCGCACGTGGGCCATCTCGCGCCGTGGTGCACCGCGTTGACGGCACTGATGCTCGCCTGGCGCGGCTGGCTGGCGCTGGCCAGCGCACCGCTGCCCAACCGCTGGGCGGTGATCGCCGTGCTCGGCATCGCGATCGGGCTGACGCTGTGGACCGAGAGCACGCTGTTCGGCAAGGAAGCGGGCGTCACGATGCTGGTGGTGCTGATGGCGCTGAAGACGCTCGAGCTGCGCGCGCGCCGCGACGCGATGGTGGTGCTGCTGCTCGGCTTCTTCCTGGTGCTGACCAACTTCCTGTACGACCAGTCGCTGCCGGTGGCGCTGGCGATGCTGCTGTCGGTGTGGGGGCTGCTGACCGCGCTGGTGCTGGCCCACATGCCGGTGGGCACGCCGCCGCTGAAGCGGGCCGCGGCAGTGGCCGCCCGCGCCGCGGTGCTGGGGGCGCCGCTGATGGTGGCGCTGTTCCTGCTGTTCCCGCGCGTCGGCCCGCTGTGGGGCATCCCGAACGACGCCGCCGGCAAGACCGGGCTGTCGGGTTCGATGCAGCTCGGCGGCATCGCCGGCCTGGCGCTGGACGACAGCATCGCGCTGCGCGTGCGCTTCCTCGGCCCGGCGCCGCCGCAGCAGGCGCTGTACTTCCGCGGCCCGGTGCTGGCGGAATTCAACGGCCGCGAATGGACGCGCCGGCCCGAGCGGCCCGGTGCGGCGCCGCCCGCCGACGAGCTGGTACTGATCGGCGCGCCGCTGCGCTACGAGATGACGCTCGAGCCGAGCCGGCTCGCGCTGCTGCCGCTGCTCGAGCTGACCCCGGCGCGCGCCGATGCGGCGCCGGCGATCGACGGTCTGGCGCCGACGCAGCGCGCCGACCTGCAGTGGCAGACCGACCTGCCGGTGGCCGAGCGGCTGCGCTTCGAGGCTTCGGCCTGGCTGCAGCACCGCCACGGCGCGCGCACGCCGACCCCGGCACTGCACGACGACGTCGCGCTGCCGCCCGGCTACAACCCGCGCACGCTGCAATGGGCGGCGGCGCTGCAGCGCGACCCGGCCCATGCCGGCGCCGACGCGCGCGCGCTGGCCGCGGCCGTGCTCGCCCACATCCGCGAGGCCGGCTTCAGCTACACCCTCGAGCCGGGCGACTACGGCCGCGACGCGATCGACGAGTTCTGGCTCGACCGCCGGCTGGGCTTTTGCGAGCACTTCGCGTCGGCCTTCGTCGTCGTGATGCGCGCGATGGGCGTGCCGGCGCGCGTGGTCACCGGCTACCAGGGGGCGGACGCCGCGCCGGTGGACGACTACTGGATCGTGCGCCAGAGCAACGCCCACGCCTGGGCCGAGTTCTGGCAGCCGGGCGAGGGCTGGGTCCGCATCGACCCCACCGCCGCGGTGGCGCCCGACCGCATCATGCGTGGCCGCAGCCTGGTGCCGCGGCCGGGGCTGGTGGCCGGCGCGATCGGCAGCGTCAACCCGCAGCTGCTGGCCGAGATGCGGCGCTGGGTCGAGCAGCTGAACAACAGCTGGAACCAGTGGGTGCTGAACTATTCGCGTGCACAGCAGTTTCGCCTGCTCGAAAACCTCGGCGTCGACGCGCCCAGCTGGCAGGACCTGAGCTATGCGCTGATCCTGCTGCTGTGCGCCGGCAGCCTGGCCGGCGCCGGCTGGGCGCTGTGGGACCGCTGGCGGCAGGATCCGTGGCAGCGGCTGCAGCAGCGCGTGGCCGTGCGGCTGGCGCAGCTGCAGGTGCCGGTGGCGCCGCACGAGCCGCCGCGCACGCGCGCGCAGCGCGTGCGCGAGCGGCTCGGCGCTGCCGGCGAGCCGCTGGCCGCCGCGCTCGAGGCGGTCGATGCCGCGCGCTACGGCAGCCGCGGCCGCGTGCGTGCCGAGCGCGCCTGGTGGCGCCACATCGAGGCCGCGGCGGCCGAGGTCGGGCGTCGATAATCGGCCGCATGCGCGCTGCCCCGTTGATCCTGTCGGTCGCGCTGGCCGCTGCCGCCGGCAGCGACGCGCTGGCCGCGCGCAAGGCACGCGCCCATCCGGCCAAGGCGGCGGCATCCGAGGCCGCAGCCCCTTCACCCTATGCGCAGCGCGACGACGTGCGCAGCTTCGCGGCCGTGGTCGCGCAGCAGCACGAATTGCCGCTGGCCTGGGTGAGCGCGCAGCTCGCGCAGGCGCGGCTGCAACCGGCCGCGCAGCGTCTGATGATGCCGCCGCCGGCCGGCACCGCGAAGAACTGGGCCGCGTATCGCGACCGCTTCGTCGAGCCGCAGCGCATCGCCGCCGGCGTGCGCTTCTGGAACCAGCACGCGGCCTGGCTCGAGCGCGCGCAGGCCGAGTTCGGCGTGCCCGCGGCGGTGATCGCCGGCATCATCGGCGTCGAGACCTTCTACGGCCGCCACACCGGCAACTTCCGCGTGCTCGACGTGCTGGCGACGCTGGCCTTCGACTTCCCGGCCGGCCGGCGCGACCGCAGCGCCTTCTTCCGCGACGAGCTCGCCGCCTTCTTGCTGCTGTGCCGGCACGAGCCGGCCGACTGCAGCGCGCCGCGCGGCTCCTACGCCGGCGCGATGGGGCTGCCGCAGTTCATGCCCAGCAGCATCAACCGCTACGCGCTCGACTACGACGGCGACGGCCGCGTCGACCTGAACGGCAGCGCCGCCGACGTGATCGGCAGCGTCGCCAACTTCCTGGCGGCGCACGGCTGGCAGCGCGGCATGCCGATCACCTACGGCGTCGCCGCGCCCAGCGACGCCAGCGAACGCGCGACGCTGCTGGTGCCCGACATCGTGCCCAGCTTCAGCGCCGAGCAGATGGCCGCGCACGGCGCCGAGCTCGACGCCGCCGGCCGCATGCACGATGGCCCGCTGGCGCTGGTGGAGCTGCAAAACGGCGCCGCCGCGCCGAGCTTCGTCGCCGGCACGCAGAACTTCTACGCGCTGACGCGCTACAACTGGTCGAGCTACTACGCGATGGCGGTGATCACGCTGGGCGAGGCGGTGCAGCAGCAGCGCTGAGGCGCGCGCCGCCACACGCGCCGCTCCCGGCGATTCAGGCGGCCGCCTTCTTCGCCAGCAGCGCGCGCGCCACCCTCGACACCGGCGGGCGCCCGAGCTGGCCGCTGATCCAGCCGGCGGTGTCGACCAGCGCATCGAGGTCGATGCCGGTGGCGATGCCCAGGCCGTGCAGCAGGAACACCACGTCCTCGGTGGCGACGTTGCCGGTGGCGCCCTTCGCATAGGGGCAGCCGCCCAGGCCGGCGACGCTGGTGTCGAAGTGGTCGATGCCCAGCTCCAGGCAGGCGTAGATGTTGGCCAGCGCCTGGCCGTAGGTATCGTGGAAATGGCCGCTGACCTCTTCGATCGGGAAGTGGCGCAGCGCGCGCTCCATCGCCGCCTGCACCTTGCGCGGCGTGCCCACGCCGATGGTGTCGGCGACGCCGCAGTGCTGCACGCCGATCGCCTTCATCAGCCGCACCACGCGCTCGACCTCGTCGGGGGGCACCTCGCCCTGGTACGGGCAGCCCACCGCGCACGAGATCGCGCAGCGCACCTTGACGCCCGCAGCCAGCGCGGCCTGCACCACCGGGCGGAAGCGCTCGATGCTCTCTTCGATGCCGCAGTTGATGTTGCGCCGGCTGAAGGCCTCGCTGGCCGCACCGAACACGACGATCTCGTCGGGCGCGTCGGCCAGCGCGGCCTCCAGCCCCTTCAGGTTCGGCGTCAGCACCGAATAGCGCACGCCGGGCCGGCGCTGCAGCGCCTGCATCACCGCGTGGTTGTCGGCCATCTGCGGTACCCACTTCGGGCTGACGTAGCTGGTGACTTCGATCTCGCGGCAGCCGGCGGCCTGCAGCCGCTGCACCAGCTCGACCTTGGTCGCGCTGGCCACCGGCTGCGCCTCGTTCTGCAGCCCGTCGCGCGGGCCCACCTCGACGAGCTGCACGCGAGCGGGCAGCGCGCTCACGCCGAGGCCTCCAGCCGCAGCAGCTCGGCGCCTTCGGCCACCTGGTCGCCGACCGCGTACAGCAGCTCGGCAACCACGCCGTCGCGCGGCGCGTGGATCGTGTGTTCCATCTTCATCGCCTCCATCACCGCCAGCGGCTGGCCGCGGCTGACTTGCTCGCCGGGCTTGACCGCGATCGACAACACCTTGCCCGGCATCGGCGCCTCCAGGCGGCCGCTGTCGCCGCCGGCGGCGTCGCCGGCCCGGGCGATCAGGTCGTGCTCGCCGACCAGTGCGCTGC
>JAFEFZ010000292.1 GCA_018240325.1 Pseudomonadota bacterium
GGGGGCCGGCGGTGCCGGCTGGTCGGGCAGCACGCCCTTGATCACCGGCTCCTGCCGGGTCTTGGCCTTTTCGCGCCGGGTGATGCCGACTTCCTCGTCCATCTCGTCGATCATCGTGTAGCTGGCGCGGTAGTTCTCCAACCGCGGATCGTCCTGGCGCAGGCGTTCGAGCTTGTAGTTCGGCGTCTCGAGGTGCGGGTTGGGGATCAGCAGCACGGTCACGCGCTGCTTCAGCTCGATCTTGGTGATCTCGGTGCGCTTCTCGTTGAGCAGGAAGCTGGTCACTTCCACCGGCACCTGCACGTGCACCGCGGCGGTGTTGTCCTTCATCGCCTGCTCCTGCACCATGCGCAGGATCTGCAGCGCGCTGCTCTCGGTGTCGCGGATGTGGCCGGTGCCGTTGCAGCGCGGGCAGGTGATGTGGCTGCCTTCGGACAGCGCCGGGCGCAGCCGCTGGCGGCTGAGCTCCAGCAGCCCGAACTTGCTGATCGAGCTGAACTGCACGCGCGCGCGGTCGCTGCGCAGCGCGTCGCGCAGCCGCATCTCGACTTCGCGCCGGTTCTTGCTCTCGTCCATGTCGATGAAGTCGACGACGATCAGCCCGCCCAGGTCGCGCAGCCGGCACTGGCGCGCGATTTCGTCGGCCGCCTCGAGGTTGGTGCGGCTCGCCGTCTCCTCGATGTCGGTGCCGCGCGTGGCGCGCGCCGAGTTGACGTCGATCGACACCAGCGCCTCGGTGTGGTCGATCACGATCGCGCCGCCGCTGGGCAGGTTGACGGTGCGGCTGAACGCGGTCTCGATCTGGTGCTCGATCTGGAAGCGGCTGAACAGCGGCGCGTCGTCGCGGTAGCGCTTGACCCGCGGCGCCGTCTCCGGCATCACGTGGGTCATGAACTGCTTGGCCTGGTCGAAGATGTCGTCGGTGTCGATCAGGATCTCGCCGATGTCGGCGCTGAAGTAGTCGCGGATCGCGCGGATGACGAGGCTGCTCTCCTGGTAGATCAGGAACGCGCCCTTGCCGGCCTTGGCGGCGCCGTCGATCGCGTCCCACAGCTTGAGCAGGTAGTTCAGGTCCCACTGCAGCTCGGGTGCGCTGCGGCCGATGCCCGCGGTACGCGCGATCAGGCTCATGCCCTTCGGGTACTCGAGCTGGTCCATCGCGTCCTTCAGCTCTTCGCGGTCTTCGCCCTCGATGCGCCGGCTGACGCCGCCGCCGCGCGGGTTGTTGGGCATCAGCACCAGGTAGCGGCCGGCCAGGCTGACGTAGGTGGTCAGCGCCGCGCCCTTGTTGCCGCGCTCCTCCTTCTCGACCTGCACCAGCAGCGTGTCGCCTTCCTTGATCGCGTCCTGGATGCGCGCGTTCTTGGCCTCGACGCCTTCGCGGAAGTAGTTCTTCGAGATCTCCTTGAAGGGCAGGAAGCCGTGGCGGTCTTCGCCGTAGTCGACGAAGCAGGCTTCGAGCGACGGCTCGACGCGCGTGACCACCGCCTTGTAGATGTTGCCCTTGCGCTGTTCGCGTCCCTCGATCTCGGTCTCGAAGTCGACCAGCTTCTGCCCGTCGACGATCGCCAGCCGCCGCTCCTCGGGCTGCGTGGCGTTGATCAGCATGCGCTTCATCACGTCTCCATCCGCCGCGCCGCCTTTGCTGCGGCGGCACGGTCCTGCTGGCCGGCGCCCCGGTGCGGGGTGCCGGCCGACACGATGCAGGAGCAGCGCGTTCGAACCCTTGGCGCGAATCGCCGTGGGCCGCCGGATGCGGCGCCGGCATGGGCAGCGGGCGCCGGATCGGGCAGCGTTGGCGCGTGCGTGTCAGCCCGGCGGGCGTCGCGCTTCGCCGGCTGCCGGGGCGCCGCGCTGCATCGTGGGCAGCGGCCCTGCGCCGCAGGCTGCAGCGGCGCGTAGCCGGGGCCAAGGGGCAGGGGTGAGGGCGGATGGGGCGGTCGACATGCGCGGTGCCGGCGTCGCTGGACGCGGCGGTGCGAGCGCGGCGGCTGGAAGCGCCGTCTTGCACCGGTGGGTGTTCGGTTGCCTTTCCAAAGGCCGGGTTCGGTTGCGTTCCTCGCGGCCTGGTCGCCGGGGACCGTCGCGTCTCGTGGGGACTGCGCGGCGCCCGCCGGGTGACCGGCCTTGCATCACCTGATGCAGCCGGCCGCCATGGCCGGGCTGCGCTGCCCCGCTCGGCGCCTTGTGGCCGCGCCGGCTAAACTCCGGCAAATCAAGCACTTAGGCATTCGAACGTGAGCCCGCGCATTATAGGTGCCAACACCCGAGCGCTCGCCGCCGCGGCGATGGCGCCGGCCGTGGCGGCGATGCCGCCGGCCGTGGCATCGGTCACGCCGCCCGCGGTTCGGCACCTGCAGGTCGACGAAGGCTCCGCCGGCCAAAGGCTCGACAACTACCTGCTGCGCGAGCTCAAGGGCGTGCCCAAGTCGCACGTCTACCGCGTGATCCGCTCTGGCGAGGTGCGCGTCAACCGCGGCCGCGCCGGCGCCGACACGCGGCTGAACCCCGGCGACGAGGTGCGCGTGCCGCCGGTGCGCACGGCGCCGCGCAGCATCGTGCCGGCTGCGCCCGCGCGTGAATTCACGGTGCTGCACGAGGACGACGCGTTGCTGGCGATCGACAAGCCCGCGGGCGTGGCGGTGCACGGCGGCAGCGGCGTGGCCTTCGGCGTGATCGAGCAATTGCGCCGCGCGCGGCCGCAGGCGCGCTTCCTCGAGCTGGTGCACCGGCTCGACAAGGAAACCTCCGGCGTGCTGCTGCTGGCGAAGAAGCGCTCGGCGCTGACCGCGCTGCAGCAGCAGTTCCGCGCGCGCGACACCGAGAAGATCTACCTCGCGCTGGTGGCCGGCGCCTGGCCGCAGCGCCTGAAGGTGCTCGACGAGCCGCTGCACAAGACGCTGGACGCCGCCGGCGAGCGCCACGTGCGCGTGGTCGCGCCGGCGCACGCCGACGCCCGGCGCGCCGTCACCGTGGTGCGCCGGGCCGAGCCGCACGGGCCATGCACGCTGCTCGAGATCGGCCTGAAGACCGGGCGCACGCACCAGATCCGGGTGCACCTCGCGCATGCCGGCCATGCGATCGTCGGCGACCCGAAGTACGGCGACTTCGAGCTGAACCGCCGTTTCGCGCGTGGGGAAGCGGTGCCCGCGCAGCGCTTCGGCCGCATGTTCCTGCACGCGCTGCGGCTGGGTTTCGACCACCCGGCCGGCGGCGCGCGCATCGTCGTGCAGGCGCCGCTGCCGGCCGACTGCGCGGCGCTGCTGGAGGCGTTGTGATCGCCGGGCGCCGCTTCGACCTGATCGCCTTCGACTGGGACGGCACGCTGTTCGATTCGGCGGGGCTGATCGTGCGCTGCATCCAGGCGGCCTGTGCCGACGTCGGCACCGCGGTGCCGAGCGACGCGCAGGCGGCCTACGTGATCGGCCTGGGGTTGATCGACGCGCTGCGCCACGCGGCGCCGCAGTTGCCCGAGCACCGCTACCGCGAACTCGGCCTGCGCTACCGCCACCACTACCGCGAGCGGCAGCACGAGATCGTGCTGTTCGACGGCACGCGCGCGATGCTCGACGCGCTGAAGCAGCGCCACCACCTGCTCGCGGTGGCCACCGGCAAGAGCCGGCTGGGCCTGGCCGAGGCGCTGCATCAGGCCGGCCTCGCGGCGCAGTTCGACGCCACCCGCACCGCGGAGGAGACCGCCGGCAAGCCCGATCCGCTGATGCTGCTCGAGCTGATGGCCGAGCTCGGCGTGCCGCGCGAGCGCATGCTGATGGTCGGCGACACCACGCACGACCTGCAGCTCGCGGCCAACGCCGGCGTCGCCGCGGTCGCGGTGAGCTTCGGCGCGCACGACGAGGCGGCATTCGGCCGGCACGCGCCGCTGTTCGTCGCCCGTTCGACGCAGGCGCTGCACGCCTGGCTGCTCGATCATGGCTGACGCCGCCGCGCCCGGTGCCGAGGGCGCGCTGCCGCTGTGTGCGTCGGCCGATCTGGCCGAGCGCGGGCCGGCGCTGGTGTTCGACGTGCTGCTGCACGGCGAGCCGGTGCGCGCCTTCGCATTGCGCTTCGACGGCGTGGTGGTCGCCTACGTCAACCGCTGCCTGCACGTGCCGATGGAGATGGACTGGGTGAGCGGGCAGTTCCTCGACCGCGAGCAGCGCTTCATCGTCTGCGCGACCCACGGTGCCGAGTACGAGCCGGCCGACGGCCGCTGCGTCGGCGGCCCCTGCGGCCGGGGCCGGCTGACGGCCGTGGCCGTGGCGGAATGCGACGGCCAGGTCTGTTGGTATCCTTCCCGCGACATCCGCCCGGTGCTGTTCGACGAGCCGGGCGCAGGGAGCCCCCCATGACTACCGAACCCGATGCTGGCGCGCCGGCCGATGCGCCGGCTGCGGCCCCGATGCCCGGTGCCGCCGCGGCTGCCGAACCCGCGCTCACCGGCGCGCGGCTGGGCAAGCTCGAGGACACGGTGCAGCTGATCGCGCGCGAATGGCTGCGCGAGCATCGCAGCCGGCGCCGCTGGCGCCTGTTCTTCCGCCTGGCCTGGCTCGGCCTGGTGCTGGCGGTCGCCTGGGGCCTGCTGGCGCAGCGCATGCACGTCAACGCCGCGGCCGGGCCGCACACCGCGCTGGTGGAGGTCCGCGGCGAGATCGCGCCCGACAGCGACGCCAGCGCCGAGGTGCTGGTGTCGGCACTGAAGAGCGCGTTCGAGGACGCTGCGGCGCAGGCGGTGGTGATGCGCATCAATTCGCCCGGTGGCAGCCCGGTGCAGGCCGGCATCGTCTACGACGAGATCCGCCGGCTCAAGGTGCTGCACCAGAAGAAGATCTACGTGGTGGTCGAGGAGATGTGCGCGTCCGGCGCCTACTACATCGCGGCCGCGGCCGACGACATCTACGTCGACAAGGCCAGCCTGGTCGGCTCGATCGGGGTGCTGATGGACGGCTTCGGCTTCGTCGGCCTGATGGACAAGCTCGGCATCGAGCGCCGTCTGCTGGTGGCCGGCGAGAACAAGGGCATGCTCGATCCGTTCTCGCCGCAGGACGAGCGCCAGCGCGCCTATGCGAAGGTGATGATCGAGCAGGTCCACCAGCAGTTCATCCGCGCGGTGCGCGACGGCCGCGGCACGCGCTTGAAGGAAAACAAGGAGACCTTCTCGGGCCTGTTCTGGAACGGCGAAGAGGCGGTCAAGTCGGGCCTGGCCGACCAGTTCGGCAACCTCGACTACGTGGCGCGCGAAGTGGTCAAGGCGCCCGAGATCATCGACTACACGCCGCGCGAGAACCTGGCCGAGCGGCTGGTCCGGCGCTTCGGCGCCAGCATGGGCGCAGGTGCGGTGGCCGCGCTGCGCAGCGGCGGCGGGCTGCGCTGACGGCGCGCCTGCGCCGGCGGGCACTGCGGCCGCGGCCTTCGTCCGGCGCCGATGGCCGGGCCGGGGGCGGCGGCCGAAGCTGCCGCGATAATGCGCGGCTCGCGCCGCCCGGCGGTGCCCGACCCCGGACTGCCCCCATGCATCGACCCCATCCGCGCACGCTGCTGGCCGCAGCGTGCCTCGCCGCCGCGCCGTGTGCGACGCTGGCGCAACACACCGAACCCGCTGCCTCGTCGGTGTGGGATTCGAGCAAGTCGTTGCTGGGCCTGGACGAGGCCGAGGGCAACTACTGGCGGCTGATGGCCTTTCCGTATACGGCCCACTTCCACAAGGACGAGGAAGGCATCCACCGGCCCGTGTACCTGATCGGGCTGGAGCGCCAGCGCGCCGACGGCTGGCTGTGGGGCGCGGCCTACTTCAGCAACTCGTTCGGGCAGTCGAGCGGCTATGTCTACGCCGGCGAACGGGTGTCCGGCTGGAGCCCGTGGCCGCAGCTGTACGCGCAGTGGACGGCCGGCATCGTCTACGGCTACACGTATCCGTACCAGCACAAGGTGCCGTTCAACGTCGGCGGCTTCGCGCCGGCCATCATCGTCGGCATGGGATGGCGCTTCACGCGCGAGTTCTCGGTGCAGGCCAACCTGCTCGGCGCCGCGGCGATGATGTTCGGCTTCACCTGGGATTTCCGCTGACAGGCTGAGGCCGAAGGCGCGCGCCCGCGCGGCGCGGCCGGCGCGCGGGCGCGCGCCGGGTGTCCCTAGTGCAGCAGGTCGAACAGCGCGCGCGCCACCACCTGGGTCGCGCGCCGCAGGTCTTCGAGCACGACGTGCTCGTCGGCACGCTTGGCGTTGCTCTCGAGCACGGTGCGCGGGCCGGCGCCGTAGATCGCCGCCGGGATGCCGCGCTCGACGTACAGGCGCACGTCGGTGTAGAGGGGCGTGCCGCTGGTCGGGATCGGCTCGCCGAACACCGCCTCGCCGTGCTTCTGCAGCGCGGCCACCAGCGGCTGGTTGCCCGGCAGCGGCTGCATCGAGTTGGCCAGCAGCAGCCGCTTGATGTCCACCGTGATGCCGGGGCAGGCGGCCGCGGCGCTGGTGATGACCTTGCGGATCGCCGCCTCGACCTCGGCCGGGTTCTCTTCGGGGATCATGCGCCGGTCGAGCTTGAGCACCACCTTGCCCGGCACCACGTTGGTGTTGGTGCCGCCCTCGATGCGGCCGACGTTCAGGTACGGGTGGTTGATGCCCGGCACCTTCGAGCTGACCTGCTGGTAGAGCTGGTTCTGCGCATACAGCGCGTTCAGGATCGCGACGGCACCGTGCAGCGCATCGACGCCGGTGTCGGGAATGGCGGCGTGCGCCATCTTGCCGTGCACCGTGACCTCCATCTGCAGGCAGCCGTTGTGCGCGGTGACCACCTGGTAGCTGAAGCCGGCGGCGAGCAGGAAGTCGGGCTGGGTCAGCCCCTGCTTCAGCAGCCAGCCGGGGCCGAGCTCGCCGCCGAATTCCTCGTCGTAGGTGAAGTGCAGCTCGACGCCGCCGCGCAGCGGGGCCCCGAGCGACTCGAGCGCGCGCACCGCGAAGGTGTAGGTCGAGAAGTCGCTCTTGCTGACCGCCGCAGCGCGGCCGTAGAGCTTGCCGTCGGCCACCTCGCCGCCGTAGGGGTCGTGGGTCCAGCCTTCGCCGGGCGGCACCACGTCGCCGTGGGCGTTGAGGGCGACCGTGCGGCCTTCGCCCCAGCGGCGGCGCACGATCAGGTTGGTGATCGACTGGAGCCCGTAGTCGCGGACCTCCTGTGCCGGCACCGGGTGCTTCTCGGCCTGGAAGCCGAAAGCCTGCAGCAGCTCGGCGGTGCGCTCGGCGTGCGGCGCGTTGTTGCCCGGCGGCGTGTCGGTGGGCACGCGCACCAGCTCTTGCAGGAAGCGGACCTGCTCGTCGAAATGGGCGTCGATCCAGGCGTCCAGCGCCTGATAGGAAGTGGTGCTCATCGGGCCTCCGCGGCGAGTTGTTCGAGCAGGTTCTGGAAGGCGCGCACGCTCAGCTCGGTGTCGTCGTTGGTGATCGACTCGAGCGGGTTGTGGCTGATGCCGGCGTTCAGGCCGCGCTGGAACAGCATCGCCTGCGGCATGATTTCGTGCAGCTTCATCGCGTCGTGGCCGGCGCCGCTGGGCATGCGGAAAATCGGCAGCCCCAGCGTCTGCACCGCGGCTTCCCAGCGCTGCTGCCAGGCCGGCGCGCTGGGCGCGGCCGCCGCGCGCATCGTCTCCTCCAGCGTGAAATGCAGCCCGCGCCGTTCGCAGATGCGCGCCAGCTCCGCGCGCACGTCGGCGATGCAGGCGTCGCGCGCGTCGTTGGTGGTCGCGCGGATGTCCAGGCTGAACTTGCAGCGCCCGGGCACCACGTTGATCGAGCCGTTGGGCACCTCGAGCATGCCGATCGTCGCCACCAGGTCGGGCACCGCGGCGCCGCGCCGCTCGACGTACAGCGCCAGCTCGGCCGCGGCCGTCGCAGCGTCGCGCCGGCGGTTCATCGGCGTCGTGCCGGCGTGGCTGGCCATGCCGACGATCTGGCCGACGAAGCGCGCGCTGCCGTTGATCGAGGTGACGATGCCCAGCGGCAGGTCGAGCTCGTTGAGCACCGGACCCTGCTCGATGTGCACCTCGACGAAACCCTGGTAGCGGGCCGGATCGCGCTCGAGCTTGGCGATGTCGGGGATGCACAGGCCGGCGCTTTCCATCGCCGCGCGCATCGTGATGCCGTCGGCGTCGCGCTGGTCGAGCCAGGCGGGGTCGAAATGCCCGGTCAACGCGCCCGAGCCCAGGAACACCGCCTTGTAGCGCTGGCCTTCCTCTTCGGCGAAGCCCACCACCTCCAGGTCGAAGGGCAGGCGCCGGCCGGCGCGGTGCAGTTCGCGCACGCAGGCCATCGGCACGAAGATGCCGAGCCGCCCGTCGTACCTGCCGCCGTTGCGCACGGTGTCGTAGTGGCTGCCGGTCAGCAGCCGCTTCGCGTTGCGGTCGCTGCCGTGATAGAGGCCGACCACGTTGCCGACCGCGTCGATCTCGACTTCGTCGAAGCCGCAGTCGGCGCGCATCCAGTGCGCCAGGCGCTGCGCGCAGGCGCGGTGCGCGTCGGTCAGGTAGGTGACGGTGAGCTCGCCGCGTTCGGCATAGCCAGGGTCGCTGTGCTGCGCCAGGCGCTCGGCCCAGTCCCACACCAGGTTGCCCAGTTCCGGCTCGCGGCCGAACTTGTCGTTCAGCCGGATCTCGGCGATTCGGTGGATGTTGCGCAGGCACTCGGCGCGCTCGAAGTCCGGGTGGTTGTCGAGCCGGCGCTCGAAGGTGGCGATGATCTCGTCCTTGGACAGGCCCGTGCCGCGCGGGCCGCGCACCGCCAGGATGAAGGGGAAACCGAAGCGCGCGTTGTAGTCGGCGTTGAGCTGCTGGATCTTCGCGAGCTCGTCCGGCGTGCAGTCGGTCAGGCCGGCCTTGCCCTGCTCGTTCGTCGATTCGGCGGTCAGCGTCTTGGCCACCATCGCCTTGCCCGCCAGCTCGGGGTGGGCGCGGATCAGCTTCAGCTGCGCGTCGGTGCCGGCTTCGGCGAGCACCTCGATCAGCGCGCGCTCGAGCTGCGCCAGGCTGGCGAAGGGCCGCTTCGCCCACGCGGCTTCGGCGATCCACGGCGAGTGCTCGTAGGTGCCGTCGAGCGCGGCGGTGAATTCGGCCTGCGAAGCGGCGTTGAGTTGCTCCAGTGTCAGCGGCATGTCATTCCCAGATGAAGGCGGTACTCGGGTCGAAGGGGTGCTGCGCCTTCCAGTGGCGCGCGATGTCGATGCGGCGGGTGATCCAGACGCGGTCGTGCTGCTGCACGTAGTCGAGGAAGCGCTGCAGTGCGCGCATGCGCCCCGGCCGGCCGAGCAGCCGGCAGTGCATGCCGATGCTCATCATCGCCGGGCCGCCGCCGCCCTCGGCCGGATCACGGTCGCCTTCGGCATAGTGCAGGTCGAAGGCGTCGCGCAGGTACTGGAAGAACTCGTCGCCGTGGCTGTAGCCCTGCGGCAGCGCGAAGCGCATGTCGTTGCAGTCGAGGGTGTAGGGCACGACCAGTTGCGGCGCGAGCGCGCCGTCGCTCTTGCGCACCTGCAGCCAGAAGGGCAGGTCGTCGCCGTAGTAGTCGCTGTCGTACTCGAAGCCGCCGTAGTCGGCCACCAGCCGGCGCGTGTTCGGGCTGTCGCGGCCGGTGTACCAGCCCAGGCCATGGACCTGGCCTTCGCCGGACCGGCGTTCGCCGGTCAGCCGCTCGAGGATGCGCATGCCGACGGCCATGTGCTCGCGCTCGACCGCCTCGTCCAGGCCCTGGTAGTGGATCCAGCGCCAGCCGTGGCAGGCGATCTCGTGGCCGAGCTCGCGGAACGCGGCGGTCACCTCGGGGCAGCGCTCGAGCGCCATGGCCACGCCGAACACGGTCAGCGGCAGGCCGCGCCGCTCGAATTCGCGCAGGATGCGCCACACGCCGACGCGCGAACCGTATTCGTAGATGCCCTCCATGCTCAAGTGCCGCGCCGGATAGGCTGCCGGGTTGAACATCTCGGACAGGAACTGCTCGCTGCCGGCGTCGCCGTGCAGCACCGAGTTCTCGCCGCCTTCTTCGTAGTTCAGCACGAACTGCAGCGCCACGCGCGCACGGCCGGGCCATTGCGCGTGCGGCGGGTTGCGGCCGTAGCCGGCCAGGTCGCGGGGGTAGCGGGGTGAGGCCATGGGTCGGGTCGTGTGTCAGGCGGATTGCAATACCGCGGCCAGGTCGGCCGCGCGCGGGTTGAAGCGCAGGTTGCGCTCGACATTGCCCAGGTGCGATTCGAGCAGGCGCACCGCGGCGCGCACGTCGCGCTTCTCGAGCGCATCGACGATCGCCACGTGCTCGGCCTGCGAATGCTCGGCCGAATGCGACGACTGGTACATCAGCGCGATCAGCGAGCTGCGCGTCAGCAGGTCGGCCAGCAGGTCGGCGAGCACGTGGTTGCCGAGCATGCGCGCCAGCAGCACGTGGAAGTCGGCCAGCAGCCGGGTGCGGCCCGACACGTCGGTGCGCGCCACCGCCACCGCCTCGGCCTTCAGGTGCTGGCGCAATTCGGCAATCTGCGCGTCGGTCACCACCGCGCAAAGCTGCCTGACCATCGCCGCCTCGAGCATCGCGCGCACCTCGAACACCTCGCGTGCCTCCTGCGGGCCGGGCTTGGCGATGAAGGCGCCGCGAGCCGGCTCGAGCGTGACCAGGCGGTCGCGGCTCAGCTGGTTCAGCGCCTGGCGCACGACCGTGCGCGACACGCCGAAGATGTCGGCCAGCTGCTGCTCGACCAGCTTGGTGCCCGGCATCAGGCGGCGCTCGATGATCGCGCCGGTGATCGAATCGACGATGCGCTGCGTCGAGCTGCCGGCGTCGGCATCGGCCGGCCGCGGCTTGGTCTTCGGCGGGTGGGCGGTGCGGGCCATCGGCGCAGGGCAGGCGGGTCGGAGCAGGCGGACGGGTTGTTCAGGCTTGCGTTGTATCCCGAAGTGTATACACTTTAGGGCGGCGCGCAAGCCCGATTTCTTCTGTCGCCCACCTTGCCGGCCCCACAGCGGCCGGCGCACCCAACAGGAAGCACGATGGGAAAGCTCACCACGCATGTACTCGACACGATGAACGGCTGCCCCGCCGCGGGCATGGCCGTCGCGCTGTATCGCCTCGACGGCGCCGGCGCCGCCCTGATCAAGGAGATCCGGCTCAACCACGACGGCCGCGCCGACGCGCCGCTGCTCGAGGGGGCGGCGCTGCTGCCGGGGCGCTACCGGCTGGTCTTCCAGGTGGCGCCCTACTTCCGCGGCCGCGGCGTCGCGCTGCCGGAGCCGCCGTTCCTGGATGCGGTGCCGCTGGACTTCGGCATCGCCGACGCCGCGCTGCACTACCACGTGCCGCTGTTGGCGACGCCCTGGAGCTACGGCACCTACCGCGGCAGCTGAATGAGCCTTCGCGGCCAGACCGACGAGCTGCTGCGGCGGCTGGCCGAAGCACCGGCCGTGTTGATCCGCGTCGCCGCGGTGCAGGGCTCGGGCCCGCGCGCGCCGGGTGCGTGGATGGCGGTCTTCGCCGACACGCTGGTCGGCACCATCGGCGGCGGGCAGCTCGAGTTCGAGGCGGTCGCGCATGCGCGCGCACTGCTTGGCGGCGAGGCGGTCGAGCCGCGCCGGCGGTTCGCGCTGGGGCCTTCGCTCGGCCAGTGTTGCGGCGGCGTCGTGCACCTGGCGTTCGAAGCCGTCGGCGCTGCCGATCGCGGCCGGCTGCAGGCGCAGGCGCGCGAGGCGCTCGCGCAGCAGATGCCGGTGGCGCTGTTCGGCGGCGGCCATGTCGGTGCGGCGATCGTGCAGCTGCTGGGCACGCTGCCGGTGCACACCACCTGGATCGACAGCCGCGGCTCGATCTTCCCGGCCGAGCTGCCGGCCAACGCGCGCGCCGAGCACTCCGAGCCGGTGCAGGGTGCCGTGCCGGGCCTGGCGGCGGGCTCGCGCGTGCTGATCATGAGCTTCAGCCACGCCGAGGACCTGGACATCGTCGCTGCCTGCCTGAAGCGGCTGCGCAGCCGCGACGACCTGCCTTTCGTGGGCCTGATCGGCAGCCGCAGCAAGTGGGCCACCTTCCGCCACCGGCTCGAGGCGCGCGGCTTCTCGCAAGCCGAGCTGGCGCGCATCACCTGCCCGATCGGCGTGCCCGGCATCAAGGGCAAGGAGCCCGAGGTGATCGCGGTCGCGGCGGCGGCGCAACTGCTGCAGACCGGCGGCTGAACCGGCGGCGAGCCGCGGCGGCGCCGGATCCGGGTATTCCCGGGGTGTCGAACTCTCGAAACTGTATACACTTTCGCATACACGTCGCAGCGGCGCAGGCCACCCGGTTCCACCGGCCAGGGCCTTGTGCGCGACCCGAGGACAGACCGCTCAGAGCGCCCGCGGTGGTGAGCGGCACAGGAGGCTTGAATGGAAGGCTATCTCCTCGACTGGGTCAACCTGCTGCTGCGCTGGACCCACGTCATCACTGCGATCGCGTGGATCGGCTCGTCGTTCTACTTCGTGCTGCTCGACAACAGCCTGAGCAAGCCGCAGGACAAGGAGCTCAAGGACAAGGGCGTCGACGGCGAGATGTGGGCCGTGCACGGCGGCGGCTTCTACCACTCGAACAAGTACATGGTCGCGCCGCGCTGGCGGCCGCTGCCCGAGAACCTGCACTGGAGCTACTGGGAGAGCTACAGCACCTGGCTGACCGGCTTCGCGCTGTTCACGGTGCTGTACCTGTTCAACGCCGGCAGCTTCCTGATCGACAAGAGCGTGTACGACTGGTCGCCCGCGGCGGCCATCGCGGGTGCGCTCGGCTTCCTCGTCGTGTGCTGGGTCGTCTACGACGCGATCTGCCGCACGCTCGGACAGAAGAAGAACGGCGACCTGATCGTCGGCGCCTGCGTGCTGGTGCTGGTGGTCGCCGCGAGCTGGCTCGCGTGCAAGTTGTTCGCCGGCCGCGCCGCCTTCCTGCTGGTGGGCGCGATGCTCGCCACGACGATGAGCGCGAACGTGTTCTTCTGGATCATCCCGGGCCAGCGCAAGGTCGTGGCCGACCTGCGCGCCGGCCGCAGCCCCGACCCGATCCACGGCCAGCGCGGCAAGCAGCGCAGCGTGCACAACACCTACTTCACGCTGCCGGTGATCGTGGCGATGCTGTCCAACCACTACGGCTGGCTGTACCAGGGCCCGAACAACTGGCTGGTGCTGGTGCTGCTGATGCTGGCCGGTGCGCTGATCCGCCACAGCTTCGTCGCGCGCCACAAGGCGCACGTCGAGCACCGGCGCGCGCCGTGGGAGCACGCGGTCGTCGGTACGCTGGTGCTGGTGGGCATGGCGGTGTGGCTGGCGCCCAAGCCGCCCAGCGCCGAACAGCTCGCCGCGGCCAAGGCCGCCGCCGCACAGCCCGCCGGCTATGCGCAGGTGCGGGCGGTCCTCGACCAGCGCTGCGTGATGTGCCACAACGCCGATCTGCAGCAGAAGAACGTCGCGCTGCAGACGCCCGAGCTGCTGAAGCAGCACGCGCAGCAGGTGTACCAGCAGGCGGCCGTGCTCAAGTTGATGCCGTTGAACAACGCCACCCAGATCACCGACGCCGAGCGCGACCTGATCAAGCGCTGGTACGAGAGCGGCGCGCCGGTCAACTGAAGCCTGCCCGCGACCCCCGACGACAACCGACTCCACAGGAGACCGAGTTTTGAGCACCAGGACCCTCATCAATCCGGCCGTGCACCCGGTCGACCAGAAGCTGCCCTTTGCCCGGGTCACGGCGCTGGGCCTGCAGCACGTGCTGGTGATGTACGCCGGCGCTGTCGCCGTGCCGTTGATCATCGGCCGCGCGCTGAAGCTGTCGCCCGAGCAGGTGGCGATGCTGATCAGCGCCGACCTGTTCGCCTGCGGCATCGCCACGCTGATCCAGAGCATGGGCATGACGCGCTGGTTCGGCATCAAGCTGCCGGTGATGATGGGCGTGACCTTCGCCGCGGTCGAGCCGATGGTCGGCTTCGCCAATGCGATGCCGGGCGTCGAAGGGGCGCGCTCGCTGTTCGGCGCGATCATCGGCGCGGGCATCGTGTCGATGCTGATCGCGCCGCTGATCGGGCGCATGCTGCGCTTCTTTCCGCCGGTGGTCACCGGTACGATCATCACGATCATCGGCGTCAGCCTGATGCGAGTGGGCGTGGGCTGGGCGATGGGCGGGCCGGCCTTCCTGGCGCAGCGCACCGACGTGCCCAAGCTGGTGGGGATGGTCGACCAGGCCAAGGCCGCGGCGGCTGCGGCCTCGGCGCCGGTGGCGCTCGGGCCGATCCCGCTGGTCGACAACCCGGCCTACGCTGCACTCGACAACATGGCGGTGGCCGCGGCGGTGCTGGTGTTCATCCTGCTGCTGGTCAAGTTCGGCCGCGGCTTCGTCGCCAACATCTCGGTGCTGCTGGGCATCATCGCCGGCTGCGTGCTGGCGGTGGCGATGGGCAAGATGAACTTCGACAAGGTCGCCAAGGCCGACTGGATCGACATCGTCACGCCCTTGGCCTTCGGCATGCCGACCTTCGACTTCGTCAAGATCCTGACGATGGTGCTGGTGATGATCGTCGTGATGATCGAGTCGACCGGCATGTTCCTGGCGCTGTCCGACATGACCGACAAGAAGATCGGGCCGCGCGAGCTGAGCGCGGGCCTGCGCACCGACGGCATCGGCACGCTGATCGGCGGCATCTTCAACACCTTCCCGTACACCAGCTTCAGCCAGAACGTGGGCCTGGTCGGCGTCACCGGCGTGCGCAGCCGCTACGTGTGCGTGGCCGGCGGCATCATCATGATCGTGCTGGGCATGCTGCCGAAGATGGGTGCGCTGGTCGAGTCGATCCCGCAGTTCGTGCTCGGCGGCGCCGGGCTGGTGATGTTCGGCATGGTCGCGGCCACCGGCATCCGCATCCTGGCCAATGTCGATTTCCGCACCAACCGCAACAACCTGTACATCGTCGCGCTGTCGATCGGCTTCGGCCTGGTGCCGCTGGTCGCGCCGCGCTGGTCGCAGCAGATGCCGCACAGCCTGCATCCGCTGCTCGAGTCCGGCATCCTGCTGGCGTCGATCGCGGCCGTGTCGCTGAACCTGTTCTTCAACGGCACCAAGGGCGACACGGCGGGTGCCGTCGAGGCGGCCAAGGCTGCCGAGGCGCATTGAACGCGCGCCCACTGCGCAGCGAAGGCGAGGTCCGGCGGGACCTCGCCGCCGCTTTCCGGCTGGCCGCGCTGAACGGCTGGGACGACACCGTCTACACCCACCTGTCGGCCGGCGTGCCCGGCGAGCCCGGGCACTACCTGATCAACCGCTTCGGCCTGCTGTTCGACGAAGTCACGGCCGGCAACCTGGTCAAGGTCGACACCGCAGGCCGCGTCGTCGACGGCAGCGAAGCACCGGTCAACCCCAGCGGCTTTGCGATCCACGGCGCGGTGCATGCGGCGCGGCCCGACGCCGAATGCGTGATCCACCTGCACGCGCCCTGGGCCGTCGCGCTGTGCGCGCTGCCCGGCGGGCTGCAGCCCACTTCGCAGTGGGCGATGCGGCTGCACGGCCGGCTCGGCCGCCACGCGTACGAAGGCCTGGCGCTGGGCGCCGACGAACAGCAGCGCATCGTGGCCGCGCTCGGCGGCCTGGACGGCCTGCTGCTCGAGCACCACGGGCCGCTGGTCGTCGGCCGCAGCGTGGCCGAGGCCTACATGCTGATGCACATCCTCGAGCGCGCCGCGAAGGTGCAGCTGCGTGCGCGGGCCGCGGCCGGCGGCGCGGCGCTAGGCGTCGCCCCGGCGCTGGCCGAAAGCACGTATCGTCAGTGGGTCGGCGACGGCAGCGAACGGGACGGCGATGTCGAATGGCCGGCGCTGCTGCGCCGCGCACGCCGGCTGTCGCCGGGTTTCGAAGACTGAAGGAGACGATGCGATGCCCACCTTGCATGTGGAGTTGTTCGCCGGGCGCACGGTCGAACAGAAGCGCGCGCTGGCCGCGGCGCTGACCGAGGCCTGCGTGAAGACGCTGGGCGGCTCGCCCGAGGCGGTGGACGTGATCTTCCGCGACGTCGAGCGCCACGACTGGGCCAGCGGCGGGCGGCTGTGGAGCGATGCGGCACCGCCCAAGCCGCCGGCCGGCTGAGGCGCAGGGTAGGGCGCACGGGCCATGGCTACGCTGCTGCTGAAGAACGCGGCGCTGCTGGTCACGATGGACTCGCAGCGGCGCGAGATCGCCGGCGGCGCGTTGTTCGCACGCGACGGCGTGATCGAGGCGGTCGGCGCGGCCGTCGACTTGCCGGCCACGGCCGACGAAGTGATCGACGCGCGCGGCCAGGTGGTGATCCCGGGCCTGGTCAACACCCATCACCACTTCTACCAGACGCTGACGCGCGCCGTGCCCGCGGCGCAGGACGCCGAGCTCTTCGGCTGGCTGAAGACGCTGTACCCGATCTGGGCGAAGCTGACGCCGGAGATGGCCTTCGTCAGCACGCACACGGCGATGGCCGAGCTGCTGCTGTCGGGCTGCACCACCAGCAGCGACCACCTGTACCTGTACCCGAACGGCGTGCGCCTGGACGACACCCTCGACGCGGCCGCGCAGATCGGCATGCGCTTCCATGCGGCGCGCGGCGCAATGAGCGTCGGGCAATCGAAGGGCGGCCTGCCGCCGGACCGCGTGGTCGAGGACGAAGCCGCGATCCTGGCCGACACCCAGCGGCTGATCGAGCGCCGGCACGACCCGGCGCGCCATGCGATGACGCGCATCGTCGTCGCCCCGTGTTCGCCTTTTTCGGTCAGCCGCGAGCTGATGCGCGACGCCGCGCTGCTGGCGCGCGCCTATGGGCCAGCCCATGGCGTATCGCTGCACACCCACCTGGCCGAGAACGACAACGACATCGCCTACACGCGCGCGAAGTTCGGCTGCACGCCGGCCGAGTACGCCGAGCAACTGGGCTGGGTCGGCCCCGACGTGTGGCATGCGCACTGCGTGAAGCTCGATGCCGCCGGCATCGCGCTGTTTGCGCGCACCGGCACCGGCGTCGCGCACTGCCCGGGCAGCAACATGCGGCTGGCCTCGGGCATCGCGCCGATCCGCGCGCTGCGCGATGCCGGCGTGCCGGTGGCCATCGCCGTCGACGGCTCGGCCAGCAACGATTCGGGCCACCTGCTCGGCGAATGCCGGCTCGCGCTGCTGCTGCAGCGGGTGGCGCACGGGCCGGTGAAAGGCCCGGGCGCATTGACCGCGCGCGAGGTGCTGGAGATCGCCACGCTCGGCGGCGCGCGCGTGCTCGGCCGCGACGACATCGGCGCGCTGGCGCCGGGCATGAGCGCCGACTTCGCCTGCGTGCCGCTGGACGACGTCGGCCTGGCCGGCGCGCTGCACGACCCGCTGGCCGCGCTGTTCTTCTGCCACGTGCCGCGCGTCGCCCATACCGTCGTCAACGGCCACGTCGTGGTGCGCGACGGCCAGTTGACGACGATCGACCTGCCGGTGCACCTGGAGCGGCACAACCGGCTGGCGGCAGCGCTGATCGGCTGACGGCGGGCCGCGCCGCCGCGTCGGATCAGCCCGCGACCGCCGCCACCGCTTCGCTCGTCAGCGCAGCCGCCACCGCCGCCGCGGCACCGCCGCGGATCATGCGTGCCGCCTTCTCGGCGATCATGATCGTCGGCGCGTTGGTGTTGCCGGTCACGAGCCGCGGCATCACCGACGCATCGACCACGCGCAAGCCCTGCACGCCGCGCACGCGCAGCTGTGCATCGACCACCGCGCCGGCGTCGGCGTCGGGGCCCATCGCGCAGGTGCCCACCGGGTGGTATTCGGTGTCGGTGTGGTCGCGCACGTAGGTCTCGGCCGCGCGATCGTCGTCGCGCGGGAACGGGTAGAGCATCTTGCCGCGGTACGGCGCCAGCGCGTCGGAGCGCAAGATGGCGTCGCCCATGCGCGTGCCGCGCAGCAGGCGCTGCAGGTCGTCGGCGTCGCTCAGGAAGGCCGGGTCGATCAGCGGCGCGGCCTTCGGATCGGTGCCGGCCAGCCGCACCGTGCCGCGGCTCCTGGGCCGCATCAGCGTGACGTGCAGCGTGTAGCCGTGGCCCAGGTGCGACTTGCGCGTGTGGTCGTCGATGATGCCGGTGCAGAACGCCAGCTGGATGTCGGGCCATTCGTCGTGGCCGTCGGTGGAGAGGAAGCCCTGCACCTCGGCCACGTTGGTGGTGATCCAGCCGGTGCGCTCGCGCCGCCACTGCCCCATCGCGCCCAGCAGTGCGGCGCCGCCGGGCAGCGAGAAGCCCAGCGTCAGGTCGGTGCGCGGGCTGCGCTGGATCAGCACCGTGGTCGCGTGATCCTGCAGGTTGTGGCCCACGCCGGGCAGCTCGTGCAGCACGCTGATGCCGTGCTCGCGCAGCTGCGCCGCCGGCCCCAGGCCCGAGCGCATCAAGATCGCCGGCGAGCCGAAGGAGCCGGCCGACACGATCACCTCGCGGTGCGCGTCCAGGCTCTGCCGGCCCTGCTTGGTGACGATCTCGAGCCCGACGGCGCGGCTGCCGTCGAAGCGCACGCGGTCGATCGCGGCGTCGGTGATCACGGTCAGGTTCGGCCGCTTCATTGCCGGGCCCAGGTAGGCGCGAACCGCGCTGCAGCGCTCGCCGCCCTTTTGCGTGACCTGCGCCGGCGCCACGCCGTGCTGGCGCGGGCCGTTGTAGTCGGCGATGCGCGGCAGCCCCTGCTGCTCGGCCGCCTGGATGAAGGCCTCGCCCAGCGGGCTGGGGCTGGGCAGCCAGGCCACGTTGAGCGGGCCGCCGCTGCCGTGCAGCTCGGTCGCGCCGAAGCATTCGCTGTTCTCGGCGGCCTTGAACACCGGCAGCACGTCGGCCCAGGCCCAGCCCGGGTTGCCGAGCGCGGCCCATTGGTCGTAGTCGCGCGGGTTGCCGCGGGTGTAGACCATCGCGTTGATCGCCGACGATCCGCCCAGCACCTTGCCGCGCGGCTGCCAGCCCTGGCGGCCGTTGAAGCCGGCCTGCGGCACGGTGGAGAAGTTCCAGTTGAACAGCCCCAGCGTCGGGCTGGCGGCGAAGCCGAGCGGCGCGCGGATGAACACCGATTCCGACGACGCGCTGCCGGCCTCGACCAGGCACACCGAGACGTCCGGGTCTTCGCTCAGGCGCGCGGCCAGCACGCAGCCGGCCGAGCCGCCGCCGGCGATCAGGTAGTCGTAGTTCATGGGCTTGCGGCCTCCGCTCGGGTTGGGGCGGGCATCGTAGCGGCGGAACGGGCCTGCGCGCCACTGGCCCCTGTCGATGTAGGGCGCTGCGTCTACGCGCGGGCGGCGGCGTGCGGGTTCCCGCTCCGCCGGGTCCGTGCCGATGTCAGCCCTGGCCCTCGGCTGCCGGGTCCGGCAGCGCAAAGCGCGCCATCTTCCGGCGCAGCTCGGCCGGGATCGGGATGCCGCGCAGCCGGTCGAGCGCGGCGAACACGCGCACCTGCAGGCAGCGGATGCGGGTCTGGCCGCCGCACACGCCTTCGATGACCAGCGTGAACGAGCTGTTGCCCAGGCGCTGCACGTTCAGCCGCATCGTCAGCATGTCGCCGATCTTGCTCGGCGCGAGGAAGTCGCACTCGAGGCGCGCCGCCGGCGTGCCCACGCGTTCGTGGGCGACGAAGCGGGCGAAATCGACGCCCAGGCCTTCGTTGAACCAGTCTTCGAGCAACTCGTCGAACAGGATCAGGTACTGCGGGAAGAACACGATGCCCGCCGGGTCGCAGTGGTGGAACCGGATGAGCTGCTGCTTCTCGAAGATCTGGCCGGCCATGGATCGACTCCCGCTGGGATGCAACCGGCTTGTACCAGATGGGCACGGCCGGCGGCGGTGCGGCCCGATGCGGCACGCACGCTCAACCGACACACTGCTGCACCGTGCCGCACCGCGTGCCGCGTGCCGCGCGCCTCAGCGCAGGTTGCCGGTGTGCCCGAGGTTGTAACGCCCCGGCTGCGGCCACACCGCCAGCCCGTGCGGCTGCTTGCCCACGGCGACGAAGTCGACCGCGCCGCTGGCGGTGTCGAA
>JAFEFZ010000293.1 GCA_018240325.1 Pseudomonadota bacterium
GACCTGAGCGCCACGCCTGCCGATGCGCATCGGGCCATCTTCGGGCAAGGCTGCCCGGTGATCGCCACCGAAGCAGGCGGCGGCCGCACCGGCGCCGTCGTCGCGCGGCGGTTCCGCCCGAAGCCGGCGATCGTGGGGCAATCGTCGCGGCGTGGCCGGGCAGCGCGGCGCCGATGCGGCCCGCGCGCGGGGCGCGAGCGGCCGCCGCACGCTACGGCAGCGGCCGCAGCGCCGCGAGCCAGGGCCCGATGACCGCGCCGATCGCGCCGCTGAGCACCACGCCGAGCGCGGCTGCGGCGGCGATCAGCAGCGCCGCCAGCAGCAGCCGCCGGATCAGCCGGGGTTGGCCGCTGCGCAGCACGAAGGACAGGCTGAACGCGATGCTGGTCAACGACGCCAGCACCGCGCCCTTGCCCGCCACCGCGGACGAGATCGCGCCCTGCGACGCCATGCTCGCGGCCGCCGCCACCGCGCTGGCGCTGGACAGCAGGCCGCCGATCACGGTCACCGCGTAGAAGCCGGCCTCGCCGTATTGGCGCTGCATCAGGATGCCCACCATGTGCAGCAGCAGGAACAGCGCGCCGTACTTCAGCGCCACCTGCAGCGAGAACGGCAGCGTGAGCTTGATGTCGGCCGTCTCGCGGGCGTCGTCGGCGCCCGTGCGCAGGTGCGCAGCCAGCACCAGCGCGGCGGCGGTGCCGAGCATCAGGATGTATGCGCCGGCCACGTCCAGCAGCGCCAGCGGCGCCAGGATAAGCAGCAGCATGCCGTTGCGCAGCACCATCGCGCCGATCGCGATCAGGATGCCGCGATACGCGGCCGATGCGAACCGGCCCTGCGACTCGCGCACCCGCGTCGTCATCTCGATCACGGTGAAGTTGCTGTTGACCAGCCCGCCGAACAGGCCCGACAGGTCGCTGCCGCGGGTGCCGTACAGCTTCCACAGGATGTAGTTCACGAAGCCGATGCTGGCGATCAGGATCACGGTGATCCAGGCCGCGCGCGGCTCGACGATGCGCAGCGGCCCGACGGCGCCCTCCGGCAGCGCCGGGTAGATCACGATCGCCAGGATCGCCAGCAGCAGCGCCGAGCGCAGCTCGCCTTCGGTCAGCCCCATCGAGAAGCCGGCGAGCCGCTCCTTCCACGCCAGCAGCGCGGTGGAGATCACCATCACCGACGCCGGCGTGATCGTGTGCCCCTGGCCGCACAGGATGCCGGCCATGCTGGTGATCAGCATCGCCGCCGAGGTGGTCAGCTCGATGCCTTCGCCGCTGCGCGCGGCGTGGATGTTGAGCAGCACCGTGAGCATGCCGGTCGCGGCGAAGGCCAGCAGCGCGAAGCTGTCGCCGAGCGAGCCGCCGAGCGCGCCCAGCAGCGCGATGAAGCCGAAGGTGCGCAACCCCGCCTCCTTGCGGCGGCGCTCGCGCTCCAGCCCCAGCAGCAGCCCGAGCGCCAGCGCCAGCGCCAGCCGCACCAGGATGACCAGGTACGGCCACTGCTCGTTGGGCAGCGGGGAGATTTCGCTGGGAAGGGTCGGCAGGTCCATCGCGATGCGGCCCCGGCCTGGAGGCTGCGCGGCCGCAGTCTGACAGATGCGGCGCGGCGCGCGGCCGGCCCTCGGGCGATCAGAACCCCTCTTCCACCAGCTCGGCCGCGCGCAGCAGCGCGCGCGCCTTGGCCTCGGTTTCGCGCCACTCCATCTCGGGCACCGAATCGGCGACGACGCCGGCCGCCGCCTGCACGTACAGCGTGCCATCCTTGACGATGCCGGTGCGGATCGCGATCGCCACGTCCATGTCGCCGGCATAGCTGAGGTAGCCGCAGGCGCCGCCGTAGATGCCGCGCTTGACCGGCTCGAGCTCGTCGATGATCTCCATCGCGCGCACCTTGGGCGCGCCCGTCAACGTGCCCGCGGGGAAGGTGGCACGCAGCACGTCGAGGTTGCTCATGCCCGGGTTCAGGATGCCCTCGACGTTGCTGACGATGTGCATCACGTGCGAATAGCGCTCGACGGCAAAGGCCTCGGTCACCTTGACGCTGCCGGTCCGGGCGATGCGGCCGATGTCGTTGCGCGCCAGGTCGATCAGCATCACGTGTTCGGCGCGCTCCTTCGGGTCGGCCTTCAGCTCGGCTTCGAGCGCCAGGTCCTGCTCGGGCGTCGCACCGCGCGGCCGGGTGCCGGCCAGCGGCCGGATCGTGACCTTGTCGCCTTCGGGCGTGTGCTCCTGGCGCACCAGGATCTCGGGGCTGGCGCCGACGATCTGGAAGTCGCCCAGGTCGTAGAAATACATGTAGGGCGACGGGTTCAGCGATCGCAGCGCGCGGTACAGGCTCAAGGGGCTTTCGGTGTAGCGCTTGCGCAGCCGCTGGCCCACCTGCACCTGCATCATGTCGCCGGCGGCGATGTACTCCTTGGCGCGCACCACCGCCGCCAGGTAGTCGGCCTTCGCGAACTCGCGCTCGACCGAATGCGACGGCCCGCGCCTGACCGCCGGCGCCGTCACGCTGTAGAGCAGCTTGTCGGCCAGCGACGCCAGCCGGCGCTTGGCGCGCGCGAAGGCCTCGGGCTCGGCCGGGTCGGCATAGACGATCAGGTACAGCCGCCCCGACAGGTTGTCGATGACCGCCACCTCCTCGCACTGCAGCAGCAGGATGTCGGGGGTGTCGATGCCGCCGGGCTTGTCGAAGCCGCGCGCCAGCCGCGGCTCGATGCAGCGCACCGCGTCGTAGCCGAAGTAGCCGGCCAGCCCGCCGCAAAAGCGCGGCATCCCCGGGCGCAGCGCCACCTTGAAACGCTGCTGGTAGGCGGCGATGAGGTCCAGCGGGTTGCCGTCGTGCGTCTCGACGACCTGGCCGTCGGTCACGACTTCGGTGCGAAAGCCGCGGGCGCGCAGCAGCGTGCGCGCCGGCAGGCCGATGAACGAATAGCGGCCGAAGCGCTCGCCGCCGACCACGCTTTCCAGCAGGAAGCTGTTGCGGCCGCCGCCCGAGCCGTAGGCCAGCTTCAGGTACAGCGACAGCGGGGTTTCGAGGTCGGCGAAGGCTTCCGCGATCAGCGGAATGCGGTTGCAGCCTTCGGCGGCCAGGCTCTTGAATTCGAGTTCGGTGATCATGTCGGGTCCTCATTCGCGGGCGGCGCGCCCGAAGCGCGGCCGCATGGCGGCAACAGGGTGCCGGCTCGGAGCCGGCGGCAAGCGGCAGGCGTCAGCGACGCCAGGGCCAGGCTCCCCGGTCCACAGACCTCGGCTTGCGCGACATGAACATGGCCGGCAGTCTAGCGCAGCCACTGCAACCGGCCGGCCGATGCCGCCGCTAGGCTGCGCCGCGCGTCAGCGGTGCCGGTGCCGACCCCAATGCCGCGCCGTGCGCCGGGTGCGCCGGGTGCGCCGGGTGCGCCGGGTGCGCCGGTGCCGGCGCTATGCTGCATCGCGCGCCGGGTGTGCCGGTGCCTGCCGACCGGAGAACCGCGATGCCCGAACCCAGCCTCGTCCCCACCCGCCGCCGGCTGCCGCAGGCCGCCGAGCCGCAGGGCCCGCACCGCCACATCGGCGACGCGCCCGGGACGGCCGCCAAATGAGCGCGCCGGCCGAAACGGCGTTCCGCGCGATCCCCGACCTGATCCGCGAGCACGCCGCGGCGCGGCCGCGGCACACCGCACTCGGCTGCGGCGCCGAGCGGCTCGACTACGCGGCACTCGACGCGCTGATGGACCGCGCCGCCGCGGCGCTGCAGCGCGACGGCGTGGCGCCGGGGCAGGCGGTCGCAATCTGCGCGCACAGCTCGGTCCACTACGCGGCGGTGTTCCTCGGCGCGCTGCGCGCCGGCGTGGCGGTGGCGCCGATCGCGCCGTCGGTCACGGCCGCGCAGTTCGCGGCGATGGTGGGCGATGCGCAGGCCCGGCGGCTGTTCGCCGACGACGCGGCCGCCGCGCTGCTGCCGGCGCTGGGCGGCACGGTGCCGCTGACGCCGCTGGACGCGTCGCTGCCCGGCGCCGGCCTGGCCGACTGGCTCGCGCCGCCCGGTGCGCGGCCGGCGCCGGTGCCGATCGACCCCGAATGGCCGTTCAACATCATCTACTCCAGCGGCACCACCGGCACGCCCAAGGGCATCGTGCAGCCGCACCGCATGCGCTGGGCGCACGTGCTGCGCGGCGCGGCCTACGGCTACGGGCCCGACACGGTCACGCTGCTGGCCACGCCGCTGTACTCGAACACGACGCTGGTGGTGTTCTTCCCGACGATCGCCAACGGCGGCGCGGTGCACCTGATGCCCAAGTTCGACGCCGCCGCCTACCTGCGGCTGGCCGAGCAGATCCGCGCCACGCACACGATGCTGGTGCCGGTGCAGTACCAACGGCTGATGGCGCGGCCCGACTTCGACGCGCACGACCTGCGCTCGTTCCACATGAAGTTCTGCACCAGCGCGCCGTTCCCCACGGCGCTCAAGGCCGACGTGCTGCGCCGCTGGCCCGGCGGGCTGGTGGAGTTCTACGGCATGACCGAAGGCGGCGGCACCTGCATCCTGAACGCGCACGAGCACCCCGACAAGCTGCACACCGTGGGCCGGCCGGCGGCGGGCAGCGAGATCCGGCTGATCGACGACGACGGCCGCGAGGCGGCGCCGGGCGAGGCCGGCGAAGTGGTCGGCCGCTCGGCCGGCATGATGAGCGGCTACCACGGCCAGCCCGAGATGACGCGCGAAGTCGAGTGGTTCGACGGCGAGGGCCGGCGCTTCATCCGCACCGGCGACATCGGCCGCTTCGACGCCGACGGCTTCCTGACCCTGTTCGACCGGCGCAAGGACATGATCATCAGCGGCGGCTTCAACCTGTACCCGAGCGATCTCGAGGCGGTGCTGCGCGGGCACGCGGCGGTGGCCGACGTCGCGGTGGTGGGCGTGCCCTCGGCGCAATGGGGCGAGACGCCGGTGGCCTACGTGGTGCGCCGGCCGGGCGACGCCACCAGCGAAGCCGCGCTGCTCGAGTGGTGCAACGCGCGCGTCGGCAAGACCCAGCGGCTGGCGGCGCTGCACTGCATCGACGAGTTGCCGCGCAGCGCGATCGGCAAGGTGCTCAAGCGCGAGCTGCGCGAGCGCCACGCGGCCGGCGCCGGCTGAAGGGCGCGCCCCCGGGGCCGCGCTGCGCCCGGCCCGCCCACGGTGCGGATCGCGCAGGCCCGGGGCGGCCCGGGGCGCCTGCCCGAAGGCCGCCGCCGCTCACGCCGTGCGCGCGCCGACGCGCTGATGGATCAGCGCCGACAGCTCCTGCACCGAGCCCACGCCCAGCCGGCCATAGAGCTGCTTCACGTGGTCGCCCGCGGTCGAGGCCGCGATCGCCAGCGACTGCGCGATCTCGGGGCGCGTGTGCCCCGCATGCAGCAACGCGCAGACCTCGCGCTGCGCCGGCGTCAGCGGCAGCGCCTGGATCGCGCGCCACGCCGCCAGGCGCATCGGCTCGTGCTGCACGATGCCGACGTGGATCAGCGGCGCCGCATCGGGCCCCAGCGGCGCCAGCAGCGTGCTGTCGTAGCTGAAGCGGCCCCAGGCGTTGTCCACCGTCAGCGATGCGTGCGCGGCGCCGCCGGCGCCGCGGTGGCGCTCCAGCAGCAGCGTCAGCGTCGGGAAATCCTCGCGCCGCGGCGCGCGCCCGGCACTGGCGGGCGTGATGCCGCCGTGCGCCAGCAGCAGCAGCTTGAGCGCGTCGGCCGACAGGTGCTGCAGCCGGCCGTCGAGGCCCAGGCTCAGCACCGCGCCGCGGTCGCGCCGCGCCACGTGCTCGCCCGCGGGCATGCCGGCGCCGGGTGCTTCGAGCGCGTGCGCGGCGTAGCGCGCCACCTGCGCCAGCAGCGCCTCGTCGGCGCGCGTGAAGCGCCGCTCGCCGGGGCCGCGGTACAGCACCAGCGACCCCAGCGGCGAGCCGTCGGCGCGCTTGACGACGGCCTCGACCCGGGTGTGCAGGCCCTGCGGCTCCCAGATTTCCCGGTACAGCGCCGAGCCGAAGAAGCGCGCGTTGTCGAGCTCGTCGGCCGGCCGGATCACGGGGCCGCCGTTGACCGCGTCGCGGAAGGTCGGCATCGCATCGGCCTCGCGCCGGTTGTGGAACTCGTTGAAGTACAGCGCCGCGATCTTGTGGTCGATCGCGCCCTCGAAGCAGTAGTGCAGCAGCCGGCCCTGCGCGTCGGTCCAGTCGAACAGGTTGTGGCGCGACGGCAGCACGCCGTGCAGCGCCTCCAGCAGCGCAGGGATGTACAGCTGCGGCGCCAGCCCGAGCATGCCCAGCGCGCGCAGGCCCGACAGCCCGGCCGAATGCTTCATGGCCGCAACGATAGCTCGGCACCGCTGCGCATCTGTCCCTAGAAATGGGGATGCCGGCCGCGCCGGGCGCCGCTAGATTGGGCGGCCGCGCCGGCATGCCGCGATGCGCCACCCGCCCGACCCGCCGCCCCGCATCGCCGCCGCACGCGCAGCGGCGCTGAGGCTGCTGCTCGCGCTGATCGTGCCGCTGGCGGCGTCGGCGGCATCGGCAAGCGTGCAGCCGCCCGCCGGCGCGCAGCGGCTGGCGCAGGCCGGGCGGCTGGGCGCCGACGGCAGCATCACGGCGGTGAAGCTGCCCTTCGAGCAGGCGGCCGCCGGCAGCGAGGTGCCGCAGCAGGTGCACCTGCTGGTGCAGGCCGACCTCGGCCCGGCGCCGTCGGGGCAGGCGCTGTACGTGCCCGGGCTGCTCGCGCATGCGCGCGTGGCGCTCAACGGCCAGCCGCTCGAGGACGACCTGGCCCACGCCGCCGAGCCGCTGCCGCGCAGCGTGCACCGCATCCGCCTGCTGCGGCTGCCCGACGGCCTGCTGCGCGACGGGCGCAACACGCTGGACATCGACCTGGCCGGCACGCCGCGCGTGGGCCTGTCGCCGCTGCAGATCGGCCCGGTCGGCGTGCTGGAGCGCGAGCATGAAGCGCGGGTGCTGGGCGTGGTGATCGGCCCGGCGGTGGTGGCCGCGATCATGGTCTGCCTGGGCCTGTGCGTGCTGACGCTGTGGGCACGGCAGCGGCGCGACCCGGCGCACGCGTACTTCGGCGTCGCCGCGGTCGGCTGGGGCCTGCACACGCTGTGGACGGTGCTGCCGTGGTCGCCGCTGAGCGGCATGCACTACGCGGTCGTCTGGACGGCGCTGTACTCGGCCTTCGTGATCCTGCTGGTGGTGTTCAGCCTGCGCTTCTCGGGCTGGGTCCGGCCGCGGCTGGAGCGCGTGCTGTGGGGGCTGATGCTCGCCGCGGTGCCGCTGCTGTACGCGGCGGCCGCACTGGGGCGGCTCGAGGCCGCCACCGAGGCCTGGCGCGCCGGCTGCATCGCGCTGGTGGCCGTGGCCGTCGTGCTGGTGATGGCGCGCGCGCTGCGCCGGCGCGACGTGGGCGGCCTGCTGATGATGGCCGCCGGCGCGGTGTCGCTCGCCTTCGGCGCGCGCGACTGGTGGGTCGCGCACGCCGGCGCCGACAACAACCCGGCCTACCTGACGCCCTACGCCGGGCTGCTGTTCGTCGCGCTGGTGTCGTGGATGCTGATCGACGGCTACGTGCGCGCCGCGCGCGAGCTCGAACGCGCCAACGCCACCCTGGAGGCGCGCGTGGCCGCGGCCGGCGCCGCGCTGCACGCCGCGCTGGCCGACATGCGGCGCGCCAAGGAAGCCGCCGAAGCCGCCGACCGGGCCAAGACGCAGTTCTTCGCCGCGGCCAGCCACGACCTGCGCCAGCCGCTGCACGCGCTGCGGCTGAACCTGGCAGCCTTGCCGCGCGCCGGGCTGCCGCTGCCGGTGCGCGCGGGGCTGCAGCGCATGCGCGCGTCGCTCGCGGTGCTGGGCTCGATGTTCGAGGCGCTGCTGGACCTGTCGCGGATCGAGACCGGCTCGGTCGTGCCCGAGCCGGTGCCCTTCGACCTGGGCGCGCTGCTGCACCGCCTGGGCGACGAGATCGCGCCGCTGGCCGAGCGCCGGGGCCTGCGGCTGGTGCTGCGCGAAGGCCCCGCGCCGCGCACGCGCCACGCACTGGCCGATCCGCTGCTGTTGGAGCGCGTGCTGCGCAACCTGCTGACCAACGCGCTGCAGAACACCGAGCGCGGCGGCTTGCTGCTGCGCTGGCGGCTCGACACCGCCGGCCGGCGCTGGCAGCTCGGCGTGTGGGACACCGGCCACGGCATCCCGCAGCACGAGCAGGCGCGCGTGTTCGACGAGTTCTACCAGGCCGATCTGCAGGCCGGCCGGCGCCGCGACGGGCTCGGCCTCGGGCTGGCGATCGTGCGCCGCCTGTCGGAGCTGATGGACCTGCGGGTGGCGCTGGTGTCGCGCCCGGGCCGCGGCACCCGCGTGACCCTGTCGGTGCCGGCGGCGGCGGCACCGCAGCGGCACGCGGCTGCGCCGGCGGCGCCCGCGCCGCTGCCCGACGGCGCCTGCATCGCGGTGCTCGAGGACGACGACGCCGTCCGCGACGCGATGCTCAGCCTGCTGCACAGCTGGCAGTGCCGCGCCGTGGCCGCGGCCGACACCCCGGCGCTGCTGGCCGCCTGGCGCAGCAGCGGCATGCCGCCGGTCGATGCGCTCGTCGCCGACTACCACCTGCGCGGCGGCGACGACGGGCTGCGCGCGATCGACGCGCTGCGCACCGCCTGGGCCGAGCCGGCACTGCCCGCGCTCATCGTCACCGGCGAGACGGCGCCGCAGCGGCTCGCGCCGCTGGCCGCGTCGGGTGCCGCCTGGCTCGCGAAGCCGCTCGATCCGGACCGGCTGAAGGTCTGGCTCGCCCAGGCCCTGCAGGCGCGGCCGGTGCCGCCGCCGGCCGCCGGCGGACAGCAGGAATCGACATGAACGTGCTCGTCGCCGACGACCATCCGCTGGTGCGCGACGCGCTCGCGCAGGTCGTCGCCCGGCTGCGGCCCGGCGTGACGGTGCACCTGGCGCCGGATTTCCCGTCGGCGCTGCGGCTGATCGAGCATCAGGCGCTGGATGCGGCCGTGATCGACCTGCAGATGCCGGGGCTCGACGCGCTGGAGGGCCTGCGCCGCGCGCACGCGCTGCGCCCGGCGCTGCCGCTGCTGGTGGTCTCGGGCGAACCCGACCCGCGCGTCGCACGCGCCGCGCTCGACGCCGGCGCCTGGGGCTTCGTGTCCAAGAGCGCCGAAGCCGAAGCGCTGCTGCAGATGCTGCGGCGGGCGCTGGCGGGCGAGCCGCCGGCCGCGTCGCCCGCGCCGGTGCTGGCGCCGCCGGCAGCGGCCGCACCCGCCGCGAGCGAACTCGCGGCGCGGCTGACCGCGCGCCAGCGCGACGTGCTGCGCCTGCTGGGCGAGGGCCAGCCCAACCGCGCGATCGCCGAGCGACTGGGCCTGGCCGAGGGCACGGTGAAGCTGCACATCGCCGCGATCCTGCGCACGCTGCGGGTGCGCAACCGCACCGAGGCGGCGCTGCGTGCGCGCGCAGCCGGGCTGCTCGACTGAGAGGCCGAGAGGCCGAGAGGCCGAGAGGCCGAGAGGCCGAGAGGCTCTGAGCAGCCTATGCCTTCCGGCATAGCGCGATGCCCCGTGCGGGCGGGACGCGCCGCGGCGGCCTGCTGCCTACAGTGATTGCGGGTTCGATGCGGCATGGAGCGCCCTGCGCAGTTTGCGCGGACGCGAACGGGCTGCATCGGCCCACCCACCACCGGAGCCAACCCATGAACGCGTACGCAGATGCTCCCGGCCGCACCCCGCTTCGGGGCTTCGTGGTCGGCTGCCTGGCTTTCGCAGGGGTCGCCACCGCGGCGATCTGGACCGCCGCCGAACGCGACCGCCACCGCGACGAGATCGCCGCATTGCAGCCTGCGGCCGTCGCGCCGGCTGCATCGGCCGGCGGCCACGGCCTGCGGCCCGTCGCCTATCGTGAGCCGATGGGCGCAGCAGGCGGCGCAACAGGCGGCGCAGCAGCGGCACGGCCCGCGGCCGAACCCTGCAAGGACGGCGCGCTGCTGTCCAGAAGCCGCCAAGCGCTGGCCAACCCCAACTGCTGGCGCAACCCGTGAGCCGGCCGGGCCGCCCCGAGCGCGAACACCGCAGGGCGCAGGCCGCAGGTGCTCCAGTGAGCCGGCAACGCACGCGCCGGCCGGCGCGGACTCGACCCGGCCGGCGCGGCGGCCGCGCCGACGGACGGCCCGGCCGCGGCCAGGACCGGCCCCGCGGCACGATGCGCCTGGCGCTGGCGCACCCTGCGGGCGGCCGCACCGCCCCCAGCGGCGAGGCGGGCGCGGCCCCGCAGGCCGCCAGCCGATACCGCTCGGTGCTGACCTGGCTGTTCGCCGTGTTCAGCTTCACGCGCGTGTTGGCCTACCTGCCGACGCTGTGGAGCATCTTCGCCACCGGCAACAGCAGCCAGCACTCGCTTGTCACCTGGCTGACCTGGGTGGGCGCCAACGCCACGATGGCCGCCTGGCTGTACGAGCAGAACGGGCGGCGCGTGAACCGCGCGATCACCGTGAGCAGCTGCAACGCCGTGATGTGCGCCGCGATCGCCACGGCCGTCGCCTGGTTCCGCTTCTAGTGCAGTGTTCCACGCTATGCAGCACATAAAACCGCGCCTTTGCCGCCCTGGCGTCGTTGCAAATCCTCGCGATGCCACTGGGCATCGCTGCGGTTTGCGCCTAGCCAGGACGACAAATC
>JAFEFZ010000294.1 GCA_018240325.1 Pseudomonadota bacterium
CGACGGTCCGGAGACCGTGCAGCTGTTTCGCTACCGTGGCCGGCTCGACGGCGACGTGCTGGAGCTGACGGTGCAGGTAGAGGGAGGTCCCACGGTCGAGGTGCAGGCCAAGCGCCTGCCGTCACCGCCGCACAGTACGGCGCTTGTCGCCCCGTAAAGCTCGTGCTCGGCATCACCGCGACTATCTTCGCCATCCTCGGCGTCCTAACGCTCTCCAACGTCGAGAAGCTCCTCTGAATGGCTTGACATGCACACCCACGATGTACGAGGTACTGCGGTCGGTGATCCCACGCGACTTCGCTGGCGCTGCGCCACCGACCGCTTCACGCGTCATGAAATTGCGGCGCCGACCCAATGCAGCCGCTCGGTCGCTCGCCAAGCCGTCGGTCAGGCCTTCGGTAGGTCACAAGGCACGACTCGAACCCAGGCCGCTGAACCCGTTGGGGCGAGCCCACCGTGAGCAACAGGTCGACCGGCGCCACTGGGACGGAGAGATTGTTCGCTGATTTCTGCGCGCACTGAAGCTCAGTCGGCGCTCGGCGACGCGGCTCCGGCCCGGTATTCGCCGGGGGTGCGGCCCGTCCAGCGCTTGAAGGCGTGGCGAAAGCTCGCCGCGTCGCTGAAACCCAGGGCGGCAGCAATGTCGTCGACCTCGAGGAACGAGGTCGACAGGTAGTCGACGGCCAAGGCTTGGCGCACGCTCGCCAGCAGTTCCTTGTAGGTCGTCCCCTCCTCGTCGAGCCGTCGCCGCAGCGTCCGGGCGGTGATACACAGCACCGCCGCGATCTCGTCGATGCCGGGAAAGCGGCCCGGTGTTCGCGTCAGTTCGGCATATACCCGGCGGCTCGTGCCCGAGTTCCACTTGTGGTCCTCCAACAACTTGGCGCAGGCTGCCGAGACCTGGGTCGCGGCGATGGGGTTCGCGAATTGGGGTGGCCGGTCCAGCCACTCGGCTGGGTAGTCCACTTGCGTGCGAGGCTGATCGAAGGTGACGGTGCATTCGAGCACCCGTTCCAACAGGCCGGCGTGCCTCGGACGCGGCAACGCGAAGCCCGCGCGCGCGGGCACGCACCAGGCGCCCATCACGTGCTTCGTGAGGCTGACGTGCGTGCCGAGCTGCATTTCCAGCAGCGCGCGAAACAGATCTCTATCGACGTCGGGTAGCGCGGCTTCGTCGAGCGTCGGGAGAACCCATGAGGCCACGTCGTGCTCCACCTCGAAGGCAATCCGCATGACCGGTGTGGCAAGTGCGTGATAGCGCACGGCGAGTTCGCAGGCACCGCGCATCGACTCGGCGCACGCCAACGCATAGCCGTACATGCCGTAGTCGGTGAGGCGCATCCCGCCCCCCACGAGTGCGGCCCATCCCGCCTTTGGCGACAGCCTGCCGGCGTTACGGCACACCACGAGGAACTGATGGACCGAGATCCGAGTGTGGGCACTCGAGGCTTCGGCCTGCGACAGACTGGAGCCGGCCAGCAGCAGCTTGGTGTCCACCCCCAGTTCACTCAGGGCGCGCATGACGGCGTGCACCTTGAACGGCGCGTACCGCTTTTCGTGTAGCGCAAGCGCCGTGTTCGGTCTCGGTGTCGTACTCATGACGTGTCCTTAAGTCGCACTGTCGCCTTCCGCATTCTCCACACGGAGAACCCGGGGCGGTTCAATCGGCTACCTCACGCCGCCGGTGGGCCTGAACCTGATCGTCGCCATTGCGGCCTTCAAGGTGGCCTTCGGCACCATCGTCAGGTCGGTGATCCCGTTCATCACCATCATGCTGATCTGGCTGGTGATCGTGATCGTCTACCCGACCCTGTCGCTGGGCTTGCTGGGCAGATGAACACCGACGCCGCGCTGCGCGAGCGCGCGGCGCGCGTCATCCCCGGCGGCCTGTGGGCCACACGCGCGCGCAGGGCCTGCCGGCCGGCTATCCGCAGTTCTTCTCGCACGCCGATGGCTGCCGGCTGTGGGATACCGACAGGCCGCGAGTACATCGACTTCATGTGCAGCTGGGGCCCGGTGATGCGGGGCCATCACGATGCCGACGTGGATGCCGCTGCCGCTGCCCAGGCACGTGCAGGCGATGTGATGAACGGCCCGGCCCCGGTGCTGGTGGAACTGGCCGAGTTCTTCACCGCCTTGGTCGCGCATGCCGACTGGGCGCTGTTCGCGAAGAACGGCACCGACGCGACGACGATTGGCGTGACCACCGCGCGCGGCGCGGCGCGCGCGCGAGGCCGCGGCGTCGATCTTCGTCACCAGCTCGTTCTGGCGCGGCGCCGTGGCCATGGCCTCGGCACTAACCATCTTGCGCAAGCTGCAGGCGCTGGACGGCATCACCCACATGCAGGCGATGGGCCAGCGGCTGCGCAATGGCCTGGACGCGCAGGCGAGGGCCACGGCTTCGGCATCCGCCAGAGTGGCCCACCGCAGACCGGCGCATAGGACTTTCAAACGCTCCCTCAGAATCCCCGACGCGGGAGCCGAGGCCGGCCAGGCTCGCGGGCGAACTGGCCGACGCGTTGCACCAGCACCTGGTGGCGCGGCGGCGGGTGCGGCGGGGGGTGGGGCGGGATGTGGTGATCACGCCTGTGGGGCAGCAGGCCCTGCGCTTCCGTTGCCGGCGCCGTGAGGCGGCGCGGCGCCTACCCCGCGTGCGCGCGCAGCCAGGCCACGATGTCGGCGGTGACCTCGTCGCGGTTGGTCTCGTTCAGGATTTCGTGGCGGCCACCCGGGTACAGCTTCACCGTCACATCGGCCAGGCCGGCATCGTGGTAGCGCTGGCCCAGCAACTGGATCAGCGCGCCGCCGCCGGCCAGCGGGTCGGCGTCGCCCGACGCGATCAGCACCGGCAGGTCACGGCGGATGCCGGCCAGCCGCGCCGGGTCGGCCACCCGGGGTGCGGGTTCGAACAGGGCGGGAATCACATCGGCCGGCACGTCCCAGCCGCACCAGGGGTTCGCCACGTAGGCGTCCACCTCGGCGGGGTCGCGGGACAGCCATTCGTAGCCCGTGCGGTGCTCGAAGCCCGCGTTGAAAGCTTCGAGACCGGCGGGGGCGTCGGCGGGAGCGTTGGCCATGGCGGCGGCGAATGCGTCCAGCGCGGTCGAGCCGGACAGCACCACGCCCGCCCAGGGGGCGGCGTGGTCGAGCAGGGCCGCCTGCGCGGCGAACGAGCCCATCGAATGCCCGAAGAGGAACAGCGGCAGGCCGCCGTGCCGCGCGCGAAGCGCGGCGCCGAACTGGACCACATCGGCGATCAGGCCGCCGAACCCGGCGGCACCGAAGTCGCCCAGCCGTCCGTTGGCGGTGCGTCCGTGCCCGCGGTGGTCGGCCGCGTGGACCACGAAGCCGGCGGTGTTCAGCGCGTGGGCAAAACGGTCGTAGCGCTCGCCGTGTTCGGCCAGCCCGTGGGCGATCTGCACCACGCCGGCGGGCTGGTCGTCCACGTCGGACCAGGTGTAGGTCACCACGCGGGTGCCGTCGGCGTCGGAGAGGAAGGAGGAAGTGGAGGTGGTCATCGTTTCATTCTCGGTCCGCTGTGGTGCTGCACGACCCAGGGAAAACGGCAAGACTCGGCGCACGCCAACGCATAGCCGAACATGCCGTAGTCGGAGAGGCGCATGCACCTTGAACGGCGCGTACCGCTTTTCGCGCGGCGCAAGCGCCGTGTTCGGTCTCGGTGTCGTACTCATGACGTGTCCTGGAATCGCGCTGTCGCCTTCGGCAATCTCCACACGGAGAACCCAGGGAAACTCCTTAGCCACTGTCCTCGGCGATGCGCATCCTGTCCTCGCCCGACATTTACGCCGAAGCGTTCAGACCCGACAGTCCTGCTCCAGCAAGCCGCCTCGCAGAGCGTGGTGTCAACACAACAAGGAGACAAGCATGGGCACTCGCCACTGGACCCAGTCGTACGCCGACATCCCTGCCGAGATCGACGCTGATCGGTACGCGTCGATGCTCGATCTGTTGGACGCCGCGCTCAAGCGCCACGCCTCGCGTCCCGCGTTCAAGGCATTCGGCCAGACCTTGAGCTACGCCGACGTCGACAGGCTGTCGCGGTCGTTCGCGGCCTACCTGCAGAACAAGCTGGGCGTGCGCCAGGGCGACCGCGTGGCGGTGATGATGCCGAACCTGCTGGCGTTCCCGGTCACGCTGCTGGGCATCATGCGCGCCGGCGCGGTCCAGGTGAATGTCAATCCACTGTACACGGCGCGCGAGCTGGAACACCAGCTCAATGATGCCGGGGTCGGGACCCTTGTCGTCTTCAACGGCTCGACGCCGACGCTCGCCGAAGTCCGGGCCAACACGGGCTTGAAGACGGTGATCACGGTCGGCGTCGGCGACGCCAGCGGTGCCACCTTGCCGAGTCCGCCGGTCGATGCACGCGTCGGTGACTCGGTGTCCTTTGCCGAGGCGCTCGCCCAGGGCGGCGGCCTGCCGCTGCGGCCGGTGGCCCTGACCGGTGACGACCTGCTGTTCCTGCAATACACGGGCGGCACCACCGGGCTGTCGAAGGGCGCGGCGCTGTCGCATCGCAACCTCGTGGCCAACACCGAGCAGTTCAAGGCCTTCATGCCCGTGGCGGTGAAAGAGGGCGAGGAAGTGCTGGTGACCGCGATCCCGCTGTACCACATCTTCGCGCTGATGGTCTCGCTCAGCTACCTCTCTGTCGGCGCCGAGAACTGGCTGGTCGCCAACCCGCGCGACATGGACGGATTCGTCGGCGTGCTGGCGCAGGCGCGGCCGACGGTGTTCATGGGCGTCAACACCCTCTACGGCGGCCTGGTGCAGCACCCCAAGCTCGCCGAGGTGGACTGGTCGCGGCTGAAGCTGGCGATCGGCGGCGGCGCCGCGGTGGTGGGTGCGGTCTCGGACCGCTGGAAGGCCATCACCGGCCACTTCATCCGCGAGGGCTACGGCCTGTCGGAAACCTCGCCGGTGGTGTCGTTCAACCCGGCCTACATCACCGAGTTCACCGGCACGACCGGCCTGCCGATGCCGTCGACCGACGTCAAGCTGCTCGACGACAAGGACCTCGAAGTGGGGCTGGGGCAGCCGGGAGAGATCTGCGTCAAGGGGCCGCAGGTGATGCGCGGCTACTGGGAGAAGCCCGACGCGAACGCCACGGCGTTCACAAGCGACGGCTACTTCCGCACCGGCGACATCGGCGTCTTCGACGACAAGGGCTTCCTGAAGATCGTTGACCGCACGAAGGACATGATCATCGTCTCGGGCTTCAACGTCTATCCGAACGAGGTCGAGGCCGTGGTCGCCAACTGCCCCGGCGTGGCCGAGGCGGCGTGCATCGGCGTGCCGCATGCGAAAACCGGCGAGGCCGTCAAGCTGTTCGTCGTCCGCCTGCCGGGCGCCGGCGTGACGGAGGCCGAGGTGATCGCGCATTGCCGTGCCGGCATGACCGGCTACAAGGTGCCGAGCGTCGTGCGCTTCGTCGACGCGCTGCCGAAATCCAACGTCGGCAAGATTCTCCGGCGCGAGCTGCGCAACGTCGATTGAGGCGCACGTGACCGACGTTGCCATGGGCGCCGTCCCCGCGCCGCGTACAGGCTCGCCCGAATCGCCGGTGGGCCGCAGCGAAGCCGTCGCCCACACCGCTGAGGCCGGCGGACATGCGCTCGAGATCCAGATGCTTCGGGTGGGCGCCCAGCTTCTGCGCGTCGGGCGCCAGGCGGGTTCGCGGCGCGGCGCAACGCCGTTGCTGATGTTCAACGGCATCGGCGGCAGCATCGAACTGCTCGAGCCGCTTGCAAGCGCGATGCCCGCGCGCGAGGTCATCGTGTTCGACGTCCCGGGCGTCGGTCATTCGCCGATGCCGCGCCGGCCCTACCGGCTGCGCACGCTGGCGCGCTGGGCGCTCGGCCTGCTCGATCACTTCGGGCACGCGCAGGCGGACGTGCTCGGTGTCTCATGGGGCGGCGTGGCGGCGCAGGAATTCGCACGCACTGCGGGCGAGCGCTGCCGGCGGCTGATCCTGTGCGCGACGACCTCGGGCATGTTCATGCTGCCGGGGCATCCGAAGGCGATCGCGCGCATGGTCACGCCACGGCGCTACATGAGCAAGGCCTACGCAACCCAGGTCAGCGGCGACATCTACGGCGGCGACTTCCGCCGCCGGCCCGAGCTGGCGGCCGAGTTCATGAAGCACGTCAAGTGGCAGTCGCGCTGGGGCTATTACCTGCAGATCGGCGCCGCGACGGGTTGGACCAGCGTGCATTGGTTGTGCCGCCTGAAGCAGCGCACGCTGGTGATGGCCGGCCGTGACGACCCGCTGATCCACACCTTCAATGCCCGGCTGATGCGATCACTCATTCCGAACAGCGAACTCAAGCTGTTCGACTGCGGCCACCTTTTCTTGATGACGCGCCAAGAGGAGTCGGTACGCGCCATCAATGAATTCCTCGACGAAGCCTGAACACCTCTTCGAACCAGGAGACTCAACATGAGCACTGCACCCATGGGCCCCGCCGAGCTGGCGGACAAGGCCGGCCAAGAGATCGGCGTTTCATCGTGGATCGAAGTCGGCCAGCAGCGCATCGACGAATTCGCGCACTGCACCGAAGACCGTCAATGGATCCACGTTGATGTCGAACGCGCGGCCAAGGAGAGTCCGGCCGGCGGCACGATCGCGCACGGCTACCTGGTGCTCGCGCTGCTGGCGCCCACCGGCATGGAGATTCTCGTGCCGCGCGTGCGCGCCAAGCAGATCCTCAACTACGGCCTCGACAAGGTGCGATTCCCAGCGCCGGTGCTGGCGGGCAAGCGGGTGCGCAACCGCATCAAGCTCGCCGCCGCCGAGGACAAGGGCGGCGGCCGCTGGCTGCTTTCGCTCGAGAACACGGTCGAGATCGAGGGCGGCGACAAGCCGGCGCTGGTGGCCACCACGCTCGCGATGGTGTTCGGCTGAGCGGCGAAGGACGACCCACCATGGCCACCAACACCGCCTCCGCGGGCCGCGCCCGCACCACCGCCGCGGCAGGCGCCAAGCGTGCCGCCGGCAAGACGGCTGCCGCCACCACCGCTGCCGTCCGCACCACGGCCGCGGCGGGCGCCAGGCGCGTTGTCGGCAAGACCGCCAACACCGCCACCGCTGCCGCCACGCGCGTCGCGAAGAAGGCGCGCAGCGCCGCGGATACCGCCGCCAAGCTGTCCGGCAGCGCGAGCAAGGCCGGCCTGTCTGCGCTCGGCACGGCCAGCGATCTTGGTGGCCTCGTCGCCGAGGCCAGCCGCAACACGCTCGCGATCAACCCGCTGATCGGCTTGAACAAGCGCGACGTCGCAAGCGCGGCCGGCTCGCTGCTCAAGGCCGTCGCCAGTACGCCGCGGCGGGCCAGCACGCACCTGGGCCGCTACGTGAAGGAGCTGGGCCAGGTCGCGAAGGGGAAGTCCGAGCTGGTGCCCGACCCCAAGGACCGGCGCTTCGCCGATCCGGCGTGGAAGAGCAACGCCCTGTACGCGCGCCTGATGCAGTCGTACCTGGCGACGCAGAAGGAGCTGTCGCACTTCATCGAACAGTCGGCATTGAACAAGCTCGAGAAGGGTCGCGCGCACTTCTTCGCCTCGTTGATCACCGACGCGCTTGCGCCGAGCAACTGGGTGCTCGGCAATCCGGCGGCGGTGCGCAAGATCGTCGACACCGGCGGCGACAACCTCGTCAAGGGGCTGAAGAACCTGATCCACGACGCGCGCCACAACCACATGCTGCCTTCAATGGTCGACGCCACGCCGTTCAAGGTCGGCGAGACCATCGCCACCTCGCCCGGCCAGGTGGTGCTGCGCCACGAGATGTTCGAGCTGCTGCAGTTCGCTCCGACGACGCCGCAGGTGCACGCCCGCCCACTCGTGATGTCGCCGCCGCAGGTCAACAAGTACTACGCCATCGACCTGACGCCGGACAAGAGCCTCGTCAAGTGGGCGACCGACTCGGGCGTGCAGCTGTTCGTCGTCAGCTGGCGCAACCCGACGGTCGAGCACCGGCACTGGGGCCTGGACGACTACGTGCGTGCCCTCGATGCGGCGGTCGACGCGACGTGCAAGATCACCGGCAGTCCCGACGTCAACATGTGGGGCACGTGCTCGGGCGGCATGACGCTGGCGGCCTACCTGGCGTGGCTGGCTGCCACCGGCAAGCCCAAGGTCGCCAACACCACCTGGGCGGTGTGCGTGCTCGACACCGAGGCGGCGATCGAGGATTCGACGCTCGGCCTGTTCAACTCGCCGGCGACGATCCGTGCCGCCAAGGCCCGCTCGCGGCGCAAGGGCTTCGTCGATGGCGCGGAGATGGCGTCGATGTTCGCCTGGCTGCGCCCGAACGACCTGATCTGGAACTACTGGGTCAACAACTACCTGCTCGGCAACCGCCCGCCGGCCTATGACGTGCTGGCCTGGAATGCCGACACCACCCGGCTGCCCGGCCAGTTCCACTGCGACCTGCTCGAGATGGTCGAGAAGAACCCGTACATCAACGCCTGCACCCTCGAAGTGCTCGGCGTGCCGGTCGACATGGGCCAAGTCAAGCTTGGCGCGTACGTGATCGCCGGCATCACCGACCACATCACGCCCTGGCGCGCGTGTTACGGCACGGCGCGGCTGTTCGGGCCCGAGACGACGTTCGTGCTGGCCAACGCGGGCCACCTGCAAAGCATGATCAACCCGCCGGGCGTGCCCAAGGCCTTCTTCTTCAGCGGCCCGGCCGCTACGGACGACCCGATGGCCTGGGCCGAGGGCGCCCAGCCGAGCAAGCAGGAAGGCAGCTGGTGGCCGCACTGGCGCGAGTGGATCAAGGGCAAGTCCGGCGAGCTGAAGCCCGCGCCCGCGAAGCTCGGATCGCGCAAGTACCGGCCCCTGGCGCCAGCACCTGGAACCTACGTGATGGAGCGCTGAAGCCAGCGCACCCGGCCCACGCACGCGACACGTAGACAACACGCACGGAGACACCCATCATGAGCACCTACACCGCCCCGATGAAGGACATGCAGTTCGTGCTGCACGAACTGGCGGGCCTCGACGCGATTGCCCGGCTGCCCGGCTACGGCGACGTGAGCACCGAACTCGTCGATGCGGTGCTCGAAGGCGCCGCCACCTTCTCCAGCGAGGTCTGGGGGCCGCTGAACAAGGTCGGAGACCAGCAGGGCCTGAAGCGCCACGACGACGGCCGCGTCACCACGCCCAAGGGCTTCGTCGAGGCGTATGCCAAGTTCGTCGAGTCGGGCTGGAACGGCCTGCGCTTCGACCCCGCCTTCGGCGGCCAGGGGCTGCCCAAGCTGGTCGACACCGCGGTGATGGAGATGTGGAACGCGTCGAACATGGCGTTCTCGATGGCGCCGCTGCTGACCCAGGGGGCGATCGAAGCGGTGTTCCTGCGCGGCAGCGACGAGCAGAAGCAGCGCTTCCTGCACAAGATGGTCTCGGGCGAGTGGACCGGCACGATGAACCTGACCGAGCCCCAGGCCGGCTCGGACCTCGGCCTGATCCGCAGCAAGGCCACGCCCAATGGTGACCACTACCTGATCCAGGGCCAGAAGATCTTCATCAGCTTCGGCGAGCATGACCTCACCGACAACATCGTCCACCTGGTGCTCGCGCGCACCCCCACCGCGCCCGAGGGCGTGAAGGGCATCTCGCTGTTCCTGGTGCCCAAGTTCCTCGTCAACGACGACGGCTCGCTCGGCGAGCGCAACGACGTGCGCTGCGTGTCGATCGAACACAAGATGGGCATCCACGCCAGCCCGACCGCGGTGCTCGCGTTCGGCGACGGCCCGGGCGCGATCGGCTACCTGATCGGCGAGGAGAACCGCGGTCTCGAATATATGTTCATCATGATGAACGAGGCGCGCTTCGGCGTCGGCGTGCAGGGGCTGGGCGTGGCCGAGCGCGCCTACCAGCAGGCCCTGGCCAATGCCAAGGATCGCGTCCAGGGCAAGGACGCCACGGCGCCCAAGGGCCCGAGCGTGCCGATCATCCGACACCCCGACGTGCGGCGCATGCTGATGAGCATGAAGTCGCGCGTCGAGGCGATGCGCGCGCTGGCCTATGTGGTGGCGGCGATGTTCGACCAGGCGCACCGTGCGAGCGACGACGCGGAACGCAACACAGCGCATGCCGGCGTCGATCTGCTGATCCCGATCCTCAAGGGCTGGTGCACCGAGACCGGCGTCGAGGTGGCTTCGACCGGCATCCAGATCCACGGCGGCATGGGCTTCATCGAGGAGACCGGCGCGGCGCAGCACCTGCGCGACGCGCGCATCACCACGATCTACGAGGGCACCACGGGCATCCAGGCCAACGACCTGATCGGGCGCAAGGTGCTGCGCGACGGCGGGCGCTCGATGCAGGCGCTGCTGTCGCAGATCGACGCCGTGTGCGAGCAGCTCGAGGCCGGCGACGATGCTCAGCTTCACGCGATCGGCGCACGCCTGCGCGAGGGTTCGAAGAGCCTGGCCGACAGCGTGCGCTGGATTCTGGCAACCGGCATGCAGGACCTCAACGCGGTACTGGCTGGCGCGGTGCCGTTCCTGCACCTGTGCGGCGTGGTGTGCGGCGGCTGGCAGATGGGGCGCGCCGCGCTGGCGGCGCAGCGCAAGCTTGCGGCCGGCGACGGTGATGCGGCGTTCTACCGCGCCAAGGTCGCCACGGCGCGCTTCTTCGCCGACCAGGACCTGTCGCGGGCGCGCGGGCTCGCCGAGGCGACCATGCACGCCGGCGCCAGCACGATGGCGCTCGCCGAAGAACAGTTCTGACCTGGGGGCCCTGCCATGAAGATCCTCGTCGCCGTCAAGCGGGTCGTCGACTACAACGTCAAGGTGCGCGTCAAGGCCGACGGCACCGGCGTGGACATCGCCAACGTCAAGATGAGCATGAATCCCTTCGACGAGATCGCCGTCGAGGAGGCGGTGCGGTTGAAGGAAAAGGGCGTGGCGAGCGAGATCGTCGCCGTCTCGTGTGGCGTGGCGCAATGCCAGGAGACGCTGCGCACCGCGATGGCGATCGGCGCCGACCGCGGCATCCTGGTCGAGACAGGCGACGAGCTGCAGCCGTTGGCGGTGGCCAAGCTGTTGAAGGCACTGGTGGAGCAGGAGAAGCCCGCGCTGGTGATTCTCGGCAAGCAGGCGATCGACGACGACTGCAACCAGACCGGCCAGATGCTCGCCGCGCTGCTGGGTCGGCCGCAGGGGGCCTTCGCGAGCAAGGTCGAGGTCGAGGACGGTCGTGTGCGCGTCACGCGCGAAGTCGACGGCGGGCTGGAAACAGTGAGCCTCGCCACGCCGGCGGTCGTGACCACCGACCTGCGCCTGAACGAACCGCGCTATGTCACCCTGCCCAACATCATGAAGGCGAAGAAGAAGCCGCTGGCAGTACTCAAGCCCGCCGACCTCGGCGTCGATGTGGCACCGCGCCTGGAGACGCTGTCGGTTCGCGAACCCTCGGGGCGCAAGGCCGGTGTCAAGGTCGCCGACGTCGCGGCCTTGGTCGACAAGCTCAAGAACGAAGCGAAGGTTATCTGAGCTTCTTCAGGGCCGAGTCAGCATCACCATGAGCACACGGGAACTCATCGCCGCCCACGGTCCGCGCGAGACCATGGACTACGACGTGGTCGTGGTCGGCGCCGGGCCGGCCGGGCTGGCCACCGCGATCCGGTTGAAGCAGCTTGCGCCGGACGCGAGCGTCGTCGTGCTCGAGAAGGGCTCGGAGCCCGGCGCGCACATCCTCTCGGGCGCCGTGATGGACCCGCGCGCGATGGACGAGCTGTTCCCGGACTGGAAGAAGCGGGGTGCCCCGCTGGACCAGGCGGTGACCGGCGATGACGTGCTGTTCCTGAGCGAAACCGGCAGCACGCGCACACCCGACTGGCTGGTGCCGCGCAACCTGCACAACCACGGCTGCTACGTCGTCAGCCTGTCGAACGTCGTCAAGTGGATGGCGCAGCAGGCCGAAGCGCTCGGCGTCGAAATCTTCCCGGGCTTTGCCGCGGCCGAGGTGCTGTACGACGAGCAGGGATGCGTCGCGGGCGTGGCGACCGGCAACATGGGCATCACGAAGGAAGGCGAGCCTGGCGAGAACTTCCAGCTCGGCATGGAACTGCGCGGCAAGTACACGGTCTTCGCCGAGGGCGCGCGCGGCCACCTGGGCAAGCAGTTGCTCGCCAGGTACAAGCTGACAGAAGGACGCGACACCCAGACCTTCGCGATCGGCATCAAGGAGCTGTGGGAGTTGCCTGCCGACAAGGCGCAGCCCGGCCGCGTGGTGCACACCGCGGGCTGGCCGATGGCGGGCGACACCTTCGGCGGCGGCTTTCTCTACCACCTGGCGGACAACCAGGTCACGCTCGGTTTCGTGATCGGTCTCGACTATGCCAACCCGTACCTGAGTCCGTTCGAGGAGATGCAGCGCTGGAAGACGCACCCGGCGATCCGCGCGCACATCGAAGGCGGCAAGCGCATCGGCTACGGCGCGCGGGCGATCAACAACGGCACGCCGCAGGCGCTGCCGAAGACGGTGTTCCCGGGCGCCGCGCTGATCGGCTGCGACGCCGGCTACCTGAACGCGGCGCGCATCAAGGGCAGCCACGCGGCGATCAAGTCCGGCATGCTCTGCGCCGAAGCGATGGCGGCAGCGCTCGCTGCGGGCCGCGCCCAGGATGAGCTCACTGCCTACCCCGAGGCGTTCGAGAAGAGCTGGCTCAACGCGGAGTTGCTGCAGACGCGCAACTTCAAGCTCTGGTTCAAGAAGGGCAAGACGGTGGGTCAGGTGATGACCGGCGTCGAGCAGTGGCTGCTGCCCAAGCTCGGCGTGACCAGCCCGCCCTGGACGCTGCACAACCACAAGGCCGATCACGAGGCATTGCAGCCGGCCAGCGGCTTCCAGCCCATCGCGTACCCGAAGCCCGATGGCCGGCTGAGCTTCGACCGCCTGTCGTCGGTCTTCGTAAGCAACACCAACCACGAAGAGAACCAGCCGGCGCACCTGACTTTGAAGGATGCCACGGTTCCGGTGCGGATCAACCTCTCGCAGTTCGGCGGGCCCGAGAGCCGCTACTGCCCCGCGGGCGTGTACGAATTCGTGCAGAACGCCGACGGCGGCGACCGGCTGCAGATCAACGCGCAGAACTGCGTGCACTGCAAGACCTGCGACATCAAGGACCCGACGCAGAACATCGTCTGGGTGACGCCCGAAGGCGGCGGCGGACCGAACTACGCCGGCATGTGACGCGCTCGCTATCACCCTCGACACACTCAGGAGCAAACCTGCCATGGCCGTCCTCGTCATCGCGGAACACGACAACCGGTCGCTGAAGGTGGCCACGCTCAATGCCGTCACGGCCGCCGCCGCGTTCGGCGTTTCGGTGGATGTGCTGGTGGCGGGGCACCAAGCCGCCGCGGTCGCCCAGGCCGCCGCCGCCGTGCCAGGCGTCGCGCGCGTTGTGCATGCCGATGCGGCGGCACTGGAGGGACAGCTGGCCGAGAACATCGCCGCCCAGGTGCTCGCCGTGGCCGGCGAGTACGAGACCATCGTCTTTCCGGCAACGGCCCATGGCAAGAACGTGGCGCCGCGCGTGGCAGCCGGGCTCGACGTGGCCCAGATCAGCGACGTGACCCGAGTCGTGTCGCTGAACACCTTCGAGCGGCCGATCTACGCCGGAAATGCCATCGCCACCGTGCGCAGCAAGGACCGCATCAAGGTTCTCACGGTACGCACCACGGCCTTCGACGCCGCGCCCGTGGATGGAGGCGATGCACGTCTGGTGCTCACGCCGGCGGTGCAGGACGCGGGCACCTCGCTCTTCGTCGGCGCCGAGATCGCCAAGCTCGACCGCCCGGAACTCACGGCGGCCAAGATCATCGTCAGCGGCGGACGCGGCCTCGGTTCGGCGGAGAAGTTCGGCGAAGTGCTGACGCCTCTGGCCGACGCGTTGGGCGCCGCGCTCGGCGCGAGCCGGGCCGCGGTCGATGCAGGCTATGCGCCCAACGACTGGCAGGTCGGGCAGACGGGCAAGATCGTCGCGCCGCAGCTGTACGTGGCCTGCGGCATCTCCGGTGCCATCCAGCACCTGGCAGGCATGAAGGACTCGAAGGTGATCGTCGCGATCAACAAGGATCCCGAGGCACCGATCTTCAGCGTCGCCGACTACGGGCTCGAGGCCGACCTGTTCGAAGCGGTTCCCGAATTGACGGCCGCACTGCGCACCTGACGGAGGGACCACGACGTGCCACGCAAGACCGTCGCTGCGCCGCGGGGCCGGCAGCGCGCCGCCAGCGCGAAGACCGCCACGCCCGACCTGCCGCTGTTCGCACTGGCGCGCCAGGTGCGTTCGTGGGCCGACACGCTGCTGAGCGTGACCGGCAGCGCCGCGGACATCGGTCTCAGTCTCACGCAGGCGCGCGTCAAGGATCCCAAGCGAAAGCAGGCGGTCGCCAAGGCCGGCACCCAGTTGCGGCGCTGGCGCG
>JAFEFZ010000295.1 GCA_018240325.1 Pseudomonadota bacterium
CACGGACCGCAGTCTGCCAGCACCATTCGGGACGGCAGCGGCCGCAAGCCCTGCGCAGCGCGTGCCCAGCCGGGCGGCTTGCCGCCGGCAGCCGCCGCCGCAGCGCTGCTCGGGGAGGGCTCGCAAGGCAGGTGCCGCGCGCCCGGTGCCGTGCTGCACGCCGTGCGGCACTCCGGAAGGCCGGTGGATCTGTAGACCAGGCCAGGCGCAAGCCGCCGCGACACCCGATCGCAGATGCCCGTCGGCACCGCGACGATCTGCCGCGACGCCAGGGCGTCGAAGGCGTGATTTCAGGTGCTGCATAGCGTGGAACACTGCACTAGACTGCCGGGCGTGAACCTGCAAGCCGCGGAGCCGCGCGTGGGATACGCCCTCGAAGCCCGCCCGATGACGGCGGAGGAATTCCTGGCCTGGGAGGAAGCCCAGCCGGCCAAGCACGAGTTCGTGCGCGGCGAGGTGTTCGCGATGACCGGCGGGATCGATCGCCACAACACGGTCGCGATCAACCTTCTCGTGAAGCTGCGCCAGCACCTGCGCGGCACCCCCTGCCGCGTCTACGCCAGCGACGTGAAGCTGCGCGTCGAGGCCGCCGACTGCTGCTTCTACCCCGACCTGATGGTCACCTGCAGCGCCGCCGACCTGGCGAGCCGCAGCTTCAAGCGCGAGCCGGTGCTGGTGGTCGAGGTGCTGTCGCCGTCGACCGCGGCCTTCGACCGCGGCGCGAAGTTCACCGAATATCGCCGGCTGCCGAGCCTGGCCGAATACCTGCTGGTCGACGTCGAGCGCCTGCACTGCGACCTGTACCGCAAGGGCGCCGACGGGCTGTGGGTGCTGCACCCGAGCGGCCCCGACGAGGCGGTGCGGCTGGCGAGCCTGGATCTCGTGGTCGAGGCCGGCGAGCTGTGGGCCGACCTGGAACCGGCCGACGACGACGAAGCCGCCGCCGGTTGACGGCGGGCTTCAGTCGCGCAGCAGCTCGATCAGTTCATCCGCACGCAGCGGCGCGCCGCCGTCCTGCCCCGACAGCAAGCCCTCGGCCAGTTCGCGCTTGTCGTGGTGCAGGCCGACGATGCGCTCCTCGATCGAGCCGGCGGTCACCAGCCGGTACACCGTCACCGGCCGCGCCTGCCCGATGCGGTGCGCGCGGCCCATCGCCTGGTCTTCGGCGGCCGGGTTCCACCACGGGTCGGCGATCACCACGTAGTCGGCCGCGGTCAGGTTCAGCCCGAAGCCGCCGGCTTTCAGGCTGATCAGGAACAGATCGCCCTCGCCGCGCTGGAACGCGGCCACGCGCTCAGCGCGCGCGGCCGCCGGCGTGCTGCCGTCGAGGTACTGGTACTTCAGCCCGGCGGCGGCCAGCCGCGCGCCGAGCAGCTTCAGGAAATCGGTGAACTGGCTGAACACCAGCGCCTTGTGCTGTGCCTCGACCAGCTCGACCGCCAGCGCCTCGAAGGCCTGCACCTTGGCGCCGACCATGCCGAGCTCGGGCGCGGCCAGGCGCGGGTCGCAGGCCGCGCGCCGCAGCCGCGTGAGTTCCGCGAGCACGTTGAACGCGCTGCGGCTGTCGGCCGGGTCGATCGTCGCGATGCGCTCGACCGCGCTGCGCCGTGCCGCTTCGAGGAAGGCGCGCTCCTCGGGGCCGGGCTCGACGCGGTGGACGATCTCGGTGCGCGGCGGCAGGTCGGCCAGCACCTGCGCCTTGGTCCGGCGCAGCAGGAAGGGCGCCACCAGCCGCCGCAGCCGGGCGCGCGCGGCGTCGCTGCGCTGGCGCTCGATCGGCGCGGCGAAGCGCTCGCCGAAGCGGCTGGCGCTGCCGAGCAGCCCGGGGTTGAGCAGGTTCATGATCGACCACAGGTCGGCCAGGCGGTTCTCCACCGGCGTGCCCGACAGCGCCAGGCGGAAGCCCGCGCGCAGCGTGCCCACCGCCTTCGCGCGCTGCGTCGCCGCGTTCTTCAGCGCCTGCGCCTCGTCGAGCACCAGCGTCGCCCAATCGCGCTCGGCGAAGGCTTCGGCATCGCGCAGCAGCAGCGCGTACGACACGATCAGCAGGTCGCCGGCCGCGGCCTGCGCGATCTGTGCGGCGCGCTCGCTGTCGCCGTAGACCGCGGCGCGCAGCGACGGCGCGAAGCGCTGGCTTTCCGCGAGCCAGTTGGCGCACACCGAAGTCGGCGCCACCACCAGCGCCGGCCCGTCGGCCGCGCGCGCCAGCAGCAGCGCCAGCGTCTGCACCGTCTTGCCCAGGCCCATGTCGTCGGCCAGGCAGGCGCCGAAGCCGGCGGCGGCCAGCCGCGCCATCCACGCGTAGCCGTCGGCCTGGTACGGCCGCAGCGCCGCCTGCAGCGTCTGCGGCAGCGCCGGGTCGAGCACAGCGGCCCGCTCCAGCTGCTGCGCGCGCTCGCGCCACGCCCGGTCGCCCTTGGCGCCCAGGTCTTCGGCCGCCTCGGCCAGCCAGGCGGCGGCGCTGGCACCGATCTTCAGGCCGTCGGCGTGGCTTTCAGCAAGCGCGTCGAGGTCGGCCAGGCGCTGGCGCAGCTGCTCGGCCAGCGCCAGGTAGCGGCCCTCGCCGAGTGCGACGAAGCGGCTGCCGCCGGCTTCGCGCAGCAGCACCATCAGCTGCTGCAGCGACAGCACGCGCTGCTCGTCGAGCTGCAACTCGCCTTCGAGTGCAAACCAGTCGCGCTGGCTGCGCAGGCTGAGCTTCATCGCCGCCGCGTCGGCGTTGATCACCGAGAGCGGCTTGCCGCGCGGCCACTCGAGCACGCGCACCGCGCCGCCTTCGGCCTCGGTCATCCGGCCGAGCGCCTGCACCGCGGCCAGCGTCTGCTCGGCGTCGTCGATCAGCCAGGTGGCGTCGGGCGGCGCTTCGCCGAGGAACGGCAGCGCCTCGAGCACCGCGCCCAGATGCGCGCGTTCGGCGTCGAGGTCGCGCTCGGTCGCCAGGCTCACGCCCTGGTGCAGCGTCATCAGCCGCGCGCGCGCCGCGCCCGGCGCGAGCAGCGGGCCGAAGCCGCCGAAGGGCCGCACCGCCAGGCGCAGCTCCATCGCGTCGCCGCGCGGCAGCAGTTGCGCGACCAGGCGCGGCTCGCTTTGCACCGGCTCGCCGGCAGCCGCGTCGCTGTGCAGCACGAAGTGGCCCGACAGCACGCGCAGCGCCGCGTCGAGCTCGGCCTGCGCGTCCACCGGCACCGTCCAGCGCTTGGCGACGAGTTCGGCCACGCGCCGCTGCGCCGGGCTGATGCGGATCAGCCGCGCGCGCTCGGCCGATTCGCTGACGATGCGCAGCGCGTTGCGGCGCTCGATCTCGGCTTCGTGCTGGCCGTAGTCGGGCGGATGGTGGTCGATCTCGGGTTCGTTGCCTGCGAGCAGCTCGTCGCCGAGGTGGAACACGAAGTGCTCGCTGCCGTCGCCGGCGCGCTCGCGCCGCACGTCGAGCGACGGCAGGCTTTCGCGCAGTTCGACCTCGATGCCGGGCGCGTCGGCGAGCTCGAGCGCCGGGTGGCCGACCAGCGCCTGCACCGCGCCGGCCAGGTCCAGGCTCAGGTCGCGAGCGCCGTAGCGGGACGCCCGCAGGTTGCGCGCGACCGCGGCGTCACGCGGGTCGAGCCGGGTGCGCTTCTTCAGTTGCGCGAGCGACAGCTTCTTCGGCTTGGCGCGCGCGCTCGCCGCCGGCTCGAAGCATTCGAGGTCGTACGGCCGATCGACGTCGTCGAGCGTGAGCCGCCAGCGCAGCGTGAGCAGCGGCGCTTCGGCGGTGGCGCTGCGGCCGTCGCCGAGCGCGACGATCGCCGCCAGCGCGTCACGCCACGCGGCCTGCGCCGGCGCGTAGAAGCGCGGCGCCCACTCGGGCGGCGCGTCGGCCGGGCGCGGCGGCACCGGCAGCTGCAGCCGCGCAGCGGCCTGGCCGAGCAGGTCGGCCTTCCACGGCAGGCCGTGGCGGTGCAGCGCAGCGCCGAGCGCCTCGATGCGCGCGGCGGTCCAGCCGCGGGGGCGATGGTCGAGCCAGGCGGCGAGGATCGGCTTGTCGGCCTCGACGCCCGGGTCGAGGCCGTAGCGCGCTTCGCCGGGCTCGAACGCGCCTGCGTCGATGCGCGCATCGCCGAGCCGCACCGCCACTGCGTGCGCGAAGCGCCCCCAGGGGTCGTATTCCGACGGCGTGCGCGAGCCCGATTCGGCGATGCACAGCTTGCGCGCCACCGTCCACGCCGCGGCGTCGGGTTGCGCCAGCAGCGCGAACACGTACCACTGCAGCAGGCCGCGCGGCACCAGGCCGCGGCGGCGGCCTTCGGCGGCGGCGAGCGCCTTCAGCGCCGGTGCGAACGCGGCCGCCGCTTCGGGCCAGCGGCCTTCGCGCGCACGCACCGCCGCCTCGAACACCGCGGCACTGCTGCCGCCGCCGGTGGCGCCGTCCGCACCCAGCGCGGTGCGCATCGCGTCGATGCGCCCGGCGTGCAGCCGGTATTCGGCGATGCGCAGCCTCGTGGCCGGCGGCACCGCCGCGCCCGCGCCGTCGATCCCCGCGTCGGCCCAGTGGCGCAGCAGGTGCCGCTGCGCCAGCAGCCCGGCGGAATCGAGGCTGAACAGCAACCCCCACGCGAGCCCGGCGTCGATGCGGCGGTCTTCGCCGATCTCGATCAGCTGCTCGAAGGCTTCGGCCAGCGCATCGGCCGACGCCGCGTAGCCGAGCACGCTGCGCGCGAGGCGGTTGTAGTCGTCCTTGGGCATGCCGCTGGCCAGCACCAGCAGCACCAGCGCGGCGGCCTCGGCCTCGCCGTGCACCTGGGCCCAGCGCGGCTCGGCGGCCAGCGGCCCCTGGCCGCCGTTGCAGGCCCAGATCCACGCGCGCCACCAGCCGGCCGCGCCGGGCAGCGCGAGCAGCCGCGGCAGCCGCTCGCGCCGCGTGGGCCAGCCGAGCTGCCAGCCCTGGTCGGGCAGCCGGGCGACGCGGCCTTCGTCGGCCAGCGCGCGCAGCGCCGCGCCGACATCGTCGGGCGTGAAGGCGCGGTCGTCGTCGCGCTTCCATTCGAGCGCACGCAGCAGATGGAACAGCGGATGCCGGCCGCGCTGCCAGCCGGCGATGCACAGCGCGTCGAGCACGCGCTCGCGCTCGGCCGGAGTCGGCGGGCGCGCAGGCGCCGCCTTGGCGGCGGGCTCGGACGATTCCGGCTGGACGCGGCCGCCGAGCCCGACCGGCTCGCCCAGATAGTTGACGAACCGGGGCGGCTGGGCCGAGCGGCGGCGCGTCATCGCGCAGCGTCCTTCAGGCGGCGATCAGGCTCGTGAACAGCGGGTCGGCCTTGGTCCGCGGCCGGTACGCCGACACGCGCTGCGCGATCGCGCGGATGTGCTCCGGCGTGGTGCCGCAGCAGCCGCCGACGAGGTTGACGAAGCCCGCCTGCGCGAACTCGGCGAGCATGCCGGCGGTGACCTCGGGCGTCTCGTCGAAGCCGGTCTCGCTCATCGGGTTGGGCAGCCCGGCGTTCGGGTAGCAGCTGATCCAGGTGTCGGCCGCCGCCTTGGACAGTTCCTCGATGTAGGGCCGCATCAGCGCCGCGCCGAGCGCGCAGTTCAGCCCCACCGCCAGCGGCCGGGCATGGCGCACCGAATGCCAGAAGGCGCCCACCGTCTGGCCCGACAGGATGCGGCCGGACGCGTCGGTGACGGTGCCGCTGATGATCACCGGCAGCCGCTCGCCGCTGGCCTCCATCAGCTCGTCCAGCGCGAACAGCGCCGCCTTGGCGTTGAGCGTGTCGAAGATGGTCTCGACCAGGAACAGGTCGGCCCCGCCTTCGAGCAGCCCTTCGGCCTGCTCGCGGTAGGCGGCGCGCAGCTGGTCGAAGCTCACGTTGCGCGCCGCCGGGTCGTTGACGTCGGGGCTGATGCTCGCGGTGCGCGGCGTCGGGCCGAGCGCGCCGGCGACGAAGCGCGGCTGGTCGGCCGTCGCGTACTGGTCGCAGGCCGCGCGCGCCAGCCTTGCCGCGGCGACGTTCATCTCGCGCGCCAGGTGGCCGAGGCCGTAGTCGTCCTGCGCGATCGAGGTCGCGCCGAAGGTGTTGGTCTCGACGATGTCGGCGCCGGCGGCGAGGTACTGCTCGTGGATGTCGCGGATCACGTCGGGCCGCGTCAGCACCAGCAGGTCGTTGTTGCCCTTCAGGTCCTTCGGGTGATCGGCGAAGCGCGCGCCGCGGAAATCGGCTTCGCCCAGCTTGAAGCGCTGGATCATCGTGCCCATTGCGCCGTCGATGATCACGATGCGCTGTTGCAGCAGCGCCGGCAGCGCGGCGGCGCGGGTGTAGGGGGCGGTACTGGGTTGCATCGGCCGGATTGTCCGCCAGCACGGCGCCCGCCTGCTTGCGCGGGCGCCTGCACTTGCGGTGCGGCCGCCGAACGGCGCGCGCCTTCGCGTGAGCCGGCCGCTCACCCGGCAGCACGAGGCGCATCGGGTCGCCGCCGGATCCGCAGAGGCAGCATCACGGCGCCGATGCGCGCGCTCGACGCATCAGCAAAGACGGCGCGTGGCGTTGCGGCGGCGTCGCGCCATACTCGCGCGCCACGGCCCGCGCCGAATCCTCACGTTGCGCCGAACCGCCAGGCGCCGCCGGCCGGCCGCAGACCCGTGCGACGCCATGCCCGACCGCCAGCGCCCCCCGTCCAAGCGCATACCCGCGACATCGCGGCCCGAGCCGCGCCCCGAACAGGCGCTGCGCCGGCAACTGCATGCCCATGGATTGCGATTCGCGCTCGGGCAGCGCGATCTGCCCGGCCGACCGGACATCGTGCTGCCCAGGCGGCGGGCCGTGGTCTTCGTGCACGGCTGCTTCTGGCACGGGCATGGCTGCGCGCTCGACCGGGCGGCGGCCACGTTCAAGGCCGGCGCCTGGGCGCGCAAGATCGCCGTCAACCAGGCGCAGTTCGACCGCGACCGCAGCGCGCTGCGCAGCGACGGCTGGCTGGTGGAAACCGTCTGGGAGTGTCAGATCGACGACCGCAAGGTCATCGACCGCCTGGCCGCGCGCCTGCTGCGGCGCTGACGCCGGTCAATGCAGCACCAGCGGCTGCTGCGCGAGCTGCGTGTAGCCGGCGATGTAGTCGTCGAGCGCTTCTTCGCTCGGGCCCGCTTCGATCAGCTTGTTCACGCCGTCGCGAAAGCTGCGCGCCACGTCGCCGTCGATGAAGATGCCCTTGCGGGCGAACTTGTCGACGATCTCGAAGCCGCCGCGCGCGGGCGCATCCGCCACCGCGCCGGCATCGGGCACGTCGATCTGCATCACCGCGAAATGATCCGAGTTGTACAGGACTTGCATGGCACTGGGCCTCCTGCAGCCGACATGGGCGCCGGCACGGGCTTTTCAAGGGAATCAGCGCGCGCCGGCCTCGGCTGCGGCCAGCCGCCATTCGGTGGCGGCGTCCTGCGGGCCCGGCACCGTCTGCAGCCGCACCTGCACCGGCAGGTGGGCGCGCGCCGGATCGAGCCAGACCTCGATGCGCTGGTCATAGGGCCGCGCGGGCTCGCGCACCAGCCGCAACGCGGCGGACACCGGCCCTGCGGGCAAGGCCAGCGGTTCGGCGCCGGCCACGTCGAAATGCCAGGCTTCGGCGTCGCCGCCGGTGCCCGCGACGAACAGCGTGATGCGCGCGCCCGGCCGCCGCAGCGCCGGGTTGGCTTCCAGCACCGCCGGCAGCTGGATCATCCAGCTGAGCCGATCCTGCGCACCCGGCCACAGCGGATGCTGGTGCGTGGGCCCGGAGTAGCTGATGCGCTGCACGTCGCGGCGGAAGTTGGCGGCGCGCGCCTCGCGCCCGGCGCGCAGCGCCGCCAGCCGCTCGGGCGCGACGCCGTCGGCATCGATGCTGCCGCGGCTGCGTGCACCTTCGAGCGCGCGCCCTTGCAGCGTGCGCTGCAGCAGCAGCGCGTACTGCTGGCCGTCGCGATGCCAGTCGAGCAGGGCCTCGCCCGCGGCAGCACCGCGCTGCAGCGCATACCGCAGCCGCATCGGCGGCGGCAGCCGGGTCGCATACACCGGCAGCGCGGCGGCCGGGCCGGCAGTGGCATCGGCTGCGGCATCGGCTGAAGCCGCGGCGGCCGCAGCGGCTGCGGTGTCGATCGCGGTGTCGGTCGCGGTGTCGATCGGCATGTCCGGCATCGCAGCCGCGGTGGCACCGGTGCTGCCGGTGCCGCCGGTGCTGCCGGTGGCACCAGGGGCGCCGGCGGCAGCGCCGGCCGATGCCTTGCCCAGCACTGCGGGCGCCGCGCCGGGCGCGGCTGCGGCAGGCGGGACACGCGGCGCCCGGCCGGCTTCGGGCGTCGAACCGGTGCCCGGCGCGGCCGGCCAGGCGCTGCGGGCCGGCCGCGCCGGATCGCCACCCATCGGGGCCGGGCGCTTCGCAGCCGCATGCACCGGCCCGTCAGCCGCCGCAGCCGCCGCAGCCGCCGCAGCCGCCACAGCCGGCGCCGCCGTCGGCAGCGGCACCTCGGCCGCGGCCACCCGGCGCACGCTCAGCGACGCGCGCGGCGGATCCGGCCGCGGCGGCGGATCCGGCTGGGGCGGCGCATCGGGCCACAACAGCGCGGCGTGCACGGCGGCAACCGCTGCCGCCAGCACCGCAGCCGCGCGGCGGCGCCTTCGCGTGCCCGGCATCGACGGCAGCGGCTTCGCGACATGCTCCGGCGCCTGCATCAGGCGATGGTGCATCAAGCCGACGGCCGCCGGAACCCCCGCAGACCAAGCCCCGCAGACCAAGCACCGCAGCGCACCGCGTCGCCGCGGCCCGGCGCGATCGCCGCCGAAGGCCGCCCCGGCGTCGGCGCAACGCCGTCAGCCGGTGCACTACCGGCGTACGCCACGGGCACAGGAAGCCGCGCGTCGGCCACAATCACCGCCAGCCGGCGGTGGCCGGCACCACCACAGGAGACGACCCCATGATCGATCCGAATGCCTTTGCCAAGATGGTGCCGGGCTTCGACTTCCTGCAAAGCCTGATGGGCAGCGCCGGGCAGATGGCGCCGGCGATGGGCCGCTGGGTCGCGCCGACGCTGGACCCGGACGAACTCGACAAGCGCATCGACGAGCTCAAGACGGTGCAGTTCTGGCTCGAGCAGAACTCGCGCATGATCGGCGCCACGGTCCAGGCCCTCGAAGTGCAGCGCATGACGCTGTCGACGCTGCGGACGATGAACCTGCCGATGGGCGACCTGCACAAGGCGATGACGCTGCCGGAGGTGCCGGCGCGTGCGGCCGAGCGCAGCGCGGCAGCGGCGCCCGCCGCACCGCGACAGCACGAAGCGGCGGCCGACGCGCCCCAGCCTGCGCCGGCCGCCGCCGAGCCGCCGAAGCCGGCCGGCATCGACCCGATGCAATGGTGGGGCGCGCTGACGCAGCAGTTCGGCGAGTTGGCCGCCAAGGCGGTGCAGGAGGGCCAGGCGCTGGCCGCGCACACGCTGGCCGCCGCCAAGACCGCCGCCGAACCCGAGGCCAAGCCGGCCGAAAAGCCCAAGGCCAAGGCCAAGCCGGCCGCGGCGCCGCACAAGCCGCACAAGCCGCCAGCGTCCGAGCCGGCCAAGGGCGAGTGAGCGCCGCCGCGCTGCGATGAACGCGCCGGCCGCCCAGCCCGCGCCCGGCGACGCCGCGGCGCGCGCCGGCCGCCAGGCCGAGGTGGTGGCGGCACTGGCGCCGCTGCTGCCGGCACATGCGCTGCTGTGGCAGCCCGAGGACACCACGCCCTACGAGTGCGACGGGCTCACCGCCTATCGCGAACGGCCGCTGGCGGTGGCGCTGCCCGAGACCGAGGCGCAGGTGGCCGCGCTGCTGAAGGCCTGCCGCGCGCTGCGCGTGCCGGTGGTCGCGCGCGGCGCCGGCACCGGGCTGTCGGGCGGCGCGCTGCCGCATGCGCTGGGCGTGACGCTGTCGCTCGCGAAGTTCAACCGCATCGTGCGCATCGACGCCTACAGCCGCACCGCGGTGGTGCAGTGCGGCGTGCGCAACCTGGCGATCAGCGAGGCCGCCGCGCCGCTGGGCCTGTACTACGCGCCCGACCCGAGCAGCCAGATCGCCTGCACGATCGGCGGCAACGTGGCCGAAAACTCGGGTGGCGTGCACTGCCTAAAGTACGGGCTGACGCTGCACAACGTGCTGCGCGTGCGCGGCTTCAGCGTCGAAGGCGAGCCGGTGGTCTTCGGCTCCGACGCGCTCGACGTGCCGGGGCTGGACCTGCTGCCGCTGGTGGTGGGCAGCGAGGGCATGCTGGCGGTGATCACCGAAGTCACGGTGCGGCTGGTGCCCAAGCCGCAGCTCGCGCGCTGCGTGATGGCCAGCTTCGACGACGTGCGCCAGGCGGGCGACGCGGTGGCGGCGGTGATCGCCGCCGGCATCATCCCCGCCGGGCTCGAGATGATGGACAAGCCGATGACCGCCGCGGTCGAGGACTTCGTGCGCGCCGGCTACGACCTGGACGCCGCGGCGATCCTGCTGTGCGAAAGCGACGGCACGCCCGACGAGGTGGCCGAGGAGATCGGCCGCATGACCGAGGTGCTCGGCCGCTGCGGCGCGACCCGGCTCGAAGTCAGCCGCGACGAGGCGCAGCGGCTGAAGTTCTGGAGCGGGCGCAAGAACGCCTTCCCGGCCAGCGGCCGCATCAGCCCCGACTACCTGTGCATGGATTCGACCATTCCGCGCAAGCGGCTGGCCGACATCCTGCTGGCGATCCAGCAGATGGAGCAGCAGTACGGGCTGCGCTGCGTGAACGTGTTCCACGCGGGCGACGGCAACCTGCACCCGCTGATCCTGTACGACGCCAACGACCCCGACCAGCTGGCGCGCTGCGAGCGCTTCGGCGCCGACATCCTCGAGACCAGCGTGCGCTTCGGCGGCACCGTGACCGGCGAGCACGGCGTGGGCGTGGAAAAGCTCAACTCGATGTGCGTGCAGTTCTCGCCCGAGGAGCGCGCGCTGATGCTGGCCGTCAAGCGCGCCTTCGACCCGCTGGAACTGCTGAACCCGGGCAAGGTGATTCCGACGCTGCACCGCTGCGCCGAGTACGGGAAGATGCACGTCAAGAAGGGGCTGCTGCCCTTTCCCGAACTGGAGCGCTTCTGATGGCGGCCGACGCCGCGCTCGCGCGCCTCGTCGACCAGGTGTGCAGCGCGCGGGCGCAGCGCAGCCTGCTCGACATCCGCGGCGGCGGCACCAAGGCCTTCTACGGCGAGGCGGCGCAGGGCGAGCCGCTGGATGTGCGCCCGCTGGCCGGCATCAGCAGCTACGAGCCGACCGAACTGGTGGTCACCGTGCGCGCCGGCACCCCGCTGGCCGAGCTGGAAGCCGCGCTCGCCGATCAGGGCCAGTGCCTGCCCTTCGAGCCGCCGCACTTCGGCGCGGCCGGCGGGGTGGCAGGCGGCACCGTCGGCGGCATGGTCGCCGCCGGGCTGGCCGGGCCGGCGCGCGCTGCGGTCGGCGGCGTGCGCGACTACCTGCTGGGCGCCACCTTGCTCGACGGCCGCGGCCAGGTGCTGAGCTTCGGCGGCCAGGTGATGAAGAACGTCGCCGGCTACGACGTGTCGCGCGTGCTCGCCGGCTCGATGGGCATCCTCGGCGTGATCTGCGAGGTGTCGCTGAAGGTGCTGCCGCGGCCGGTGGCCACCGCCACGCTGCGCTTCGAGCTGGACGCGGGCGCGGCGATCCGGCGCGTCAACGAATGGAGCGGGCGGCCGCTGCCGATCAGCGCCAGCGCCTGGTGGGACGGCCTGCTGGTGCTGCGGCTGGCCGGCGCGGCCGCGGCGGTGGCTGCGGCGCAGCGCGAGCTCGGCGGCGAGCCGGTGCCGCCGGAGCTGGCCGCCGGCTTCTGGGCGGGCCTGCGCGACCACCGCGACGAATATTTCGTCGCCGCGCAGGCGGCGGTCGAGCAGGGTGCGAGCCTGTGGCGGCTGTCGCTGCCGCAGGTGGCGCCGCCGCTGGTGTTGCCGACGGTGCTGCCGGGTTCAACGGCGGCTGCGGGGAACGGTCCGCACGAAAGCCCGGCAGCGGGCGCGCCCGCCGAGCCGATGCTGATCGAATGGGGCGGCGCGCAGCGCTGGCTGTGCAGCCGGCTGCCCGCCGCGCAGGTGCGTGCCGCCGCGCAGGCGGCCGGCGGGCATGCGGTGCTGTTTCGCGCGCAGGACAAGGGCGCCGGCGTCTTCGCGCCGCTGCCCGAGCCGCTGCTGCGCATCCAGCGCGAGCTGAAGGGCGCCTTCGACCCCGACCGCATCTTCAACCCCGGCCGGCTGTACCCGCAGTTGTGAGCGCCGCCGCCGACCCCGCCGACGCGATGCGCGCCTACTACGCGCGGCGCGCGCCCGAATACGAGCGCGTGTACGCCAAGCCCGAGCGCCAGGCCGACCTGCGCGCGCTCGAAGCCTGGGTGGCCGGCGCCTTCGCCGGCCGGCGCGTGCTCGAGATCGCCTGCGGCACCGGCTGGTGGACGGTGCACGGCGCGCGCACCGCCGCGCACTGGCTCGCGACCGACCTGAACCCGCAAACGCTGGCGATCGCCGCGGCCAAGCCGCTGCCGCCGGGCAAGGTCGAGTTCGCCACGGTCGATGCCGATGCGATCGAAGGGCTGGTCGGCCGCGGCTTCGACGCCGCCTTCGCCGGCTGCTGGTGGAGCCACCTGCCGCGGCAGCGCCTGGCCGGCTGGCTCGCGCGGCTGCACGCGCTGCTGCCGGTGCGCGCGCGCGTCGCCTTCCTCGACAACCGCTTCGTGCCCGGCAGCAGCACGCCGATCGCGCGCCGCGATGCGGCCGGCGACACCTGGCAGCTGCGCCGTCTCGACGACGGCTCGGTGCACGAGCTGCTGAAGAACTTCCCGACGCGCGACGAAGCCCTGGCCGCGATCGGCCCGCGCGCGCGCGCGCCGCAGTGGATCGAGTTCGGGCACTACTGGGCGCTGGCCTACACCCTCGACTGATGCAGACCCACCTCGCCCCCGAATTCAAGGGCACGCCCGACGGCGACGAAGCCGAGGCGATCCTGCGCCGCTGCGTGCACTGCGGCTTCTGCACCGCCACCTGCCCGACCTACCAGCTGCTGGGCGACGAGCTCGACGGCCCGCGCGGGCGCATCTACCTGATCAAGCAGGTGCTCGAAGGCGCGCCGGTCACGCGCAGCACGCAGCTGCACCTGGACCGCTGCCTGACCTGCCGCAACTGCGAGACCACCTGCCCGAGCGGCGTCGAATACGGGCACCTGCTGGACATCGGCCGCAAGGTCGTCGAAGAACGGGTGCCGCGCCCGCGCGGCGAACAGGCAGTGCGCCGGCTGCTCCGGGAAGGGTTGACCTCGCCGCTGTTCGGCCCGGCGCTCAAGCTCGGCCAGGCGGTGCGGCCGCTGCTGCCGGCCGGGCTGAAGGCCAAGGTGCCGCCGCGCGCCGGCGCCGATGCCCACCGCTGGCCGACGCGCGAACACGCACGCAAGATGCTGCTGCTGCGCGGCTGCGTGCAGCCGGCGCTGATGCCCAACATCGACAGCGCCACCGCGCGCGTGCTCGACGCCGCCGGCATCCAGGCGCTGGTGGCCGACGGCGCCGGCTGCTGCGGCGCGATCCGCGCGCACCTGGGCGACGCCGAAGGCGGCCTGGCCGACATGCGGCGCAACATCGACGCCTGGTGGCCGCTGGTCGAGGGGCTGACCAAGGCCGGCCGGGTCGAGGCGATCGTGGTCAATGCGTCGGGCTGCGGCGTGACCGTCAAGGACTACGGCCACGCGCTGCGCCACGACCCGGACTACGCGCAGCGCGCCGCCCGCGTCGCCTTGCTCGCGCGCGACCCGAGCGAGCTGCTGCCGGAGCTGGTCGCCGCGCTGAAGGCGCGGGTCGTGCCTCCTGCCGAAGCGGCCCGGCTGGCCTTCCACCCGCCCTGCACGCTGCAGCACGGCCAGCAGTTGCGCGGCGGCGTCGAGGCCGGCCTGCGCGCGCTGGGCTTCGAAGTGCAGCTCGCCGCGATGGAAGCGCACCTGTGCTGCGGCTCGGCCGGCACCTACAGCGTGCTGCAGCCGCTGCTGGCGACGCAGTTGCGCGACCGCAAGCTCGCGAACCTGGCGCCGATCGACGCGCAGGTGATCGTCAGCGCCAACATCGGCTGCATCCAGCACCTGCAAAGCGGCACCGCCACGCCGGTGCGGCACTGGATCGAAGTGCTGGACGAAGCACTGGTCGACACCTGAAGGGGCAGCCGGCGATGACGCAGCCGCGGCGCACCCGCCGCATCACCGCCGGGCCGCTGCGCAGCGGGGTTGCCGCGCTGGCGGCGGCGTTGATCGCGCTCGCGGCGGGCCTGGCGGCTCCGGCGGGCGCAGCCGCACTCGCGGCACCCGCCGCATCGGCTGCGTCGGCTGCGTCGGCTGCGTCGGCTGCATCGGCTGCATCGGCGGCATCGGCTGCATCCGCCGCACCGGCAGCGCCGGACGCCGAGGCTGCCCGGCGCCTGCACGCGCTGTTCGACGACTACTGGGAGCGCACCGCGCACGAATACCCGCAGTGGGCCACCTGGCGCGGCGACCACCGCTTCGACGAGCGGCTGACCGATGCGTCGCCCGCGGCGCGCGATCGCCGCGACGCGCTTGAACGCGACTGGCTGGCGCGTGCCGAGGCCATCAGCACGGCGGCGCTGGCGCCGACCGACCGGGTCTCGCGCGAGATCTTCATCTTCGAGCGCCGCCAGCAGGTGGACGAGCAGGCCCACCCCGGCTGGCGCACGCTGAGCCTGGCGGCGCAGGGCGGTTTCCAGACCGAGCTGTTCGCGCTGTTCCAGATCATGCCGATGGACGACGCCGCGCAGGCGCGCAACTGGCTCGCGCGGCTGGCGGCGGTGCCGGCGCGCACGGCACAGGAGCTGCACTGGCTGGAGCAGGGGATCGCGCTGGGCTGGGTGCCGGCGCGGCCGGTGCTGCTGCGCGTGCTGGCGCAGATCGACGCGCAGCTCGCACCGGCCGACGACCACAGCCCCTTCGTCGAGCCGCTGCAGCGGCTGGGCAGCGGCATCGCGCCGGCCGAGCAGGCGGCGCTGCGTGCGCAGGCGCTGCAACTGCTGCGCCAGCAGGTGCGGCCGGCGTGGCAGCGGCTGCGCGACTTCGTCGCCGGCCCCTACCTGGCCGCGGCGCCGGCCGCGGGCGGGCTCGGCCGCTACCCTGGCGGTGCGCAGGTCTACGCGCTGCTGATCCGGCAGCACACCACCCAGCCGCTGGGCGCGCAGGCGCTGCACCAGACCGGCTTGCGGGAAGTGGAGCGGCTGCAGCGCGAGATCGAGCGCGCCAAGGCCGACGCCGGCTTCGCCGGCAGCGCCGACGCGTGGATCGAGCAGCTGACGCGCGACCCGCAGCAGTACCACGCGAGCGCCGACGCGCTGCTGGCCGGCTACCGCGACATCGCCAAGCGCATCGACCCGCAGCTACCCGGGCTCTTCGCCGAGCTGCCGCGCGCGCCCTACGGCGTGCGCGCGATGCCGGCGCACCTGGGCGCGGGCGCGGCCGACTTCTACGAGAGCCCCGACCTCGACGGCCGCCGGCCCGGCTGGTTCAACGTCAACGCGCTCGCCTGGCCGACGCGGCCGCGCTGGGGCATGGAGGCGCTGGTCGCGCACGAGACGGTGCCCGGCCACCACCTGCAGATCGCGCGCGCGGTCGAGCTGGGCGCGCTGCCCGCCTTCCGCCGCGATGCAGGCTTCACCGCGTTCACCGAAGGCTGGGCGTTGTATGCCGAATCGCTGGGGCCCGAGCTGGGGCTGTACCGCGACCCGGCCAGCCGCTTCGGCTTCCTGCAGATGCAGGTCTGGCGCGCGTCGCGGCTGGTGGTCGACACCGGGCTGCATGCCTTCGGCTGGAGCCGCGAGCGTGCCGTCGACACGCTGTGCGCCGCCACCCGTTTCGAGCGCAGCCTGTGCGAGGCCGAGACCGACCGCTACCTGTCGTGGCCGGCGCAGGCTCTGGCCTACACCACCGGGCAGATGGCGATCGTCGCGCTGCGCGAGCGCGCGCGCGCCGCGCTCGGCGAGCGCTTCGACCTGCGCCGCTTCCACAACGCGGTACTCGACCAGGGCGCGGTGCCGCTGCCGGTGCTGGCCGCGGCGATCGACGACTGGATCGCGCAGCAGCAGCGTTGAGCGCGTCGCCGTCGCGCAAGCGCGGGGACGCCCCGGCGGGCTCAGGCGCCGTGCGCCACCGCCGGCTCGGGGCGCACGCGCAGCGCCCACAGCACGCCGGCCACCAGCAGTGCGATGCCGGCCAGCGTCGGCGCCTCGGGCACGCGGCCGCGCAGCATGAAGGCGTAGCTCAGCGCCGCCAGCGTCTCGAACACGATCAGCTGGCCGACCAGCGTGGTCGGCAGCCGCTGGCTCGCCTGGTTCCAGCACAGCGTGCCCAGCCACGACGCGAACAGCCCGGCGGCGAACATCAGCGCGGCGAAGGCCGCCGGCCGCGGGCCCAGCGGCGGCGGGAACGGGTCGCCCGCCACCGCCGCCCAGCCCCACCAGGCGAGCCACCCGGCCAGCGCCAGCGGCAGCGTCGCCAGCCCCTGCGCGGTGGCCCAGGTGCTGCTGGAGCGTTGCGCATCGGCGCGCAGCCAGTCGGCGTTGCGCAGCGGGTACCAGGTCCAGCAGGCCAGCGCGCCCACCGCCAGCAGCGCGCCGATCGCGTAGCGGGCGGTGTCGGCCAGCGGGTCGGCCTGCAGGCGCGCCAGCTCCGCGTGGTTGACCAGCGCGATGCCGGTGCCGATCAGCAGCAGCGACGGCGCCAGCCGCGCCCAAGGCAGGCGGCCGTCGCGCTGGTGGTCGCGCAGGTTGGAGCTGATCGCGATCACCACCGGCAGCGTGCCGATGATCATCGTCGGCAGCGCGCCGCCGGCGCGCTGGATCGAACTGGCCAGCAGCAGGTAGTACAGCAGGTTGCCCACCAGCGCGAGCTTGGCCGCCTCGATCCAGTCGGCGCGCCGCAGCCGCGCCAGGCGCGCGCGGTCGAGCCAGCCCAGCGGCAGCGCGATCAGGCCGAAGGCCAGGTAGCGGCCGAAGGACAGCAGCGCCGCCGGATAGTCGGGCAGCAGCAGCGGCACGACGAACACCAGCCCCCACATCAGCCCGGCGGCCAGCGCGAACAGCGTTCCGGTTCCCATGGTCCATGTGCAGCGAAGCCGCGCATGCTATGCGCGGCGGCGCCGCCGCGCCCGCGGCACACCCGATGCGACGCATCGCCGCACGATCCCTTTGCGCGCTCCCATGCCCGGCCGCGAGCCGCCGCGCACCCCGATGGCCGGTGGCGCCGCAGCCGCGGTAGATTGCGCGCCAGGCGGGGCCGCCGGCCCCGCGCCACCGGAGCCTTTTCGGCATGGCCTTCGTCCTCGCGCTCGACCAGGGCACCTCCAGCTCGCGCAGCATCGTGTTCGACGCGCAAGGGCGCGTCGTGTCGCTGGCACAGCGCGAACTCCGCCAGCACTACCCGCAGCCCGGCTGGGTCGAGCACGACCCCGACGAGATCTGGGACACCCAGCTCGCCACCGCGCACGAGGCGATCGCGAAGGCCGGCCTGCAACCGGCCGACATTGCCGCGATCGGCATCACCAACCAGCGCGAGACCTCGGTGCTGTGGGAGCGGCGCAGCGGCCGCCCGGTGCACCCGGCGATCGTCTGGCAGGACCGGCGCACCGCGCCGTACTGCGCGCAGCTGCGCGCGCAGGGGCTGGAGCCGCAGGTGCAGCACACCACCGGGCTGCGCATCGACCCCTACTTCTCGGGCACCAAGCTGCGCTGGCTGCTCGACCGCGTGAGCGGCGCGCACATCGCCGCCGCGCAGGGCGAGCTGGCCTTCGGCACCGTCGACAGCTGGCTGCTGTGGCGCCTGAGCGGCGGCGCGGTGCACGCCACCGACGTGACCAACGCGTCGCGCACGATGCTGTTCGACATCCACCACAACCGCTGGGACGAAGGCCTGCTGCAGGCGCTGCACATCCCCGCGGGCGTGCTGCCGCAGGTGCGGCCGTCGAGCCATGTGTACGGCCAGACGGCCGCGGCCGTCTTCGGCCGGCCGATCCCGATCGCCGGTATCGCCGGCGACCAGCAGGCCGCGCTCTTCGGCCAGGCCTGCTTCGGCCCCGGGCTGGCCAAGAACACCTACGGCACCGGCTGCTTCCTGCTGATGCACACCGGCGCGAAGCTGCAGCCCTCGGCCAACGGGCTGCTCAGCACCGCGGCCGCGCAGACCTCGGCGCAGCCGCAGTACGCGCTGGAAGGCAGCGTGTTCATCGGCGGCGCGGTGGTGCAGTGGCTGCGCGACGGGCTGCGCGCGATCCCCGCCAGCGCCGACGTGCAGGCACTGGCCCAAAGCGTGCCCGACGCCGGCGGCGTGGTCGTGGTGCCGGCCTTCACCGGGCTGGGCGCGCCGTACTGGCAGCCCGACGCGCGCGGCGCGATCGTCGGCCTGACGCGCGGCACGACGATGGCGCACATCGCGCGCGCCGCGCTCGAGAGCATCGCCTTCCAGAGCGCGGCGCTGCTGCAGGCGATGGACCGCGACGCGCGCTCGGCCGGCGGCGCGCCGCTGGCCGAGTTGCGCGTGGACGGCGGCGCCAGCGTCAACGACCTGCTGATGCAGTTCCAGGCCGACCTGCTCGGCATCCCGGTGGTGCGGCCGCAGGTCACCGAGACCACCGCGCTCGGCGCCGCCTACCTCGCCGGCCTGGCGGTCGGGATATGGCGCGACACCGGCGAGCTCGCCGCGCAGTGGCAGGTGCAGCGCCGCTTCGAGCCGCAGATGACGCGCGATCAGGCGGCCGAGCGCATGGCCGGCTGGGAGCGCGCGGTGCGGCAGGCGACGGCCGGCTGAGCGGCGTGCGGCCCGGCAGCGCAGCCGCGCCGGCAGCCGCACCTACCGCGTCAGGAAGGCGCCCGCCGCACAGCAGTTCGGATCGCCGCCGCGCGCCACGCAGCGGTCCACGGCCACTGCGAGCGCCTGCTGCGCGCTCGGCTGCCCGTAGGACGACCCGCGCGCACCGCCGCACACCGCGCGCGCGGCGAAGTTGCCCGGCCAGGCGGTGCCGGGGTAGATGCCGGGTACGGTGCCGGGCAGGGTGCCGGGAATGCCGCCGCCGCCCTGCACCGGGGTGGCCGCCATCGCCTGGAACTCGCGCCGCATCTCGCAATCCTCGATGCCGGCGTCGCGGTAGGCGCCTTGCAACTGGCGGATGTCGTCGCGGGTGACGGTGGTGCTGCGGCCGTCGCCGGTGCGCGGCAGGAAATGCTCGGCCATCACCGTGCCCACGCTCGCCAGCCGCGTGGCCGTGACCGTGAGGCCGACGAAGCCTTGCAGATCCTTGGTGCAGGCCGGGTCCTGCGCGCGCGCCGCGGGCGCGGCCAGCATCGCGGCGGCCAGCATCGCGGCGGCCGCCAGCAGGGCAGACATCGTTCGCATCGGCGGTCCCTCCGGTCCCACAGCGCCGCCTCGGGCCCCGTCGGGGCCGGGATCAGCGCGTGAAGTCGAACACGCGCATACCGTCGTGGTGCTCGGCAGCATGGCACCAGTCGGCATGGTGCGTGCTGCGGCGCGCGTCGTCCAGCCCCGCGTTCCACAACTGCTCGACGGTGGCGCGCGAGAACTCGTAGTCCTTGACGCTGCCCGAGTGGGTGTCGTGGCGGTTGATCAGGTGCACCAGCGAGATCTCGCGCGGCCGGCTGGCGCCGGCCAGGCGCTGCACGTCGGGGTCGCCCTGCAGCGCCGGCGGCAGCTTGGCCAGCAGGCGGCGGGTCGCGGCCTTCAGCTCTTCCTGCCCGCTCAGCTGGCTGCTGTTGAAGCGCGTCTTGCTCGAGTAGCGGATGTCCATCATCCGCTCCTGCACCTCGTCGAGGTTGCCGGGCAGCTTGCCGCGCGCGCTGAACAGGTCGACCTGCAGCACCAGCGCGTCGAGGTCGGGCGCCTCGTCGAACACGTACCACAGCGGCGAATTCGACACCATGCCGCCGTCCCAGTAGGGCTGCCCGCCGATGACCACCGGCGCGAAGCCCGGCGGCAGCGCGCCGCTGGCCATGATGTGCTCGGGCCCGATGCGGCAGTGCCGGCTGTCGAAGTACACCGAGTTGCCGCTGCGCACGTTGACCGCGCCCACCGACAGCCGCACGTCGCCGTGGTTGATGCGCTCGAAGTCGACCAGCTCGCGCAGCGTCTGCTCGAGCGGCGCGGTGTCGTACACGCTCAGCGCCGACAGCCATTCGGCCGGCCAGCGCGGGCTGAAGAAGCCGGGGATGCCGAAGATCCCGGCAGCCGTGGCCGTGCCGCGGTTGCGCAGCTCGCGCAGCGGCCCGGGCAGGCCGTCGGCCGGCCACGGCATCGACGCCGACATCCGCCACCAGAATTCGCGCAGCCGCTCCACCCGCGCCTCGGGCGGGTTGCCGGCGATCAGCGCCGCGTTGATCGCGCCGATCGACACGCCCGCGACCCAGTTCGGGTGTGCGCCGGCCTCGGCGAAGCCTTCGTAGGCGCCGCCCTGGTACGCACCGAGCGCGCCGCCACCCTGCAGCACCAGCACGGTGCAGTCGTGCTCGGACAAGGCGGGGTGCGGGTCGCGCGGGTTCATGCGGTTCGGCGGTGGTGGCGGCTGGCGTGCACTCTAGCAGCGGCCCGGCACCGGCCCCCTCGGGCCGCTGCGATACTGCACCCGCCTCGACCCATCTCCGGCACCGATGATCCGCCTGCACTACCACCCCGGCAACGCCAGCTTCGCGCCGCACGTGCTGCTGCACGAGATCGGCACGCCCTTCGAACTCACGCTCGTCGACCGCGCCCAGGGCGCGCACAAGCGGCCCGAGTACCTGAAGCTCAATCCGAACGGCCTGATCCCGGTGCTCGAGGACGGCGCGCTCGTGCTGTACGAGAGCGCGG
>JAFEFZ010000296.1 GCA_018240325.1 Pseudomonadota bacterium
CCGGCGCGCAGCACCTTCGGCGACCACAGCGCCGCGGTGCCCGGCAACGCCAGCACCTGCGCGACGCCGAGCGCGGCCGCACTGCGCAGCAGGCTGCCGACATTGCCGGCGTCCTGCACGCGGTCGAGCACCAGCGTGTCCACGTCGGCGCGGATCGCGCCGGGGTCGGGCCGATCGACCAGCGCGCCGATGGCCACCGCCGGCTGCAGCGCGCTGATCTCGGCAAAGCGCGCGTCGGCGACGCGCAGCACTTCGCCGGCACTGCCGGCCAGCGCCACCAGGCCGGCGCGCGCGCATGCACTCTCGGCCACCAATGCCACCCGCAGCCGCCCGCCGCGCGCCACGCAGGCCTGCAGCAGGTGTTCGCCCTCGAGCCAGACCGCGGCTTCGGCCGGATGGCGGCGGTAGGCGGCCGGGTCGCGCTGCAGCCGGCGGATGTAGGCCAGCCGCGGGTTGGCGCGCGCGTGCACCGGCTGCGGTGCGGCCGTCACGTGCGCTCGGCCGCGGCCGCCACCGGCGCGAAGCTGCGCCGGTGTGCCGCGCAGGGCCCGTGCGCGCGCAGCGCCGCCAGGTGCGCCGCCGTCGGGTAGCCCTTGTGCGCGGCGAAGCCGTATTGCGGGTGGCAGCGGTCGAGCTCGGCGCACAGGCGGTCGCGGTGCACCTTGGCCAGGATCGACGCGGCCGAGATCGCCGCCACGCTCGCGTCGCCCTTGACGATCGTACGCACCGGCAGCGCCAGCACCGGCGCGCGGTTGCCGTCCACCAGCACGCCGCGCGGCCGCAACCGCAGGCCCTCGACCGCGCGCCGCATCGCCAGCAGCGTGGCCTGCAGGATGTCGAGCCGGTCGATCTCCTCGGCGCTGGCCTCGGCGATGCAGCAGGCCAGCGCATGCGCACGGATCTCGTCGTACAGCCGCTCGCGCCTGGCCGGGCCGATGCGCTTGGAGTCGGCCAGCCCGGCGATCGGCTGCAACTCGTCGAGGATTACCGCCGCCGCCACCACCGGGCCGGCCAGCGGCCCGCGGCCGGCCTCGTCGACGCCGGCCACCAGCCCCAGGCACTGCTGGCGCGCGAGCAGCGCCTGCCAGCGGCGCGGCGTCAGCGCCTCAGGCTTGCAGGACTTGCGCGATCGCATCGGTGGCCGCGCGCGCGGTGTCGCGCCGCAATTCGCGGTGCAGCGCGTCGAAGCGCGTGCGCATCGCCGCCTGCCGCGTCGGATCGTCGAGCAGCGCGCCGAGTTCGGCGGCGATCGCCTCGGGCGTGGCCGCGTGCTGCAGCAGCTCCGGCACCACGCCCTCGCCCGCCAGGATGTTGGGCAGCCCGGCCCAGCGCGTGTGCACGAAGTGCTCGACGATCCACCAGTTGATCGGGTGCGTGTGGTAGGCGATCACCATCGGCCGCTTGAACAGCGCCGTCTCGAGCGTGGCGGTGCCGCTGGCCACCAGCGCCACGTCGCAGGCGGCCAGCGCCTCGTGCGAGCGGCCGTCGAGCAGCTGCAGCGGCAGGCGCTGCGCCGCCAGCATCGGCTCGAGCCGCGCGCGCATGCCCGGCGCGGCCGGCAGCACGAATCGCAGTTGCGGCCGCTGCGCATGCAGCCGCGCAGCCGCGTCGATGAAGCGCGGCCCGAGGCGCGCGACCTCCGACCCGCGGCTGCCGGGCAGCAGCGCGATGACCGGCGCGTCGCCGTCGAGCCCCAGCGCCCGGCGCGCCTGCGCGTGCGGCGGCTCGAGCGGGATCAGGTCGGCGAGCGGGTGGCCGACGAAGGTGGCGGCCACGCCGTGCTGCGCCAGCAACGCGGGCTCGAAGGGAAACAGGCACAGCACATGGTCGGCGCTGGCCGCGAGCCTGGCCGCGCGGCCGCTGCGCCAGGCCCAGATCGACGGGCACACGAAGTGCACGCAGCGCAGCCCGGCGCGCTTCAGGCGCTTCTCGAGCCCGAGGTTGAAGTCGGGCGCGTCGATGCCGACGAACAGCGCCGGGCGCTCGAGCAGCAGCCGCGCGCCGAGCCGGCGGCGCATCTGCCACAGCGCCGGCACATGGCCGAGCGCGTCGGCAAAGCCGTTGACCGCCAGCCGCTCGCTCGGCCACCAGGCGTCGAAACCCTGCGCGCGCATCAGCGGCCCGCCGATGCCGCCGGGGGCGAGCCCGGGCCAGCGGTCGCGCAGCGCGCGCAGCAGCAGCGAGCCGAGCAGGTCGCCCGAGGCCTCGCCCGCGACCAGCCCGACACGCAACCCGGCCGTGGCGACAGCGGTGCCGGCAGCGGCAGCAGCGTCGACGGCAGCAGCTTCGGCAGCCGCGCCGCCGGGCGTGGCGGCCGGCGCCTGCGCGGCGGCGTTCGGCGCATCCACCGCGCGTCAGCGCACGATGCCGCGATCGGCCTGCGCCAGGAAAGCCGTCATCAGCGCCACGTCCGCCGCAGACGTCGGGTGTTCGACACCCAGGCGCGCGATCGCCTCGGCCGCCTGCTCGACCGTCAGGCCGTCGCGGTAGAGCAGGCGCTGCATCTGCTTGACGACCGCGATGCGCGCCGCGTCGAAACCGCGCCGGCGCAGGCCCTCGGCGTTGAAGCCGCGCGCGGCCACCGGGTTGCCGTTGACCGTCATGTACGGCGGCACGTCCTGCGACACCGCGCTCGAGTGGCCCACCATCGCGTGCGCGCCGACCTTGCAGAACTGGTGCACGCCCGACAGTCCGCCGACGATCGCCCAGTCGCCCAGGTGCACGTGGCCGGCCAGCCCGACGTAGTTGGCCATCACGGTGTGGCTGCCGACCCGGCAGTCGTGCGCGATGTGCACGTTGGCCATGATCCAGTTGTCGTCACCGATGCGCGTGACGCCCTCGTCCTGCGCGGTGCCGCGGTTGAAGTTGCAGTACTCGCGGATCGTGTTGCCGTCGCCGATCACCAGCTCGGTCGGCTCGCCCGCGTACTTCTTGTCCTGCGGCGCGCCGCCGAGCGCACAGAACGGCGCGATCCGGTTGTCGCGGCCGATCGTCGCCGGGCCCTCGATCACGCAGTGAGCGCCGATCGTGGTGCCGGCGCCGATGCGCACGCCGGCACCGACGATCGCATAGGGGCCGATCTGGACGTCCGCAGCCAGCTCGGCCGCCGGATCGACGATCGCGGTGGGGTGTACGTGCGCCATCGCGGCCGCTACGGCGCGCGCCGGATCGCGCACATCATCTCGGCCTCGGCCGCGACCTCGCTGCCGATGCGTGCCTGGCCGTGGAAGCGCTGCACGCCCTGGCGCAGCCGCAGCAGCGTGACGTCGAGCAGCAGCTGGTCGCCCGGCTCCACCGGGCGCTTGAAGCGGGCGTTGTCGATCGCCGCGAAGTACACCAGCGTCTTGTCGTCGAGTTCGACGCCGGCGCTCTCCAGCGTCAGCAGCGCCGCCGCCTGCGCCAGCGCCTCGAGGATCAGCACGCCGGGCATCACCGGCCGCTGCGGGAAGTGGCCGGTGAAGAAGGGCTCGTTGATCGTCACGTTCTTGATGGCGAGCAGCCGCTTGCCCGCGTCGTATTCGAGCACCCGGTCCACCAGCAGCAGCGGGTAGCGGTGGGGCAGCTTCTTCAGGATCTGGTGGATGTCCATGCTCAATCCGGGCGGTTTTCGAGGGCGCGGATGCGGTCGCGCAGCTTGGCGAGCTGGCTGACCAGCACCGCGTTCTTCTCCCAGGTGCCGGCGGCGCCGAGCGGGAAGATGCCGCCGTAGCGGCCGGGCTCGAGGATCGAGCGATTGACCTTCGAGCCCGCGCCGATCTGCACCCGGTCGACGATGCGCAGGTGGCCGGCGATGCCGACCTGGCCGCCGATGATGCAGTGCGCACCGATCCGGGTGCTGCCGGACACGCCGACGCAGGCCGCCATCACCGTGTGCGCGCCGACCTGCACGTTGTGCCCGATCTGGATCAGGTTGTCGAGCTTGACGCCGTCGCCGATCACGGTGTCGCCGAGCGCACCGCGGTCGATGCAGGTGTTGGCGCCGATCTCGACGTCGTCGCCGATGCGCACCGCGCCGAGCTGCTCGATCTTCTCCCAGCGGCCCGCCGCGGGCGCGAAGCCGAAGCCGTCGCCGCCGATCACGGCGCCGCCCTGCAGCACGCAGCGCTCGCCCAGGCGGCTGCCGTCGCCGATCGACACCTGCGCCGCGATCCGGGAGCCTGCACCGATGACCGCGTCGGCGCCGATGTGGCTGTGCGGGCCGACCACTGCGCCGGCGCCGACCACGGCACCGCGGCCGACAAAAGCGAACGCACCGACCGACGCCTGCGGGTGCAGCCGCGCGCCGGGCTCGACCACCGCACTCGGATGCACGCCGGCCGCCGGCGCGGTGCGGCTGCGCTGCGCCCACCACCGGCTCAGGCGCGCGTAGTACAGGTACGGGTCGTCGCTGAGGATCGCCGCCGTGCGGCCCTGCACCGCTGCGCGCAGCGCCGGCTGCACGATCAGGCAGCCGGCCTCGGTGGTCTGCAGCAGCGGCTGCAGGCGCGGATTGGCCAGGAAGCTGATCGCGTCGGGCCCGGCCGTTTCCAGGCCGTCGATTCGACGCAGCAGCTTGTCGGGATCGCCGAGGAGCTCACCGCCCAGCTGGGCGACCAACTCGCCGGCGCGGACCTCGACCATGGCCGTGGCCGCGCGCCGTCAGCGGCCCGCGGGCGCGCTGTTCAGCGCCTTGATGATCTTCTCGGTGATGTCCACGCGCGCGCCGGCATAGATCGCCTCCTGCAGGATCACGTCGTATTTCTCCTGCTCGGCGACCTGGCGGATCACGCGGTTGGCGCGCTCGATCACGCCTTGCAGTTCCTCGTTCTTGCGCTGGGCGAGATCCTCCTGGAACTCGCGGCGCTTGCGCTGCAGGTCGCGGTCCTGCTCGACCAGTTCGCGCTGGCGGCGCATGCGCTCGGACTCGGCCAGCGTGGGGCCGTCTTTCTCGAGCTTCTCGGCCGCCGCCTTCAGGCGTGCGCCCTGGTCGGCCAGATCCTTCTCGCGCTTGCCGAACTCGCCTTCCAGCCGCGTCTGCGCGGCCTTCGCGGGCGCCGCCTCGCGCAGCAGCCGCTCGCTGTTGACGTAGCCGATCTTCAGCTCCTGCGCCTGCGCGACAAGGGCCGGGGCGAAGGTTGCGGCCGCTGCCGCAGCCAGGAGAAGCGCCCGGGTCAGCTTGATCATCAGAATTTGGTCCCGATCTGGAATTGGAAGGGCTGGATTCTATCGGTCGGCTGCGAGCGGATGGGCCAGCCGTAGCTGAGCTTGAGCGGGCCCATCGGCGAGATCCAGCTGATGCCCAGGCCGGCCGACGCGCGCAACGACTGCAGGTCGATCGTCTGGCCTTCTCCCCAGACGTTGCCGACGTCGAAGAACCCGAAGAAGCGCAGCGTCTTGTCGGTGCCCGCGCCCGGCATCGGCACGTACAGCTCGGCGTTGGCGTTGACCCGCCGGTTGCCGCCGATGAACGCGCCGGTCGGGTCCACCAGGCCGAGCGAACCCTGCTGGAACACCCGCACCGAGCCAAGCCCGCCGCCGTAGAAGTTCTTGAACACCGGGTACGGGCGGCTGCCGACGGCGAAGCCCCAGCCGACCTCGGCGTTGGTGCCCAGCGTCAGGTTCAGCGGCAGCGAGAAGTAGCGCTGCGCCTGCGCATTCAGTCGGATGTACTGCATGTCGCCGAGCATGCTGAAGTCGCCGTTGGCGCGCATGTAGTAGCCGTCGGTCGGCAGCAGCGTGCTGTTGCGCTGGTCGCGCGCCCAGCCGACGGTCAGCGGGAACGAGTTGCTGGTCGGGCCGTACTCCTCGCGGTACAGGTAGTAGCTGTTGGGCAGGAAGGCGTTGTCCGGGATCTCGATCCGCTCGAAGCCGAAGCCGAAATACACCGTGTCCTTGTCGGTGAAGGGCACGCCGTAGCGCACGGCTCCGCCCATCGTGACCAGCTGGTAGGAACTGCCGTAGCTGTTGTACGGGCTCGAGGCGCGGTAGTACAGGTCGAAGCCGCGCGACACGCCGTCGATCGTGTGGTACGGATCGTTGGTGTTCAGCACGAAGGTGCGCGCCAGCTTGCCGGTGTTGATCTCGAAGCCCAGGTAGTGCCCCGATCCGAAGACGTTCTCCTGCTTGATCGACGCCGACAGCGTCAGGTTCTCGGCGCTGGAATAGCCGGCGCCGATCTGCAGGTTGCCGGTGGGCTTCTCGACGACGTTGACCACCAGGTCGACCTGGTCGGGCGCACCCGGCACCTCCCGCATCTCGACCGTGACCTCGGTGAAGAACCCCAGCCGGTCGACCCGGTCGCGCGACAGCGTGATCTTCGAGCTGTCGTACCAGGCGCCCTCGAGCTGGCGGAACTCGCGGCGGATGACCTCGTCGCGGGTGCGCGTGTTGCCCGACACCTCGATGCGGCGCACATAGACGCGCCGCTGCGGGTCGGCATGCAGCGTGACCACCACCTGCGCGGCTTCGCGGTCGATGTCGTAGCGCGGCTCGACGCGCGCGAAGGCATAGCCGAAGGTGCCGAAGAGTTCGCCGAAGCGGCGCACCGTGGCCTGCACCTGATCGCCGCGGAAGGGCTCGCCGGGCTTGAACAGCACCAGCGACCGGAACTCGTCGTCGCGGCCGAGGAAGTCGCCGTCGAGCCTGATCGCGGTCACGGTGAAGACCTGGCCTTCGCGGATCGTGATCGTGATCGAGATGTCCTGCTTGTCGGGCGAAATCGTGACCTGGGTGGACACGATCTCGAACTCGAGGAAGCCGCGGTTCAGGTACCAGGCGCGCAGCGACTCGAGGTCGGCGTTGACCTTGGCGCGCGAGTAGCGGTCGTTCTTGGTGTACCAGCTGACCCAGTTGCTGGCGCCGGCCTCGAACTGCCGCAGCAGCGTCGATTCGGAGAAGGACTTGGCGCCGACGATGCGGATTTCGCGGATGCGCGCGACGTCGCCCTCGGTCATCGTGAAGGTCAGGTTCACGCGGTTGCGCTCGATCGGCGTCACCGTGGTCGCGACCTCGGCGCCGTACAGGCTCTTGGACAAGTACTGGCGCTTGATCTCCTGCTCGGCGCGGTCGATCAGCGCGCGGTCGTAGGGCAGGCCCTCGCCGATGCCGGCGTCGCGCAGCGACTTCAGCAGCACGTCGGAGTCGAACTCCTTCAAGCCGACGAAGGAGATCGTCGCGATGATCGGCCGCTCCTCGATCACGACCACGACGACCTGGCCTTCGATCTCGATGCGCACGTCCTTGAACAGGCCGGTCGCGAACAGCGCGCGCAGCGCGGTCGCGCCCTTGTCGTCGGTGTAGGTGTCGCCGATGCGAAAGGGCAGCGCGCCGAATACCGTGCCCGGGTCGGAGCGCTGCAGGCCCTCGATCCGGATGTCCTGGATCACGAAGGGCTCGACCGCGTGGGCGCGGGTCGCACCCAGGCCGAGCACGGCGGCCACCAGCAGGGCCAGCAGCAGGCGCAACCTGCACAGGCTGTGCACGGCGGAAATTCGAAGGTGCACGGCAGACATGTCGGGGCAACCGGGCTCAATGCAGACCCAGAAGCCGGGCCACGTCGTTGAAGAGGGCCACCGACATCAGCATCAGCAGGATCGCGACGCCGCCGCGCTGCAGGCGGGCCAGCCAGATCTCGGAGACCGGCCGCCCCGTCAGGGCCTCGAAAAGATAATACATGAGGTGTCCGCCGTCGAGCATCGGCAGCGGCAGCAGGTTGAGCACGCCCAGGCTCACGCTGACCAGCGCGAGGAAGCCCAGGTAGTAGCTCAGGCCCTGCTGCGCCGACTGGCCCGCGTAGTCGGCGATCGTCAGCGGGCCGCTCAGGTTCTTCAGCGACGCCTGGCCGATCAGCATGCGGCCCAGCATCTTCAGCGTCAGCGCGCTCAGCTCCCAGGTGCGTTCGACACCGGCGGCCAGGCCCTCCCAGGCGCCGTGCCGCACCCGGACCATCTGCGGCGCCTGGCCGACGTAGGCGTCGATCCGGCCGATCGCGCGATCGCCCTCGTGCACCACGCGCGGCCTGACCTCGAGTTCCAGCGCACTGCCGTTGCGGTCGATGCGCCACTGCATGGGCTGCGCGGCGCCGTCGTGAACCGCGTCGCGGATGCGCTCGCGCAGCGCCTGCGCATCGGCCACCGGCCGGCCGTCGACCAGCAGCACGCGGTCGCCCTCGCGCAGCCCGGCCTGCGCCGCCGGGCTGCCCGGCTGCGCCTCGCCCATCACCGCCGCGCTGTACGGCGCGCCGAGCCCGACCTTGCGCATCAGCCCGGCATCGACGTCGCGCGTGCCCAGCCGCGGCAGATCGAGCGTCACGCTGCGCGATGCGCGCCCATCGGCATCGCTGACCGTCAGCTGCAGCGGCTCGCCGTCGAGCACCGCCTGGGTGATCTGCCAGCGCAGGTCGGTCATCGATCGCAGTTCGGTCCAGCCGCTGCCGTCGCGCGACGCGGCCCGCACCCAGTCGCCCGAGCGCAGCCCGGCGCGCTCGGCCACGCTGCCCGCTGCCGGCGCGCTCAGCAGCGCCTTGGGTTCGTCGACGCCGATCCAGTGGTTGGCCGCAAACAGCAGCACCGCCAGCAGCAGGTTCGCCACCGGGCCGGCGGCGACGATCGCGGCGCGCTTGGGCAGGCTCTGCCGGTTGAAGGCGCGCGGCAGATCCTCCGGGGCGACTGGGCCTTCGCGCTCGTCGATCATGCGCACGTAGCCGCCCAGCGGCAGCGCCGACAGCACGAATTCGGTGGACTGCGGCGTGCGCCGGCGACGCCAGACCACGCGGCCGAAGCCGACCGAGAAGCGCAGCACCTTCACGCCGCAGGCCACCGCCACGCGGTAGTGGCCGTACTCGTGCACGACGATCAGGATCGCCAGCGTCACCAGGAAGGCGAGCACCGTGGTGATCATCGGGCGTTCGCCTGCACCCACGCCGCCGCGTGCGCACGCGTGCGCGCATCGAGCGCGAGCAGCGCGTCGATCGAATCGGGCGCGCCTTCGGGCTGCACCTGCGCGAGCATCGCGGCGTTGAGCCGGTGGATCGCATCGAAGCCGATGCGCCGGTCGAGGAAGGCCTCGACCGCGACTTCGTTGGCCGCGTTCAGCACCGTGGTGCTGCCCGCCGGGCCCTCCAGCGCCGCCCAGGCCAGCGCCAGCGACGGGAAGCGGCGCTCGTCGGCCGGCTCGAAGCTCAACGGCGCCAGCGCGTGGAAGTCCAGCCGCGGCGCGCCGGATTCGATCCGCTCGGGGAAGCTCAGCCCGTAGGCGATCGGCACGCGCATGTCGGGCGTGCCCATCTGCGCCAGCACCGAACCGTCGCGGCACACGACCATCGAGTGCACGATGCTCTGCGGGTGGATCACCACCCTGACATGCCGCGGCGCCAGGTCGAACAGCCAGCGTGCCTCGATCACCTCGAGCGCCTTGTTCATCATCGTCGCCGAATCGACCGAGATCTTGCGGCCCATCACCCAGTTCGGGTGCGCGACCGCCTCCTCGGGCGTGATCCGGTCGAAGCTCGCCGGATCGCGCTCGCGGAACGGGCCGCCCGATGCCGTGAGCAGCAGGTGGTCGATCGTCGCCGGCCAGGCCGCGCGGTCCGGCGGCAGGCACTGGAAGATCGCCGAGTGTTCGCTGTCGATCGGCAGCAGCGTCGCGCCGCCTTCGCGCACCGCGCGCAGGAACAGCGCGCCGCCCACCACGATCGCTTCCTTGTTGGCCAGCAGCAGCCGCTTGCCGGCGCGCGCAGCCGCCAGGCAGGGCGGCAGGCCGGCGGCGCCGACGATCGCCGCCATCACGCTGTCCACCTCGGGCGCGGCGGCCAGGTCGCACAGCGCGCCGGGGCCGCTGCGCACCTCGGTGGCCACGCCCTGCGCGCGCAGCGCGTCGCGCACGCGGCGCGCGCGCGCCTCGTCGGCCGCCACCGCGAAGCGCGGCCGCCAGCGCAGGCATTGCGCGATCAGCTCGTCGATGCGCTGCTGCGCGCTCAGCCCCACCACCTCGAAGCGCCCCGGGTGGCGGGCGACGACGTCGAGCGTGCTGGTGCCGATCGACCCGGTGGAGCCGAGGATCGCGAGCCGCTGCGGCGGCCGGCCGGCTTCGGCTGCCTTCACAGGCTGGCCAGCGCCAGCGCCGCCGGGAACACCGGCAGCAGCGCATCGATGCGGTCGAGCACGCCGCCGTGGCCGGGCAGCAGCTTGCTCGAATCCTTGACGCCCACCGCGCGCTTGGCGACCGACTTGCTCAGGTCGCCGACCACGCTCAAGCCCGCCAGCGCCAGCAGCGCCAGCAGCCCGCCGGCGACGCCCAGCCCGGCGAACAGGCGCGAGTACAGGCTCAGGCCCAGCGCCGGCCAGCGCGCATCGGCCGCGCTCCAGGCCAGGCCGAGCAGCAGCACGCCGGCCATGCCGCTGTACACGCCTTCCCAACTCTTGCCCGGGCTGATCGTCGGCGCGAGCTTGCGCCGGCCGAAGCGGCGGCCGCCGAAGTACGCGGCGATGTCGGCTGCCCACACCAGGCAGAACACCGACAGGATGAAGCCCAGGCCGAGCGCGCGCGCCTGGTTCACCGCGAGCCACGCCGCCCACAGCGCGGCCAGCCCGAGCGCGAACCGGGCGGCACGCGGCAGCTCGAGCCAGCGGCCGGGCCCGGCGCGCAGCGTCAGCGTGCCGGCAGGCAGCCACAGCGCCACCGCGAACCACCAGGCGGGCGACGGTGCCGCATCGGCCCAGCCGATCGCCTTGGCGCCGACGCAGGCCAGCGCCACCAGCGCGCCGGCCGCGAGTGCCGCCGGCTGCGGCAACTGGCTCAGGCGCGCCCATTCCCAGCCGGCGGCGGCCATGAACACCAGCGTCAGCAGGTTGAACGGCCAGCGCGCATCGGCCAGCAGTGCCGGCACCAGCAGCGCCAGCAGCACGACGGCGGTGATCACGCGCTGCGCGAGCATCGGCGCCGTTCAGCCCGGCTGCAGCAGCGGACGCTGCTCCATGTTCAACCCGCCGAAGCGGCGGTCGCGCTGGCGATAGGCCTGCAGCGCCGCGTCGATGTCGCTCTCGTCGAAATCGGGCCACAGCCGCTCGGTAAAGAAGAACTCGGCGTAGGCCGACTGCCACAGCATGAAGTTGCTGATGCGCATCTCGCCGCCGGTGCGGATGAACAGGTCGGGGTCGGGCGCATAGCTCAGCGCCATGTAGCGCGCCAGCAGCGCCTCGTCGACCTGCTCGGGCGCAACGCCGTCCTCGATCGCGCGGCGGCAGGCCTGCACCATGTCCCAGCGCCCGCCGTAGTTGAACGCGACCGACAGCGTGATCCGGGTGTTGTGCGCGGTGCTGGCCTCGGCGTGCGCCCAGGCGTCGCGCAGCCGCATCGACACCTTGCTGCGGTCGCCGACGATGCGCACGCGCACGCCGTCGCCCGCCATCTTGCCCAGGTACTTGGCCACCGCCACGAGCACCAGCCCCATCAGGCCCGAGACTTCCTCGTTCGGCCGCTTCCAGTTCTCCGACGAGAACGCGAACACGGTCAGGTATTCGACGCCGCGGTCGGCAAAGGCGTTGACCGCGCGCACCAGCGCATCCACGCCCTGCTTGTGGCCGTAGACCCGCGGCATGAAGCGCCGGCGCGCCCAGCGGCCGTTGCCGTCCATCACCACCGCGACATGGCGCGGCACGTTGGCGTCGTTCGACACTTGATGAACCGTGGCGGGGTGCGGGCTCTCAGACCGCGAGGATGTCCGCTTCCTTCGCGTGGACCAGGCGGTCGACCTCGGCGACGGTGCGGTCGGTCAGGCGCTGCACCTCGTCCTGCGCGCGGCGCTCGTCGTCTTCGGCGATCTGCTTGTCCTTGAGCAGGCGCTTCAGGTGCTCGTTGGCGTCGCGGCGCAGGTTGCGCGCGGCGACCTTGGCCTCCTCGCCGGCGTGGCGCACGACCTTGGTCAGCTCCTTGCGGCGCTCCTCGGTCAGCGGCGGCATCGGCACGCGCAGCAAGTCGCCCTGCGCCGAAGGGTTCAGGCCGAGGCTCGATTCGCGGATCGCGCGCTCGATCTTCGGCCCCATGCCCTTCTCCCACGGCTGCACGCTGATCGTGCGTGCGTCCAGCAGCGACACGTTGGCCACCTGGCTGATCGGCAGCTCGGAGCCGTAGTACTCGACGTGCACCTGGTCGAGGATGCCGGGGTGCGCGCGGCCGGTGCGGATCTTCTGCAGCTCGGTCTTGAAGGTCTCGATCGTCCGGGCCATCTTGTGCTCGGCGGTCTGCTTGATTTCGGCGATGCTCATCGGTTGCTCACACGTGCACCAGCGTGCCCTCGTCCTCGCCGGCGACCACGCGCTTGAGCGCGCCCGGCTTGAAGATGCTGAACACCTTGATCGGCAGTTTCTGGTCGCGGCACAGCGCGAACGCGGTCGCGTCCATGACCTGCAGGTTCTTCGCGATCGCCTGGTCGAAGCTGATCGTCGCATAGCGCGTCGCGGTCGGGTCTTTCTTCGGGTCGGCGCTGTACACGCCGTCGACCTTGGTCGCCTTCAGCACCACCTGCGCGCCGATTTCGGCCCCGCGCAGCGCCGCCGCGGTGTCGGTGGTGAAGAACGGGTTGCCGGTGCCGGCGGCGAAGACCACGACCTTGCCTTCCTCGAGGTACTGCAGCGCCTTGGGCCGCACGTAGGGCTCGACCACCTGCTCGATGCCGATCGCCGACATCACGCGCGCGGTCATGCCTTCCTGGCGCATCGCGTCGGCCAGCGCCAGCGCGTTCATCACCGTGGCCAGCATGCCCATGTAGTCGGCGGTCGCGCGGTCCATGCCTACCGAGCCGCCGGCCACGCCGCGGAAGATGTTGCCGCCGCCGATCACCACCGCGACTTCGCAGCCCAGCGCCGTCACGTCCTGGATCTCGCGCACCATGCGCACGATCGTCGCGTGGTTGATGCCGTAGGCGTCGTCGCCCATCAGGGCTTCGCCCGAGAGCTTCAGCAGGATGCGCTTGTACATCGGCATGCGGTCACAGCGTGTTGGCGCGCAGCCGCGCCGGCTGCGCTGGGCGAGTGTAAGCGGCGCGGCCGCCCCGGCTGTCCCGGTGCGGCGCGCCGCAGCCGTTTCAGGACGTACGGGCAGCCGCCATCTGCGCGGCGACTTCGGCCGCGAAATCGTCGGCGCGCTTCTCGATGCCCTCGCCCACCACGTACAGCGTGAAGCCCTTCACCGTGGTGGCCTTGTCCTTCAGCATCGCGCCGACGGTCTGCTTGCCGTCGGCCGCCTTCACGAAGGCCTGGTCGAGCAGCGACACCTCCTTCAGGTACTTCTGCACCGCGCCCTCGACCATCTTGGCGACGATCTCGGCCGGCTTGCCCGACTCGGCCGCCTTCTCGGCGGCGATCTTGCGCTCCTTGTCGACCAGATCGGCCGGCACCGCGGCGGCCGACAGCGCGGCCGGCTTCATCGCGGCGACGTGCATCGCCACGTCCTTGGCCGCGACCGCGTCGCCGTCGTACTCGACGATCACGCCGATGCGGGTGCCGTGCACGTAGTGGGCCAGCTTCGCGCCGCCGGCATAGCGCTCGAAGCGGCGCACGCTGATGTTCTCGCCGATCTTGCCGACGAGCCCCTTGCGCACGTCCTCGACGGTCGGGCCGAAGCCGGCCTGCGCAAGCGGCAGCGCCGCGAGCGCCGCCAGGTCTGCGGGCGCACGCTCGGCCACCAGCGCGGCCACGCCGTTGACGAAAGCCAGGAAGTCGTCGTTCTTGGCGACGAAGTCGGTCTCGCAGTTGACCTCGACGAGCGCGCCGGCCTCGGGCGCCACCGAGGCCGCGACCACGCCTTCCGCGGTCACGCGCGCCGAAGCCTTGCCGGCCTTGTTGCCGAGCTTGACGCGCAGGATCTCCTCGGCGCGCTCCATGTCGCCGTCGGCCTCGGTCAGGGCCTTCTTGCATTCCATCATCGGGGCATCGGTCTTCGCACGCAGCGCGGCGACCATGCTGGCGGTAATTGCGGGCATCGCTTCACTCCAGGGTTCGGGATCGGGGCCGCGCGCGGCGGCCGCCGGGATGCGGGCCGCCGGCACGATGCCCGCCCGGCGGCGCCCGGGAAGGCGCATCCGGCAGGCCGCGCCGCGGCCGGCAAGCGGGTTCAGCCGTTCTCGCTGACCTCGACGTACTCGCCGTCGGCGCCGGCCGCAGCCTGCACCACGTCCTGCGCGGCGTTGGCCTTGCCTTCGAGCACCGCGTCGGCAACCGCGCGCGCATACAGCGCCACCGCCTTGGCCGAATCGTCGTTGCCGGGGATCACGTAGTCGATGCCCTGCGGCGAGTGGTTGGTGTCGACCACGCCGACCACCGGAATGCCGAGCTTCTTGGCCTCGGCCACCGCGATCTTGTGGAAGCCGACGTCGATCACGAACATCGCATCGGGCAGCGCGTTCATGTCCTGGATGCCGCCGATGTCCTTCTCGAGCTTGGCCAGCCCGCGCTCGAACATCAGGCCTTCCTTCTTGATCATCTGGTCGATGCCGGCCTCCTTCTGGGCCTGCATCTCCTTGAGCTTCTTCAGCGAAGTCTTGACGGTCTTGAAGTTGGTGAGCATGCCGCCGAGCCAGCGCTGGTCGACGTAGGGCATGCCGCAACGCTGGGCTTCGGCGGCGATCAGGTCGCGCGCCTGGCGCTTGGTGCCCACCATCAGGATCGTGCCGCGGCGGCTGCTGAGCTGGCGCACGAACTTGCAGGCCTCGGTGAAGAGCGGCTGCGTCTTCTCGAGGTTGATGATGTGGATCTTGTTGCGATGGCCGTAGATGTAGGGGGCCATCCTGGGGTTCCAGAAGCGCGTCTGGTGCCCGAAATGGACACCGGCTTCCAGCATTTCACGCATGGACACGGTCATGGTTGCTCCGAAGGTTGCATCTGGAAGCCTCGGCCTCAACCGCCGGCGGCGTCGCCCCGGGCGCGCGCTGCGCCGACGGCGGCCGCGGCAGCACCATTCGGCGGCCGGGTTCGCGGATCGCTCCGGCCGGCACTGCGCGCCTGCCGCCGCCCGCGCCGGGCAGGCTGCGACAATCGTCAGGATGAACGCCGACCAAAACCCGCGGATTCTAGCATCCGAGCGCCGCCCCGCCCCGGACCTGAGCGCCGCCGCGCAGGCGGTGGCCGACGGCCGCATCCGCGCGGCAGCGCTGCTGGAACAGGCGCTGGCCGCTGCCGATGCGCCCGCGGCGCGGCACGCGTACATCCGCCGCTTCGACGACATGGCCCGCGCCGCGGCCGCGGCGGTGGACGCGCAGCGCGCGGCCGGCGCGCCGGTGCCGCCGCTGGCCGGGCTGGCGGTGTCGGTGAAGGATCTGTTCGATGTCGCCGGTGCACCCACGACCGCCGCGTCGCGCTCGCTGGCCGATGCCGCGCCGGCGCCGGCCGACTGCCCGGCCGTCGCCCGGCTGCGCGCCGCCGGTGCGGCCATCAGCGGCCACAGCAACCTGACCGAGTTCGCGTTCTCGGGCATCGGCATCAATCCGCACCACGGCACGCCGGCCAACGCGGCCACCGCCGCGCTCGATCCCACCCCGCGCATCCCGGGCGGATCGTCCAGCGGCGCCGCGGTCACGGTCGCCAGCGGCGCCGCCTGGGCGGCGCTGGGCTCCGACACGCGCGGCTCGATCCGGGTGCCGGCCGCGCTGCACGGCCTGGTCGGCTTCAAGAACACCGCCGCGCTGACGCCGACCGAAGGCTGCCTGCCGTTGTCGTTCACGCTCGACACCGCCTGCGCAATCACGCACAGCGTGCGCGACGCGGTGCGCCTGCACGCCATCCTCGGCGCGCGCACGCCGCGGCTGCGCGGCCGCCCGGCCGCGGCGCTGCAGCTGGCCGTGCCCGTAGGCGAATGGCTCGACGATCTGGACGCCGCCGTCGCCCACGCCTTCGAGCGCGCGTTGCAGGCGCTGCGCCGGGCCGGCGCGCGCATCACCGAGTTGCGCCTGCCCGAAGGCGAGGCGCCGGCGCTGGCCAGCGGCCGGCTGGGCGCGGCTGAAGCCTGGGCCTGGCACCGTGGCCGGCTGGGCGCGCGCGCCGCCGACTACGACCCGCGCGTGCTGGCGCGCGTGCGCATGGGGCGCGACCTCGACGCCGCCGGCTACATCGACCTGCTGCAGGCGCGGCGGGCGTGGATCGCGCGCTTCGAGGCGCTCGCACGCCCCTTCGACGCCTTCGTGCTGCCCACGGTGCCGGTGGTCGCGCCGCCGCTGGCGCCGCTGCTCGCCGATGACGATGCCTTCTTCGCGGCCAATGCGCTGCTGTTGCGCAACCCGTCGCTGGTCAACTGGCTCGACGGCTGCGCGCTGTCGCTGCCGATGCAAGCCGCCGGCGAGTGGCCCAGCGGACTGATGCTGTTCGGCCCGGCTCTGGCTGACGACACGGTGCTCGACGCGGCGCTGGCGGTCGAGGCGGCATTGGCGCCTGTGCGTGGCTGAGAGCCTGTGAACAGATCCCGCATACCCGCTCGGCCGCCCCAGACGGCGCCACTCTTCGTTGCCAATGCTCGCCGCAGCCCGAGCTGCGGCTGTGCTTCGCGCCTCGATTGGCACCGTCTGGCGCACCCGCTCGGGCGCGCCGGATCCATTCACAGGCTCTGACACGACGATGCGCATCGCCGTCATCGGCGCCGGCATCGTCGGCGTCACCACCGCATACGAGCTGGCGGCCGACGGCCATGAACCGACGGTCTACGAAAGGCTGAGCGCGGTCGCCGGCGAAGCCAGTTTCGCCAACGCCGGCCTGCTCGCGCCCGGCTGCGTCGCGCCGCCCGGGGCGCCGGGCATGGCCGGCCGGGTGTTGCGCCAGTCCTTCGGCCCGCACCGCAGGCTGCGCTTCGGCGGCGCCGAGCTGCTGACGCGGCTGCCGTGGCTGTGGCGATGGTGGCGCGCCTGCGGGCCGCGGCCGTACCGCGACAACCGCGAGCGGCTGTACCGGCTCGCCCGCTACAGCCGCGAGCGGCTGCACGCCTGCGCCGCGCGCCACGGGCTGGACTACCAGCGCAGCGCTCCGGTCACGGTGCTGCTGCGCGGCCCGCGCGAGCTGGCGGCGGCCGAAGCCACGCTGCGGCTGCTGCGCGAGTGGGAGGTCGCCCATGCGCTGGTCGACGCCGCACACTGCCGCAGGATCGAGCCCGGGCTGCACCCGGACACGCCGCTGCAAGGCGGCATCGCGCTGCCCGATGCCGAGGCCGGCAACTGCCGGCTGTTCGCGCAGCAGCTCAAGGCCGAGGCCGAGCAGCTCGGCGCGCGCTTTTGCTTCGCCACCGAAGTGCTCGATCTCGACGCGCCCGGCGCGCGCGCCGGCCGCAGCGCGGTGCAGCTGCGTGCGCGCGGCGTGCCGGGCCTGGCCGGCTCGACGCCGTCGCCGCAGGAGCGCGGCTTCGACGCGGTGGTGGTGTGCACCGGCGCCGCCGGCAACCGGCTGCTGCGTCCGCTGGGGCTGGCGCTGCCGCTGCTGCCGGTCCACGGCCATTCGGTCACGGCGCCGCTGCGCGATGCGGGCGAAGGCCGGCTGGCAGGCCCACGCGGTGCGGTGCTGGACCAGCGCCACGGCGTCACCGTGTCGCGCCTGGGGCAGCGGCTGCGCGTGGCCGGCAGCGCCGGGTTCGGCCGCGCCGCAGCCGCACACGACCCGGGCGCACTCGCCATGCTGTACCGCGTGCTCGACGACTGGTTTCCCGGCGCCGCGCGCCACGCGCAGGCGCAGGCCTGGAAGGGCGCGCGGCCGATGCTGCCTGATGGCGTGCCGGTGATCGGCGCCGGCGCCCGCGCGGGCGTGTGGCTGAACATCGGCCACGGCGGCAGCGGCTGGGCGCTGGCCTGCGGATCGGCGCGGCTGCTGGCCGACCAGATCGGCGGGCGGGCACCCGAGCTCGACGCCGCCGCCTACGCGATGCGCTGAAGCGCCCGCACCGGCCGCTCGCCGCCGCCACGCCGCCCTGGGCTGCGCTGCCGCCAACGGCGGGCCGGCGGGCCGCCGGCCCGAGCCTTGGGGCGCTCGGCCCGGCCGGCTGCCGCACAATCGCTGCGCCCGCCCTTCGCCGCCGATGAGCCCGCCCCCATTGCCGCAGCGCGTCGCCCCCGGCGACGAGCGCTGGCCGCTGTACCCTGCCGCAGCGTCGCGCGCGATCGAGGCCGAGGCGCTGGCGCGCCACGCACCGCACGCGCTGATGGCGCGTGCCGGCTTCGCCGCGGCACGCCTCGCGCTGGCACTGGCTCCGCACGCGCAGCGCATCTGGGTGGCGGCCGGGCCCGGCAACAACGGCGGCGACGGCCTGGTCGCCGCCGCACACCTGCACCGCGCCGGGCGCAGCGTGCAGATCAGCCTGTGCGGCGACGCGCAGCGGCTGCCGCCCGACGCCGCGCAGGCGCTGGCCGACGCGCGCAGCGCCGGCGTGGCGATCGGCAGCGCATTGCCCGAAGGCGCCTTCGACCTGGGCATCGACGCGCTGCTCGGCCTGGGTGCGGCGCGCGCGCCCCAAGGCGCGATCGCTGCTGCGATCGACCGCCTGAACGCCGGCCCGGCCCCTTGCCTGGCGGTGGACCTGCCCTCGGGGCTGCATCCCGACACCGGCCAGCCGCTGGGCGCACAGGCCGTGCGCGCGACCGCGACGCTGGCGCTGCTGACGCTCAAGCCGGGGCTGTTCACCGGCGCGGGGCGCGACCACGCCGGCAGCATCTGGCTCGACGCGATCGGCGTGGACAGCGCCGGCTGGCCGGCGCCGGCGCGGCTGGCCGGGCTGCAGGACCTGCGCGACGCGCTGCCGCCGCGGCTGCATGCCAGCCACAAGGGCAGCTTCGGCGACGTGGCGGTGGTGGGCGGCGCCGCCGGCATGACCGGCGCGGCCCGGCTCGCCGCGCAGGCGGCGCTGGCGGCCGGCGCGGGGCGCGTGTTCGTCGATCTGCTCGGCGATGCGGGCGCGGGCATCGATCCGTCGCGGCCGGAGCTGATGCTGCGGCCCGGCTGGTGGCGCTCGGGCGCCGAGGTGCTGGCGCGCAGCGTCGTCGTCTGCGGCTGCGGCGGCGGCGACGCGGTGGCCGAGGTGCTGCCCACGCTGCTGGCGCGCTGCCCGCGGCTGGTGCTGGACGCCGACGCGCTCAACCGCATCGCCGACGACGAGGCGCTGCGCAGCCGGCTCGCGGCGCGCGCGGCGCGCGGCTGGCGCACTGTGCTGACGCCGCATCCGCTCGAGGCGGCGCGCCTGCTGCGCAGCGACGCGGCCGCGGTGCAGGCCGACCGGCTGGCCGCGGCGTGCACGCTGGCGCGCGACTGCGCCGGCGTGGTGCTGCTCAAGGGTTCGGGCACGGTGATCGCCGCCGCCGACGGCCGCTGCGTGGTCAACCCCAGCGGCAACGCACGCCTGGCCGCCGGCGGCAGCGGCGACGTGCTCGCCGGCTGGATCGGCGGCCTGTGGGCGCAGCAGCCGCCGCACGGCGATGCCGAGCGCGCCGCCGTGGCGGCCGCGTGGCTGCACGGCCGCGCCGCCGAAGGCGACGACGCCGGCGTCGCGCTGCGCGCGGCCGACCTGATCGAGCGCATGCACAGCCTGCCGGCGCAGCTCGGGATCGGCGGCTGACCCGGGCTGCGGGCGGCCGAAGCGGCCGGATCCGCGGCACCGCTTCGGCGGGCGCTCAGCGGCGTGAACGCCGCTGGCGCCGGCCGCCCTTCGCGCCGGGCACCGCCTGGGCGGCTCCCGCGGCTGCGCGCCGGCCGGCGGTGCCGGCGCGCGCGGCCTTCTTCACCGCGCGGTCGGCCGCCTGCAGCTCGCGCAGTTGTTCGCCGGCATCGGGCGCACGCGTGCCGCGCGTGCCCGACGGCGCCACGGGCGTGCGCTCGTCGCGCACCAGCCGGAAGTCGATCCGCCGGCTGTCCAGATCGACGCGGCTGACCTGCACGCGCAGCCGCGTGCCGACCACGTAGCGCACGCCGCTGCGCTCGCCGCGCAGCGCCTGCTGCACCTCGTCGAAGCGGTAGTACTCGCCGCCGAGCTCGGTGATGTGCACCAGCCCCTCCACGTAGAGCGCGTCGAGCGTGACGAACAGCCCGAAGCTGGTGACCGCGCTGACGGTGCCCGCATATTCCTCGCCCAGGTGCTCGCGCATGAAGCGGCACTTCAGCCAGGCCTCGACGTCGCGCGACGCCTCGTCGGCGCGGCGCTCGTTGGCGCTGCAGTGCACGCCGGCGCGCTCCCACAGCGCCAGCTCCTGGCTCGCCGGCCGCGCCGGCTTGGCACCGCCCTTGGGCAGGCGGCGCGGCGGCGGCAGGCTCGCCACCAGCGCCGCGTCGAGCTGGTAGCGGCGCTCGCCGAGGATCGCCTTGATCACGCGGTGCACCAGCAGGTCGGGATAGCGGCGGATCGGGCTGGTGAAGTGCGCATAGGCCTTGTAGGCCAGGCCGAAGTGGCCGACGTTGCCGCTGGCATAGACCGCCTGCTGCATCGAGCGCAGCAGCATCGCGTGGATCTGCGCGACATCGGCGCGGCCCTTGGTGGCTTCGGCGATGCCCTGCAGCTCCGCGGGCGTGGGCTCGTCGCTCAGGTGCAGGCCGATGCCGAGCGCGCGCAGGTAGTTCTGCAGCGTCGCCCGCCGCTCGGGTGTCGGACCCTCGTGCACGCGGTACAGCGTCGGGTGCCCGGCCGTTTCGATGAAGCCGGCCGCGCATTCGTTGGCCGCGAGCATCGCCTCTTCGATCAGCCGGTGCGCATCGGTGCGCTGGTACGGCACGATCTTCTCGATGCGGCCCTGCGCGTCGCAGACGATGCGGGTCTCGGTGGTCTCGAAGTCGACCGCGCCGCGCCGGCTGCGCTCCTTCAGCAGCGCGCGATAGGCTTCGTGCAGGTGCAGCAGGTGCGGCACCAGCGCGGCGCGCGCCTGCGCCTCGGGGCCGCGGGTGTTGGCCAGGATCGCCGCGACTTCGGTGTAGGTCAGGCGCGCGTGCGAGCAGATCACCGCCGGGTAGAACTGGTACGCGTCGATCGAGCCGTCGCCGGCGACGAGCATGTCGCAGACCAGGGCCGCGCGATCGAGCTCGGGGTTGAGCGAGCACAGGCCGTTGGACAGCTTCTCCGGCAGCATCGGGATCACGCGCCGCGGGAAGTACACCGAGGTCGCGCGCTCGTAGGCGGCCGCGTCGAGCGCATCGCCCGGCTTCACGTAGTGGCTGACGTCGGCGATCGCCACCACCAGGCGCCAGCCGCTGAAGGCCGACTTGCCGCGGCCGCGCTTGAAGGGCTCGCAGTAGACCGCGTCGTCGAAGTCGCGCGCGTCCTCGCCGTCGATCGTCACCAGCGGCACGTCGGCAAGGTCGATGCGGTGGCGGCGATCGGCTGCGCGCAGCTTGTCGGGCAGCGCGGCGGCCTGCGCCAGCGCCTCGGCGCTGAAGCGGTGCGGCACCTCGTACTTGCGCACCGCGATCTCGATCTCCATGCCGGGGTCGTCGATCTCGCCGAGCACCTCGGTCACGCGCCCCATCGGCTGCGAGTACAGCGACGGCGGCTCGGTCAGCTCGATCGCCACCACCTGCCCGGCCGCCGCGCCCGCGATCGCGTTCTTCGGCACGATGATGTCGTGGCCGAAGCGCCGGTCCTCGGGCGCCACCAGCCACACCCCGCCTTCGTGCAGCAGCCGGCCGATGATCGGCGCGCGCCGGCGCTCGAGGATGTCGAGCACGCGGCCCTCGGGCCGGCCGCGGCGGTCGTGGCGCACGATGCGCACGCGCACGCGGTCGCGGTGCAGCACCGCACGCATCTCCTGCGCAGACAGGTAGACCGGCGCACCGCCGTCGTCGCGGCGCACGAAGCCGTGGCCGTCGACGTGGCCCTCGACCTCGCCTTCGAGCTCGCTCAACAGCGCGGCGGGGGGTGCGGCCGCGGTATCGTCGTTCGGGTTGATGCTAAACTTCCTCGTTGAGTTGCCCAGGTGGCGGAATTGGTAGACGCACTAGTTTCAGGTACTAGCGCTGAGAGGCGTGGAGGTTCGAGTCCTCTCCTGGGCACCAGCAGCAGACGAGACGAAGACGAACGATGAAGGCCGGCACTGCCGGCCTTTTTCATGGCCCATCGTCCGCCCTTCGTTCGCCATCGCTGCTTCAGACCACGTACTTCCTGGCCAGCCCCTCGGGCCGCAGCGCGTCGTATTCCTCGAAGGGCTGGTGGATCCACGGCGAGGTCGGCAGTGTCTCGACGTAGTAGTCGGGCCGGTAGGTGGACACCGCCTTCACCCAGATCACCGCCGAGCGCAGCTCGCCGATCGCCGGCATGCCGCGCAGCCGCTCGACCACCGCGTGCAGCGTCTCGCCCGAGTCGGCCAGGTCGTCGACCAGCAGCACCCGCCCGGCGAGTTCGCCCTGGGGCAGCGTGATGTACTTGGCGATGTCGAGCCGGCCCTGGATCGTGCCTGCGTCGGCCCGGTACGAGCTGGTCGACATGATCCCCAAGGGTTTGTCGAACACCCGCGACAGCACGTCGCCCGGGCGCATGCCGCCGCGCGCCAGGCACAGGATCTGGTCGAAGGCCCAGCCCGACGCGTGCACCTTCAGCGCCAGACGCTCGATCAGCATGTGGTACTCGTCCCAGGACACGTACAGGTGCTTGCCGTCGTCGGTCAACATGGAGCGCTCTCCGCTGCGTAGTGATGAAAGGGCCGGCGCCGCGCCGCCGGGCGGCGTCAGCGCCCGAACGGATGGCGCAGCACGATCGTGTGGTCGCGGTCGGGGCCGGTGGACACCAGGTCGATCGGCACGCCGACCAGCGCCTGCACGCGCTCGAGGTAGGCGCGCGCGTTGGCCGGCAGCTGGCCCCATTCGGTCAGGCCCGCGGTGCGCCCGCTCCAGCCGGGGAAGCGCTCGTAGACCGGTTCGCAGGCGGCGATGTCGTCGGCATCCAGCGGCAGCACGTCGATCGCCTGGCCGCGCAGCCGGTAGCCGACGCAGGCCAGCACTTCGTCCAGCCCGTCGAGCACGTCGAGCTTGGTGATGCACAGCCCCGACAAGCCGTTGATGATCGCCGAGCGCTTCAGCGCCGCCGCGTCGAGCCAGCCGCAGCGCCGCGCGCGGCCGGTGACGGTGCCGCGCTCCTGGCCGACCGTGGACAGGTGGTGGCCGATCGTGCCGGGCGCGTCGATCGGCAGCTCGGTCGGGAACGGCCCGCTGCCCACGCGCGTGGTGTAGGCCTTGGTGATGCCGAGCACGTAGTGCAGCAGGTCGGGGCCGACGCCGGCGCCGGCCGCGGCGTTGCCGGCCACGCAGTTGCTCGAGGTCACGTACGGATAGGTGCCGTGGTCGATGTCGAGCAGCGTGCCCTGCGCGCCTTCGAACAGCAGCCGGTCGCCGGCCCGGTGCGCCTGGTGCAGCCGCCAGCCGACGTCGGCCAGCATCGGGCGGATCTGCTCGGCCGCGCGCATCGCGTCGTCGAACACCTCGGCCGCCTGAAGCGTCGGCGCGCCCAGCCAGGCGAGCGTGTGGTTGTGCAGCTCGAGCAGCTCGAGCAGCCGCGCCTCGAAGCGTGCCGGATGCTTCAGGTCCTGCGCCCGCAGCGCGCGGCGCGCGACCTTGTCTTCGTACGCCGGGCCGATGCCCTTGCCGGTGGTGCCGATCTTGCCGCTGCCGCGGCTTTCGCGCAGCCCCTCGCGCGCCAGGTCGAGCGCCACGTGCACCGGCAGGATCAGCGGGCAGGATTCGCTGATGAACAGCCGCGGGCGCACCTCGAGCCCGGCCGCCTCGAGCCGCGCGATCTCGCCGAGCAGGTGCGCCGGGTCGAGCACCACGCCGTTGCCGATGTAGCAGCGCACGCCGTCGCGCATGATGCCCGAGGGCACCAGCTGCAGCGCCGTCTTGCGGCCGCGGATCACGAGCGTGTGGCCGGCGTTGTGGCCGCCCTGGAAGCGCACCACGCCTTGCGCATGCTCGGTCAGCCAGTCGACGACCTTGCCCTTGCCTTCGTCGCCCCACTGGGTGCCGACGACCACGACGTGGCGGCCGCCCGGCGCGCGCTGCTGCTGTTCGGTATCCAAGGCTCGCCCTCTCGCGGTTGATGTCGCCGGTTCAGATCGCCTGCAGCTGCCAGCGGCCGTCCACCGCCACCAGTTCGCGGTCGCAGGCGAAGGCGTCGGCCTGCGGGCCGTGGCCGTGCGGCATGCACACCACGATCTCGCCGGCATCGCGCAGCCGGCGCACTTCGGCGCGCAGCGGCGCGTCCTCGCCCCAGGGTGCGCGCACCGCGCGCAGCGGCGCAGGCGCGGCCGCGTGTTCGGCCAGCGTCTTCAGGTCCAGGCTGAAGCCCGCCGCCGGCCGGCGCCGGCCGAAGACCGCGCCGACTTCGTCGTAGCGCCCGCCGCGCGCCAGCGCGTCGCTCGAGCCGGCGCCGTAGATCGCGAAGCGGGTGCCGCTGTAGTACGCGTAGCCGCTCATGTCGCACAGGTCGAAGCCGATGCGCACCTGCGGATGGCCGCGCCGCAGATGCCCGGACAGCCAGCGCAGGTCGTCGAGCGCGGCGCGGATCGGCGCGCGGTCGGGCAGCTCGCGCTGCGCGGCATCGAGCGTGTCGTCGCCGCCGTACAGCCGCAGCAGCGCGCGCAGCGCCGATCCGGCGGCATCCGGCAGGCCCGCGGCCAAAGTGTCGAGCGCCGCCGCGTCCTTGGCGGCGAGCGCTTCCACCACCGCCTGCAGCACCGCGCCGTCGACCGGCAGCCCTGCCAGCACGCCGCGCACCAGCCGCGCGTCGGCCAGGTCGATCACCAGGCCAGCGACGCCGGCGGCGCGCAGCATGTCCAGCGCCAGCTCCTGCACCTCGAGGTCGGCCTCGAGCCCCGCATGGCCGAAGATCTCGGCACCCAGCTGCAGCGGCTCGCGCGACTGCCAGCCGCTGGGCCGGGTGTGCAGCACCGGGCCGCAGTAGCACAGCCGCGTCACGCCTTCGCGGTTGAGCAGGTGGGCGTCGATGCGCGCCGCCTGCGGCGTGGTGTCGGCGCGCAAGCCCAGCGTGCGGCCGCTGAGCTGGTCGACCAGCTTGAAGGTCTTCAGGTCGAGCGCGTGGCCGGTGCCGGTGAGCAGCGAATCCAGGTGCTCGAGCAGCGGCGGCGTCACCAGCTCGAAACCGTAGCCGAGCGCACGGTCGAGCAGCTTGCGGCGCAGCTCCTCGATGCGCCGCGCCTGCACCGGCAGGACGTCGGCGATGTGTTCGGGCAGCAGCCACGCGGAAGACATGGGCGAGTCGGCAGCGGACAAAAGCGGCGATTGTAGGCGGCACCCCCGCGCGCCGGCTGCGCCAATCAGGACCAGAACAGCAGCAGCAGCACCAGGCCGACGAGCATGCTGCTCAGGCCGAAGAAGCGGATCTGCCCGTCCGACAGCCGCGCGATCTTCTCGACCACGACACGCCAGCGTGCCGGGCTCAGGAAGGGCATCAGCCCCTCGAACACCAGCATCAGCGCAACCGCGCCCAGCAGCAGGTCGGACACGGCAGCGCTCCGTCGCGAGGCGGCCGGCTACTTGCCCGGGCTGCGCATCGAGCGGAAGAAGTCCATGCTCGGATCGACCACCATCACGTCGCTGCGGCTGCGGAAGCTGCTGCGGTAGGCCTCGAGGCTGCGGTAGAACTGCGCGAACTGCGGGTCGCGTCCGAAGGATTCCGCGTACAGGGCGGTCGACTTGGCGTCGCCCTCGCCCTTGACCTTCTGCGCGTCGCGGTAGGCCTCGGCGACGATCACCTCGCGCTGGCGGTCGGCATCGGCGCGGATGCGCTCGGCCTCGGCCATGCCCTGCGAACGCAGTTCGTTGGCCACGCGCTTGCGCTCGGAGTCCATGCGCTTGAACACCGAATCGGTGATGTCGGCGACGAAGTCCACGCGCTTGACGCGCACGTCGAGCACCTCGATGCCGAAGGCCTTGGCCTCGTCGGCCAGCCGCCCGAGCACGCCGCGCATCACCTTGTCGCGCTCGATCGACAGCATGCCCGAGACGCTGCGCTGGGTGACCTCCTCGTTGAAAGCCGCCTGGACGACCGGGCCCAGCCGGTTCTCGAGGTTGCGGAAGTCGGTGCCGTTGTTGCGGATGAACTGGCGCGGCTCGGCGATGCGCCACTTGACCATCCAGTCGATGACCAGGCTCTTCTTCTCGGCGGTGAAGATCGGCTTGCTCTCGTTGTTGTCGAGGGTCTGGATGCGCCGGTCGAGGAACACCACGTTCTGGAAGGGCGGCGGCAGCTTGAACTTCAGCCCCGGCTCGGTGATGACCGACTTGATCTCGCCCAGCGCGAACACCACCGCCACCTGGCGCTGGTCGACGATGAACATCGTCGAAGCCGCGATCATCAGTGCCACCAGCACGCCGCCGGCGATCATGCCCAATCGATTCATGTCAATTGCTCCACCGCGCGTTGCGCGAACCGCGGTGCAAAAAATTCCGAGCGGCCGGCGGCCGCTGCCGGTCCGTTGCTGTTATTCGCAAGGGCTGTTGTCGTTCGTTGCGTCTCGAGGCCGCTGAGGCAAAGCCGACAAGGGGGTGGCCGACTGCGCTCAGCCAAATTCTTATTCGCTCCGTCGGCCACCCCCTTGCCGGTTTTGCCGGCACCGCCGCAGCGCTTCTTCGGCAAACACCCACCGCATCGACCAGCGCGCGAACAACGGTGTCGGCACGCCACCGCCCGGGCCGACGGCGGGGTGGCCAACGGAGTGAATAAGAATTTGGCTGAACGGAGTTGGCTACCCCGTCGGCGGCCCCGTGCACCACGTTTTCGCGTAGGAACAGCTGCAAGTGGTGAAACGATGAACGGCCGCAACGGAGCGCAAGCCAACAACGAAGAATCCGGTTCCACTTCAGCGGGTCTCCCGGTCGCGGCTGCGGGCGTTGTCGCGCGAGCGTGCGTCGGACGGTGCTGCCGGCGCTGCCGGCGTCGGCACGCTCTCGCCGACCGCCGGCGGTGCTGCGGCCGCTGCGCCACCGGCCTGCTGCATCAGCTTGTCCAACGGCAGATACAGCAGGTTCGATCCGCCGCGGGTATCGACCAGCACCTTGCTGACGTTGGACATCACCTGCTGCATCGTGTCGATGTACATCCGGTCGCGCGTGACCACCGGCGCCTTCTTGTACTCGTCGACCACCGAACGGAAGCGCTCGGCGTCGCCTTCGGCCATCGACACCACGCGCGCACGGTAGCCTTCGGCCTCCTCGCGCAGCCGCGCGGCCGTGCCTTGCGCCCGCGGGATCACGTCGCTGGCATAGGCCTCGCCCTCGTTCTTGAAGCGGTCGCGGTCGGCGGTGGCCTTGACCGCGTCGTTGAACGAAGCCTGCACCTGGTCGGGCACCGCGACCTGCTGCACGTTGACGTTGGCCACCTGGATGCCGGCATTCAGCCGGTCCAGCTGCGCCTGCACGGAACTGAGCACCTCGGCGGCGAGCACATCGCGCGCCCGGTACAGCACCGCATCGATGTTGCTGCGGCCGACCACCTCGCGCACTGCCGACTCGCTCGCCATGACCACCGCCTCGTCGGGGTTGCGGTTCTCGAACAGGAAGGCGCGCGCGTCCTTCAGCCGGTACTGCACGGTGAAGCGGATGTCGACGATGTTCTCGTCCTGGGTCAGCATCGACGAATCGCGCAGCCCGGTGGCCGGCACCGGCGTGTTGCGCCCCATCTCCACCGAACGCAGCTGCGTCACCGGCACGATCTCGTGCGCCTGGAACGGATACGGGAAGCGCCACTTGATGCCGGCGTCGGTGGTGTACGCATAGCGGCCGAAGGAGGTGACCACCGCCTGCTGGCCCTCCTGCACGATGAACACGCCGCTGCCCAGCCACACCAGCGCGACCACCCCGGCGATCAACCCGACGCCGATGCCGGCGCCCTTCATGTTGGGCTGGAACGGGCCGCCGCCGTCGGGGCGATCGGGCGGCCCGCCCGGGCTTTGGCCGCGCTTGCCGAACATGCCGCTGAGCTTGCGGTTGAAGTCGCGCCACAGCTCGTCGAGGTCCGGCGGCCCTTCGTTGCGGCCGCTGCTCAGCACCAGCGTGCCGTTGCGCCGCAGGCGTTGCGTCGGGCTGCGCACGAGCGCGCGCAGCCACGCGCCGAAGGCTCGCAGCACATCGGCTGCGGCGACACCTCGCGGCGCGGTGGACCAGGACATCGGATCAGGCATGGTGCGGCTAAGGGGTTGGAACGGATGCCGGCGCCCGTGCGCCTTCGGGCGCGGGCTCGGCAGATGGGGATGCGGCCGGCGGCTGCAAGGGTCCGAGCACGGCGTCGGCCAGCAGGCCGCGCAGCGCATCGAGCCCGTCGCCGGTGAGCGCGCTGACGAAGACCCGGCGCACGCGGCTGCCGTCGGGCCGCTCGAACCAATCGACCGTGGCACGCGGCGCCTGCGAAGCTTCGAGCCGGTCGCACTTGTTGAACACGACGATCTGCGCGATCTGCGCGGCGCCGATCTCGGCGAGCACGCGCTCGACCTCGTGCACCTGCTCGAGCCGGTTCGGGCTGGCCGCATCGACCACGTGCAGCAGCAGGTCGGCGTCGGCCGCTTCCTGCAGCGTCGCCTGGAAGGCCTCGACCAGCTTGTGCGGCAGGTCGCGCACGAAACCCACCGTGTCCGACAGCGACGCCGCGCCGGCGGCTTCGCCCAGCCACAACTGGCGGGTGGTGGTGTCGAGCGTGGCGAACAGCTGGTCGGCGGCGAGCGTGCGTGCCTTGGCCAGCGCGTTGAACAGCGTCGACTTGCCGGCGTTGGTGTAGCCGACCAGCGAGATGCGGAACACGCCGCGGCGCTCGCGCGCGCGCCGCTGCGTGTTGCGCTGGCGCTTGACGCGCTCGAGCCGGGCCGCGACCGACTTGATGCGCTCGCCGATCATCCGCCGGTCGAGCTCGATCTGGGTCTCGCCCGGGCCGCCGCGCTGGCCGATGCCGCCGACCTGGCGCTCGAGGTGGCTCCAGCGCCGCACCAGCCGCGTGGCCAGGTATTGCAGCCGGGCCAGCTCGACCTGCAGCTTGCCTTCGTGGCTGCGCGCACGCGCGGCGAAGATATCGAGGATCACGCCGGTGCGGTCGGCGACCGGCACACCCAGGTGGCGCTCCAGGTTGCGCTGCTGCACGGGGCTCAGCGCCTGGTCGAAAACCACGCCGTGCGCACCCGCGGCCAGGACTTCGGCCTTGATCTCGTCGGCCTTGCCGCTGCCGACGAACAGCGCGGCATCGGGTGCGCGCCGGCGCGCGACGATCCGCGCCACCGGCTCGTCGCCGGCCGATCGCGCCAGCAGCGCGAGCTCGTCCAGCGTCGGGTCGAAGCCGACCGCGCCGCCCAGGTCGACGCCGACGAGCACGACCCTCGTCGCGTCGGCGGCGGCATGCGTGTCGCTGGCCGGTGTCAAGGTCGGGACAAAGGCGATGCCCAGGGCTGCGAAGGCCGATGGGACTCAGGCGGCGCCTGCGGGTTCCGCGGCCTGGAAGTTGACGGCGCGGCCGGGCACGACGGTGGAGATCGCGTGCTTGTAGACCATCTGCGTGACGGTATTGCGCAGCAGCACCACGTACTGGTCGAAGCTCTCGATGTGGCCTTGCAGCTTGATACCGTTGACCAGGTAGATCGACACCGGAACATGCTCCTTGCGCAGCAGGTTCAGGAACGGGTCTTGCAGCAGCTGCCCTTTATTGCTCACGATATGCTCCGTGATGAAGAGTTCTCAGGAACGGGGACGTTATCACACGCGCACCCGTGCCGCGGTGCAGTGCAACATCAGCCGCCGCGCCGGCCGCCTTCGGCGAAGGGGTTCTCCGACGAGCGCAGCTGCAGCCGCACCGGCGTGCCCACCAGCCTGAAGTGCTCGCGCAGCCGGCCTTCCAGGTAGCGCTTGTAGGCATCGGTCAGGTGCTCGAGCGAGTTGCCGTGGATCACGACCACCGGCGGATTCATGCCGCCCTGGTGCGCATAGCGCGGCTTCGGCCGGAAGCGGCCGACGCGCCGGGGCGGCTGGTGCTGCACCGCCTCGTGCAGCAGCCGGGTCAGCGCCGGCGTCGGCAGCTTGCGCGTGGCCGATGCGTGGGCTTCGAGGATCGCCTTCCACAACGGCGCCAGCCCCTGGCGCTTCAGCGCCGAGATGCGCAGCACCGGCGCGAAGCGCAGGAAGGCCAGGCGCTGCACGATCGCGCGCTCGAGCTGCTCGCGCTGGTACGCATCGACCGCGTCCCACTTGTTCACCGCCACCACCAGCGCCCGGCCCGATTCGACGATGTAGCCGGCGATGTGCGCGTCCTGCTCGCTCACGCCCTGGGCGGCGTCGAGCAGCAGCACGACGACGTTCGCCTCGGCGATCGCCTGCAGCGTCTTGACCACCGAGAACTTCTCGACCGCCTCGAACACCCGGCCCTTGCGGCGCAGCCCGGCCGTGTCGATCAGCTCGAAGCGCCGGCCGCCGTGCTCGAAGGGCACGCGGATCGCGTCGCGGGTGGTGCCCGGCTGGTCGAAGGCAACGAGCCGCTCCTCGCCCAGCCAGGTGTTGATCAGCGTGGACTTGCCGGCGTTGGGCCGCCCGGCCACCGCCAGCCGGATCGGCCGGGCGCCGGGCTCGCCGGCTTCGTCGGCCTCGGCCTCGGCCTCGTCGCCGTCTGCGGGCGGCAGCACGTCGAAGGCCGCCTGCATCAGGCTGCGGATGCCCTGCCCGTGCGCCGCCGACACCGGGTGCGGCTCGCCCAGGCCCAGCTCGTGGAACTCCGCCAGCCGCGGCGATTCGCTCATGCCCTCGGCCTTGTTGACCGCCAGCAGCACCCGCCGCGCCCGTGTGCGCAGGTACGCGGCGATCTCCTCGTCGTGCGGCGTCAGGCCGCCGCGCGCATCCAGCACGAACAGCACCACGTCGGCCTCGGCCACCGCCTGCTGCGTCTGGCGCGCCATCGCGCGCACGATGCCGCCGGTGCTGGAAGGCTCGAAGCCGCCGGTGTCGACGACGATGCAGTCGCGGCCGTCCACGCGCGCGTCGCCGTAGTGGCGGTCGCGCGTCAGGCCGGCGAAGTCGGCGACGATCGCGTCGCGGCCCTTCGTCAGCCGGTTGAACAGCGTCGACTTGCCGACGTTGGGCCGGCCGACGATCGCGAAGACCGGCTTCATCGACACCCTTGCGCCCCTATTGCCGGAACGCGTACAGCCCGCCCTTGCGGGTGACGACCAGCAGCGTCGTGCCCGCGAGCGCCGGCTTGCCGACCACGGGCGAGCCGTCGGTGGACAGCATCAGCAGCGGCTGGCCGTCCTTGCGGTCGAGGAAGTGCACGCGGCCCTCCAGGTCGCCGAAGACCACCGCCGGCCCGAGCACGGTGGGCGCGCTGAGCTGGCGGTGCAGCAGCCGCTCGCTGCTCCAGGTGGTCTCGCCGCTGGCGGTCTTCCAGGCGACGATCCGGTCGGAGCCGTCGGCGCCGAAGATCAGTTCCTCGTCGCCGCCGACGGCGTTCACGCCACCCGTGTTGCGCGACCACAGCAGCGCACCGCGCGCGCTGTCGACGCAGCCCACGGCCGCCTGGAAGGCACGCGCGCACAGCGTGTTGCCGATGCGCGTCGGCGGGCCGACCAGGTCGGCCAGGCGCTCGACTTCGTTGGCGCCGCGCGGCGCCGCGATCGGCGTCTCCCAGCGCAGCGTGCCGGCCTGCGGGTCGATGCCGGCCATGCGCGGCCCCTGCCCGGCCACCAGCGTGTTCTGCACCGCGGTCAGCACGCCGCCGCTGGCCAGCGTCAGCGGCTCGCCCGGCCGTTGCAGCGTCCACAGCCGGTGGCCGTCGGCGGCGTCGAAGGCCGCCACCGAGCGGTCGACGCCGAGCACGAACACGCGCTCGCCCGCCACCAGCGGCGCGGTGCTGACGCTGCCCTGCAGGCGCGCACGCCAGGCGACGCGGGTGCCGTCGAAGGCCACCAGTTCGTTGTCGCGCGTGACCACCGCATGGGTGCGCCCGTCGCTGCCGACACCGGCGCTCAGCGGTGCGCCGGCCTGCGCGCGCCACAGCTCGAGCCCGGTTTCGGCATCGAGCGCGAGCACGGTGCCGTCGTCGCCGGCCACCACGAACCGGCCGTCGCGCGCCACCACGCCCAGCGCAAACTGCACGCCGCCGACCCGGGCCGACCAGGCCTGGCGCACGCCGATCTTCGGCGCGACATCCTTGACCGGCGTCGGCGCCGGCCGGCTGCCCGAACAGGCCGCCAGCAGCACCGAAACCGCCGCGGCAAGCATCGCCGGCCACGCGCGACGCCGGGCATGCGCGATCACGATCGGCGCCGGGCTCACTGCCCGCCTCCGGCGGCCGACGCAGCCGCTGCACCCGATGCCGCCGCGGCAGCGGGCGATGCGCCCAGCGCGGTGAGCTTGGCCTCGACCAGTTGCCGGTATTCGAGCTTCGGGTCCATCTGCTGCCAGGCCTGCCGGTAGGCGGCGCGTGCGTCGGCCGCCTTGCCCTGCGCCAGCAGCACGTCGCCGCGGCGGTCGGCGGCCAGCGCGGCGAAGGCCGCAGCGGTCGCGCCGTCGAGCGCCTTCAGCGCGGCGTCGTAGTCCTTGGCCTGCAGCAGCAACGCGGCCAGCCGCAGGCGCGCCACGCTGCGATATTCGTCGTCGGGCGCGTGCTCGGCGGCCCACTGCAGGCTGGCCTTCGCCGCATCGGCCTGGCCGCGCTCGAACTGCACCTGCGCGGCGGCCAGCGCCCCCTGCCCGGCCGCGACGGTGCGCGGGTAGCGGTCCTTCAGGTCGGCGAAGATCGCGCCCGCGCGCTGCGCGTCGCCCGCACGCGCCGCCTGGTCGAGCTGATCGAGCATCGCGCCGGCCTTGACGCCCTGGTCGCGCTGCCACCAGCGCCAGCCGTTGATGCCGGCAAACACGGCCAGCGCCGCGATCAGCGCCCAGGTGATCAGGTTGCCGTACTGTTTCCAGAAGGCCTTCAGCGCGTCGAGCTGTTCCTGCTCCTGGAGGTCTAGGGGTGAGGCCATCGTCGTGTCGGCCGGCCTCGTGCGGCCGGCGCAAAAGCTGCAAATTATGGGGTGCGCACCTGCTCGGCCCAGTCCGGCAATGCCGCCAGCGCCACGCGCTGCTGCTCGCCGCCGGCACCGCGCAGCGGCTTGACCGACACTTCCCCGCCCGCCAGCTCGTCGGCGCCGAGAATCAGCGCGAAGCGCGCGCCGCTGGCATCGGCGCGCTTGAACTGCGCCTTGAAGCTGCCCGGGCCGTCTTTGCCGCCGGCATGCAGCAGCACCGCCAGCCCCGCGGCGCGCAGCGTCTCGGCCGCGGCGGCGGCGGCCGGCAGCGCCGCGGCGCCGCCGAGCACCACGTAGGCGTCGGGCGCGCGCGGCGGCGGCGCCAGGCCCTGCTGCGCCAGCAGCTCGAGCACGCGCTCGATGCCCAGGCCCCAGCCGACCGCCGGCGCCGGCTTGCCGCCGATCAGCTCGATCAGCCCGTCGTAGCGGCCGCCGCCGCACAGCGTGCCCTGTGCGCCGAGCTGGTCGGTGACCCACTCGAACACCGTCAGGTTGTAGTAGTCCAGGCCGCGCACCAGCCGCGGGTTGATGCGGTAGGGCTGGCCGACCGCGTCGAGCACCGCGCGCACGGCGTCCAGGTGCTTCAGCGAGGCCTCGCCCAGGTGATCCATCAGCTTCGGCGCCGCTTCGACCAGCGGCTGCATCGCCGGGTTCTTGGTGTCGAGGATGCGCAGCGGGTTGGTGTGCAGCCGGCGCTGCGCATCGGCGTCGAGCCGATCGGCGTGCGCCTCGAAGTAGCGCACCAGCGCGTCGCGGTGCGCGCGCCGCTCGTCGGGCTGGCCCAGGCTGTTGAGCTCGAGGCGCACGTCGGCCAGGCCCAGGTCGGCCCACAGTGCGCGCGCCATCAGGATGACCTCGGCGTCGACGTCCGGCCCCGCAAAACCGAGCGCCTCGACGCCGACCTGGTGGAACTGGCGGTAGCGCCCGCGCTGCGGCCGCTCGTGGCGGAACATCGGCCCGATGTAGTACAGCCGCTTGCCGCCGTCGTACAGCGCCGAGTGCTCGACCACCGCGCGCACCACGCCGGCGGTGCCTTCGGGCCGCAGGCTCAGGCGGTCGCCGTTCAGGCTGTCGGTGAAGGAGTACATCTCCTTCTCGACGATGTCGGTCACCTCGCCCAGGCCGCGCACGAACAGCGCGGTGGGCTCGACGATCGGCACGCGCACGCCCTGGTAGCCGTAGCGCCGCATCAGCGCGCGCACTTTGTCCTCGAACCACTCCCAGCGCGCCGATTCCGGCGGCAGGATGTCGTTCATGCCCTTGACGGCCTGGATGCGTTCAGCCATGCGATGGTCCGGGATCGTCATTCGCCGCACGGGCGCCGGCGCATCCGGGCGGCGCAGCCCCGCAGACGAGACCTGTGCTCACTCGACGCAAGCGTGCGGCACCGCGCCCTCGAGCGGCGCAGGCTGCCTGCCGAAGCGGCGCTCGATGTAGCCCTCGACGATGCGGTGGAATTCCTCGGCGATGCCGTCGCCGCGCAGCGTCATCGCCTTGGCGCCGTCGATGAACACCGGCGCGGCCGGCGCTTCGCCGGTGCCGGGCAGGCTGATGCCGATGTCGGCATGCTTGCTCTCGCCCGGGCCGTTGACGATGCAGCCCATCACCGCGACCTTCAGGTTCTCGACGCCGGGGTAGCGCTCGCGCCAGGCCGGCATCATCGCGCGCAGGTGGTCGTCGATGCGCTTGGCCAGCACCTGGAAGGTTTCGCTGGTGGTGCGGCCGCAGCCCGGGCAGGCGGTGACGCTGGGGTTGAAGCTGCGCAGCCCCAGCGATTGCAGGATCTCGAGCGCCACCACCACCTCCTGCGTGCGCGCTTCGCCCGGCTGCGGCGTCAGGCTCACGCGGATCGTGTCGCCGATGCCTTCTTGCAGCAGCACCGCCAGCGCCGCCGCCGACGCCACCGTGCCCTTGGTGCCCATGCCGGCCTCGGTCAGGCCCAGGTGCAGCGCGTAGTCGCAGCGCCGGTGCAGCTCGCGGTACACGGTGATCAGGTCCTGCACGCCGCTGACCTTGCAGCTGATCACGATGTTGTCGGGGTTCAGCCCGAGCGCGCGCGCATCGTCGGCCGAGCGCAGCGCCGACGCGACCAGCGCCTCGTACATGACCGCCTTCGCGTCCCAGGGCTCGGGCCGCGCGGCGTTGGCATCCATCATCGACGCCAGCAGCTCCTGGTCGAGGCTGCCCCAGTTGACGCCGATGCGCACCACCTTGTCCAGCCGCGCCGCGACCTCGACCATCATCGCGAACTGGCGGTCGTGCTTGTCGCCCTTGCCGACGTTGCCCGGGTTGATCCGGTACTTCGACAGCGCCTGCGCACAGGCCGGATAGTCGGTCAGCAGGCGGTGGCCGTTGTAGTGGAAGTCGCCGATCAGCGGCACGACGACGCCCATGCGGTCGAGCTGCTCGCGCACGTACGGCACGGCCTGCGCCGCCTCGGGCGTGTTGACGGTGATGCGCACCAGTTCGGCGCCTGCCTGGGCCAGCTCCTTGACCTGGATCGCGGTGGCGACGGCGTCGACGGTGTCGGTGTTGGTCATCGCCTGCACGCGCACCGGCGCGTCGCCGCCGATCGTCAGCTCGCGCCCGGCCCAGCGCACGCGCGCCTGGCGGGTGCGGCGCGGCGGGATCACGGCGGCAGGGATCGGGCTGGCATGGGAGTCCATCGGGTCGAGCATCACTTCAGTTCCAGTCGCGCAATGTTGTCGCGCGTCGACGGCGCCAAGTCCACCGGCACGCCGCGCAGGCTGAGCTGCGTGCCGGCGGCGTTGCCGATCTTCAGCCGCAACGGCAGGCGGCCTTCCAGGCCGACGGCTTCGCCGGGCTGCAGCGTGCGCTGCAGCAGCACCGTGCCGCCGGCATCGACCACCTCGACCCACGAAGGCTCGGTCGCGCGCAGCACCGCCACCCCGGCCGCCGCAGCCTCGCCGGCACCGGCTTCGGCCGGCGGCGCCGCATGCACCACCTCGACCGCCGGCGGTACGGCAACCGCGGCCGGCGCCGATGCCGCGTCCACGGCCGCACCGGCCGCCGGTGCATCGGCCGCGGCCGGCATCGCCGTATCGGCTGCGCTCGGCGGGGCCGCCGCCGGCGCCGCGGTGCCGCGGCCGGCCGCAAGCCAGGCGGGCAGCGTCCAGTTCGACCACCAGCGCTCGGGCATTGCGATCACGGCCGCCGCCAGCATCACCAGCAGCCCCGCGGCCCACAGCAGCGGGCTGCGCCGCCACACCGACCGGTGCCCGTCACCGTGGCCGCCCGATTCGCGGAACGGCTGGTTCAGGCTGCCGCCGGCGCGCGCCAGCCCGGTGGTCGGCGCCTGCGGCAGCCGCTCCAGAACCGGCGCCGGATCGACCTTGAGCGTGCGGCACACGCTCAGCGCCAGCGTGCGCACGAAGGTCGCATCGAGCAGTTCGTCGTAGCGGTCGCCCTCGAGCGCCTCGAGCTTGCGCGGCGTGACCTTGATCGCCGCCGCCAGCGCCACGATGTGCAGGCCCTGGCGCTCGCGCGCCGCCCGCAGCAGCGCCCCGGCGCCGCCCGCAGCGCCCGTGCCGGGCTCAGTCATCGAAACGCCCCTGGTCGTACTTCAGCGTCTCGGGCGACAGCGGATAGCGGCTGCGCAGCTGGCTGCCGAGGCCTTGCACCTGGGTGCGGTTGCCGAGCTTGTATTCGATCTTCAGGCCGAGCCACAGCGACTGCGCGTTGGCCTGATCGGGCCGCGCATTGATGCGGTCGACGTAGAACTGCGCCTTCTGGTACTGGCCGCGCCGGTACAGCACATCGGCCAGGTTGAACGCGGTGGCCGGGTTGGCCGGGTCGATCTGGTAGGAGCGCTGCAGCGACGCCTCGGCCTCGGGCAGCCTGCCGTCGCGCGCCTGGCAGGTGCCCATCGCGCGCAGCGCGAGCGCCGGCGTGCGGTAGCCGGGCTGCGCCAGCGCCGCCTGGAACTGCGCCTCGGCCGGGCCGTAGCGGCCGTTCTGGCACAGGAACCAGCCATAGGCCTGCAAGGTGTCGCCGTCGCTGGGGTCGATCTCGAGCGCACGCTGGAAGTCCTGCTCGGCGCGGCCGTTGTCGCCCATCGCCGCGTGGATCAGCCCGCGCAGCGAATAGGCCTTGGCGTAGTCGGGCTTGAATCCGAGCGCGCGGTTGGCTTCGGCGAGCGCCGTCTTCAGCTCGCCGCGGCTGAAGTACAGGCTCGCCAGCTCGAGCAGCGTGCCGGCCTGGCGCGCGCGCGACGCCGGGTCGGTGGCCGCCGGCTCCTCGGGCGGCAGCTGCTTGCCGTCGGGCGTCATCACCGTGCTGGTGCAGCCGGCCAGCAGCGCCAGCAGCAGTGCGCCGGCGGCGGCCCGCAGCGCGGCGGCGGCGCTCATCGCGAGCCTGCGGCCGGCGCCGCGTGGGCCGGCGCCGGCGGCAGCCGCCGGTGCACCTGCGTGCGGTCGCGCACCGCGCCGGCCAGCTGGCCGCAGGCGGCGGCGATGTCGTCGCCGCGCGTCCGGCGCACCGTGGTCACGATGCCGGCGTCGCGCAACTGCTGCGCGAAGGCCTGCACGCGCTCGGGCGGCGAGCGCTCGTAGCCCGATCCGGCGAAGGGGTTGAAGGGGATCAGGTTGATCTTGCAGCGCAGCCCGGGCCGGCCGCTGCCGCCGCGCACCAGGCGCAGCAGCTCGGCCGCATGCGCCGGCGTGTCGTTGACGTCGTGCAGCAGGCAGTACTCGAGCATGATGAAGTCGCGCGGCGACGCGTCGAGGTAGCGCCGGCAGGCGGCCAGCAGCTCGTGCAGCGGATATTTGCGGTTCAGCGGCACCAGCCGGTCGCGCAGCGCGTCGTCGGGCGCATGCAGCGACACCGCCAGCGCCACCGGGCAGTCCGTGCGCAGCCGGTCGATCATCGGCACCACGCCCGAGGTCGACACCGTGACGCGGCGCCGCGACAGCCCGTACGCATGGTCGTCGAGCATCAGCCGCAGCGCCGGCAGCAGCGCGCCGTAGTTCTGCAGCGGCTCGCCCATGCCCATCATCACCACGTTGCTGATCGCGCGCTCGCCCTCGGCCAGGCCGAGCAGGCCGCGCAGCCGCCGCTCGGCGAACCACAGCTGGCCGATGATCTCGGCGGTGTCGAGGTTGCGGCTGAAGCCCTGGCGGCCGGTGGCGCAGAAGCTGCAGCCGACCGCGCAGCCGGCCTGCGACGAGATGCACAGCGTGCCGCGGTCATCCTCGGGGATGAACACCGTCTCGACCGCGTTGCCGCCGCCGACGTCGAACAGCCACTTGATGCAGCCGTCGTCGGCCACGCGCTCGGTCAGCAGCGGCGGTGCGGCGACGCTCGCCAGTGCCGGCAGGCGCTCGCGCCAGGCCGCCGCCAGGTCGGACATGCGCGCGAAATCGGCCTCGCCGCGCTGGTGGATCCAGCGCGCCAGCTGGCGCGCGCGGAAGGGCTTCTCGCCCAGCCCGGCACACCAGGCCGCCAGGCCGTCGAGGTCGAGTCCGAGCAGATTGACCGGAGCCTGCATGACCCGCTGGCGCCGCGCCTTCAGCGGCCGTGGATCGCCATGCCGGGGAAGAAGTACGCCACTTCGACCGCGGCGGTCTCGGGCGCGTCGGAGCCATGCACCGCGTTGGCGTCGATGCTGTCGGCGAAGTCGGCGCGGATCGTGCCCTTCTCGGCCTTCTTCGGGTCGGTGGCGCCCATCAGCTCGCGGTTGCGCGCGATCGCGTTCTCGCCCTGCAGCACCTGGATCATCACCGGCCCCGAGGTCATGAAGGCGACCAGGTCGTTGAAGAAGGGGCGCTCGCGGTGCACCGCGTAGAAGGCCTCGGCCTCGGCGCGCGACAGCTGCGCCATCTTGGCCGCCACGATCTTCAAGCCGCCGGCTTCGAAGCGGGCATAGATCTGGCCGATCACGTTCTTGGCCACGGCATCGGGCTTGATGATCGACAGGGTTCTTTCGACGGACATGAAAATCTCTCCTGAATCAAGAACTTGGCAAAACCGGAAATTCTAGCTGCGGGCCTGCTGCGCTTCAGCGGCTGCGGCCGCCGCGCCCGGGCTTGCCGCGCCCTCCACGGCCGGGCGCGCCGGCCTTGCGCCGCAGCGCGTCGGCGCCGATGTAGCCGACCGCCGTCTGCATCGGGTCGGGCTGGCGGCCCTGGCCCTGGCCCTGCGCGCCGCCGCGCTTGTGGCCGGGGCCGCGCGCGCCCAGCGGGCCGGGCTTTTGCAGCTGGCGCTTGTCGTAGGTCTGCTGCAGCGGGTTGGGGATCGGGCCGTCGTCGCCGTACTCGCGCTTCGGGCTGCGCGCCTGCTGGATCTGGCGCCGGTCGTAGGTCTGCTGCAACGGGTTGGGGATCGGGCCGTCGTCGCCGTATTCGCGCTTCGGGCTGCGCGCCTGCTGGATTTGGCGGCGGTCGAAGGTCTGCTGCAGCGGGTTGGGGATCGGGCCGATGTGCTCGGGCGCGTCGATCGCGTCGTCGCCGTCGAAGGCTGCGTTCGCGTCGGGCCGTCCGAAGCCGGAGTCGCGCCAGCGCTCGGCGCGGTCGGGCCGGGCAGCGCGGCCGCCCAGCGGATCGCGCGGCTGGCGCGGCGGGCGCGGCTCGCGCGGCTCCTGGGGGGCGCGGCCTTCGCGCCGGTCGCGGCGCCGGCCGCGCGCGGCGTCGCCGTCGCCGCCCGGCGGGCCGGGTTGGCGCGGCGGCCGGGCGATCTGGCGCAGTGCCTGCACGTCGGCGTCGTCCAGGTCGACCCACACGCCGCGGCGCAGCCCGCGCGGCAGCACCACGCAGCCGTAGCGCACGCGGATCAGGCGGCTGACCGCGTGGCCCACCGCCTCGAACAGGCGGCGCACCTCGCGGTTGCGGCCTTCCGTGATCACCACCCGGTACCAGCGGTTGGCGCCCTCGCCGCCCGCGTCTTCCAGGCTCTTGAACGCGCAGGGCTGGCCGTCGATCTCCACGCCCTGCAGCAGCCGCTCGCGCTGCGCGTCGTCGAGCGGCCCGAGCACGCGCACCGCGTACTCGCGCTCGACGCCGAAGCGCGGATGCATCAGCTGGTTGGCCAGTTCGCCGGAATTGGTGAACAGCAGCAGGCCTTCGGTGTTGAGGTCGAGCCGGCCCACCGACTGCCACTTGCCCTGCGGCAGCCGCGGCAGGCGCCGGAACACGGTCGGGCGGTGCTGCGGATCGTCGTGCGTGACCACCTCGCCGGCCGGCTTGTGATAGGCCAGCACCCTCGGCGGCGGCGGCACGATGCGCACCTTGACCGGCTTGCCGTCGATGCGCAGCTGGTCGCCGAAGCAGATGCGCTGGCCCACATGCGCCGGCTGGCCGTTGACCGTGATCCGGCCCTCGACCACCAGTTGCTCCATGTCGCGGCGCGAGCCGATGCCGGCCTGCGCCAGCACCTTGTGCAGCTTCGGCGCTTCGGGGTCGGGCAGCAGCACGCGCTTCTCGGGCTCGACCGCCTCCTCGGGTGCGGCCGGTTCGGCGTCGAAGGCGCCCGAGACCACCTGCGCCAGCACGTCGCCTACCGGCTGCTGCGGCAGGTGCAGGCGCACGCCTGCGCCGGGGTTGGCCGCAGCACCGCCGCTGCCGCCCCTGCCTTCTTTGCTGCCGTCTTTGCTGCCGTCCTTGCTGCCGTCGTTTGTGCCGTCGCCGCCGGCGCCGGCCTCGGCCCCGCGGCGCCCGCGCCGGCGGTTGCGACCGCGGCGCGGCCGATCGCCACGGGCCGCACCGGCCGCGCCCGGCGCATCGGCCGTTTCGGCCTGAGCAGCCGGCGCTTCGGGAGCGCCATCAGGCTGCGCGGCCTGCGTCTGCGCGTCGGCGAATGCGCCAGCCTGCGCCTCGGCCGGCGCACCGCCGCCGCGCGCTTGGGCTGCCGCATCGCTTGGCGCTGCCTCGGCCTGCGCAGCGGCTGCGGGATCCGGTGCAGCAGCGCGCGGCGGCCGCCGCCGGCGCTTGGGCGCAGCTGGCGGCGTGTCGTCGGCCGGGGCTGCTTCAACCGGCTGCGCCGGCACTTCGATATCGGTGGGATTCATGCTTGTCGCTCGAAAGTGGCAGCGCCGGGCAACGGTTCGGGTTCGGGTTCAGGATCGGGGTCGGGATCGGGGTCGGATTCGAGTTCCGGTTCGGATTCGGGGCCGGCGGGGCCCGCGGCCTCGACAGCGTCGCCGCCCGCGAGGGCCAAGGCCGCTACACGACCCAGGGCATCCGGTGCGGCCTCAGCATCGGCACGTGCTTCGGCGCCGGCTTCGAAACGCGCTTCGGCGGCCGGCTCGACACTGCCCGCGGCCAGGGTGTCGATGGCGGTCTCGGCCACAGCCGCGCCATCGGCGGCGATCGTGCCGGCTGCGCCGTCGGCAGGCTCGGCGGGCGCCGCCGCTTGCGCCGCAGTGCCACCCGCCGCCGCACCGGCCTCGAGCAGCGACGCCTGCAACACCGCGGCATCGGCGCCGCCTTCGCCCAGCGCCAGCGCCGGCAACTGGTCCAGCGACTGCAGCCCGAGGTCGTCCAGAAACTGCCGCGTGGTTGCATACAGCGCCGGCCGGCCGACGGATTCGCGGTGGCCGATGGCCTCGATCCAGCCGCGATCCTCGAGCGCCTTGACGATCGCCGTGGTCACGGCGACGCCGCGGATGTCCTCGATGTCGCCGCGCGTCACCGGCTGCCGGTAGGCGATGATCGCCAGCGTCTCCAGCGCCGCGCGCGAGTAGCGCGCCGGCTTCTCCGGATGCAGCCGGTCGAGGAATTCGCGCATCTCGGGCCGGCTCTGGAAGCGCCAGCCGCTGGCCAGCGCCACCAGTTCGCAGCCGCGGTCCTGCCAGTCCGATGCGATTGCGTCGAGCAGGCCGCGCACCGCGTCGGGCTCGAGCTGGTCGTCGAACAGGTTCAGCAGGTCGCGCAACGGCAGCGGCGCCGGCGCGCAGATCAGCGCCGTCTCGAGGATGCGCTTGGCCTCCTGGGTATTCATCGTGAGCGTGCGTTGCGGTTGTGCCGGCCCCGCTGCGGGGTCGCGGCTCGGGTTTGCCGCCTGCCGGCGCCGAGCGGCGGCGGCGCGCTGCGGCCTGCGGGCACTGGATGGGTTGCTCGGGGCCTCGTCCGGCGCCGTGGGTCGGCGTTCGCGGCGCAGGCAATGACTCGGGATACGGGCCATCGGGTGCCGGCTCGGGATCGACCACCCCGGCGGCAACTGCTTGGCGCGCATTGTAGCGCCGGCCTGCGTCCCGGGGTGCAGGCTGCGCCGCCCGGCCGGCGCCGGCCGCGGTCGGCGCGATCGGCCGGCCGGCGCGCCGGATCAGGCGCCGGCCATGACCTGCGCCCAGGCCGCCGCGAAGTCGGGCGGCGGCGCGGCCTCGAAAGCCAGCGGCGCACCGCCGGCCGGATGGCGCAGCGCCAGCGCGAAGGCGTGCAGCGCCTGCCGCTGCATGCCGAGCGCGGGTGTGCCGCCGTACAGCCGGTCGGCCAGCAGCGGGTGGCCGAGGTGCGCGAGGTGCACGCGGATCTGGTGCGTGCGGCCGGTGTGCAGCGTGCACTCCAGCGCGCTGACGCCCGCGCGCACCCGCAGGCAGCGCACATCGGTGCGTGCCGGCTTGCCGCCGGCGCGCACCGCCATGCGCAGCCTGGACGCCGGGTCGCGGCCGATCGGTGCGTCGACCGCCTGCTCGGCCGGCGCCACCGCGCCGTGGGCCAGTGCGCGGTAGCGCCGCTGCACCTCGCGCGCGGCGATCGCGCGCACCAGCGCCGTGACCGCCGCCGGCGTCTTGCCCACGACCATCAGGCCCGAGGTGTCCTTGTCGAGCCGGTGCACGATGCCGGCGCGCGGCAGCGCCGCGGCGCCGGCATGATGCGCGAGCAGCCCGTTGAGCAGCGTGCCCGACCAGTTGCCCGCGGCCGGGTGCACCACCAGAGCGGCGGGCTTGTCGAGCACCAGCAGGTGCTCGTCTTCGTGGACGATCGCCAGCGCCATCGGCTGCGGCGTGAAGGCCCGGCTCTCGGCGGTCGGCACCAGTTCGAGTTCGACCTGCTGGCCGGCGCGCAGGCGGCGCGCGGGCACGGTGCAGGCCTGACCGTCGACGCGCACATGGCCGTCGCGCACCAGCGTCTGCAGCCAGCTGCGCGAGAACTCCGGCGCCAGCGCGACCAGAAGCTTGTCCAGCCGCCCGCCGTGCGCGGCGGCATCGACGGCGATGCTGCGCCGCTCGCTGCCCGCAGCGCCGGCTTCGTCGGCCGCAGGCGCCTCGGCGTCACCCCCGTCGGCGGCGGCCGCGCCGGCCTCGGCTGGTGCTTTCCTATACTTCGGCACCTTCGCATTGTGCGGCGCCCGCCACGGGCACCGTCCGGCCCGACCGCCCCATGACTGCCACCGTCTCCCGGCCCGCCGGCCGCACCGCCGCGATCCGCGTGCTGGCACTGGCCTGCGCGCTGGCTGCCGCCGGCTGCGGCAGCAACAAGACCGAAGCGCTGAACCCGAACGCTTCAGCCGAGCGCCTGTACAGCGACGCCAAGGCGGAAATGAACGCCGGCAACTGGGAGCAGGCGATCAAGACGCTGGAGCGGGTCGAGGGCCGCGGTGCGGGCACGCTGCTGGCGCAGCAGGCGCTGCTCGACACGGCCTACGCGCAATGGCGCAGCGGCGAGCGCGCACAGGCGCTCGCGTCGGTCGAGCGCTTCATCAAGCTGAACCCGTCGAGCCCGGCGCTGGACTATGCGCTGTACCTGCGCGGCGTGATCAACTTCAACGACGACATCGGCGTGATGGGCACGCTGGCCGGGCAGGACCTGTCCGAGCGCGACCAGAAGGCCTCGCGCGATGCGCACCAGGCCTTCAAGCAGCTGGTCGAGCAGTTCCCGGATTCGCAGTACGCGGCCGACGCGCGCATCCGCATGGACTACATCGTCAACTCGCTCGCCTCGTACGAGGTGCACGTCGCGCGCTACTACTTCCTGCGCGGCGCCTATGTCGCCGCGGTCAACCGCGCGCAGCAGGCGGTGGTCGATTTCCAGGGCGCACCCGCCACCGAGGAGGCGCTGTTCATCATGGTGCAGGGCTACGACCGCCTGGGCCTGGACACGCTGCGCGACGACGCCGACCGCGTGTTCCAGAAGTCCTTCCCGAACAGCAAGCTGCCGCAGACCGGCATCCGCAAGACTTCCAAGGCCTGGTGGCACGTCTGGAACTGAAGCCGGGGCCCCGGACGCTGCGGCCCGATCAGTGCGCCGCGGCGAGCTCGGCCAGCCAGTCCAGCGCCTGCTCCTGCGTCGCCAGTTCGGCCATCGGCGGCAGCGCCGCCCGCAGCCGCGCGCCGTAGCCCATGCGGCGCAGCCGCGGGTCGCACACCACCAGCAGCCCGCGGTCGTGCTCGCTGCGGATCAGCCGGCCGGCGCCCTGCTTCAGCGAGACCGCGGCTTCGGCGACGAAGTACTCGTCGAAGGGCCGGCCGCCGCGGGCTTCGATGCGGCGCACGCGCGCCTCGACCAGCGGGTCGTTGGGCGGCGGAAACGGCAGCTTGTCGATGAGCACGCATTGCAGCGCGTCGCCGGGCACGTCGATGCCCTCCCAGAAGCTCTGCGAGCCGACGAGCACGCTGCCGCGGCCGCTGCGGAAGCGCTCGAGCAGCATCCGCCGCGGCTGGCTGCCCTGCACCAGCACGTCGATCAGTGCGGCGCCGGGCGCGCCGCCGAGATCCGACTCGTCGAGAGCGCTGCGCAGCGCCTGCGCGATCAGCGGCAGCACGCGCAGCGTGGTCGTCAGCACGAAGGTGCGGCCGCCGAGCGCGCGCGCGCAGCGGGCGGCGAGCGCGCCCACCGCCGCCGGATGTGCCGGGTCGTTGGGCAGCGCGAACGGCAGCGGCACCCACAGCCGCGCATGCGCCGCATAGTCGAAGGGGCTGCCCACGCGCAGCGTGGCCGCGTCCTCCAGCCCGGCGGCGCCGGTGAACCAGCTCAGGCGCTCGTCGTCGCCGAGCGTGGCCGAGGTGAAGATCCACGCCTTGGGTGCGCGCCGCCGCTGCTCGCTCAGCATGTCGGCGATGTCCAGGTCGGATTCGACCAGCCGGGCCTGCTGCGCCGTCAGGTCGATCCAGCGCACGCAGCCTTCAGGCACCGCAGCGGCGAAACCCTGCGCCAATGCCTGCAGCGCCTGGGCACGATCGTGCAGGCGCTCGAAGTCCGGCGCCGCGGCGCGCAGCTCGGCCAGATCGGCGGCCGCGGCCGCTGCGGCTTCGGCCAGCGACTGCAGCGCCGCGTCGAAGCCGGCATCGCCGGCGCGCTCGCGCCAGCGCAGCTTCAGTGTGCCGCGCAACTCGCGCAGCGGCCCCGCGCAAGCCAGCCGCAGGCGGCGCGCCGCGGCATCGAGCAGCGCCGCAGCGCCCGGCCAGTCGCGCAGGCCGCGCGCCTGCTGCAGCCCGGCGGCGAGCAGGTCGCGCGCGAAGTCGATCACCTGCGCGCTGCCGAGCACCCGGCCGAGGAACTGCACGCCGGTCTCGACCAGTTGGTGCGCTTCGTCGAAGACGGCCGCGTCGACCGTGGGCAGCAGCTCGGCCACGCCGCTGTCGCGCAGCGCCAGGTCGGCGAAGAACAGGTGGTGGTTGACCACCACCAGGTCGGCAGCCATGGCCTCGCGCCGCGCGCGATTCACGTGGCAGGCGGTCCACTGCGGGCAGTCGCTGCCGAGGCAGTTGTCGCGCGTGGAGCTCACCAGCGCCAGCAGCGGCGAGCGCTCGTCCAGGCCGTCCATCTCGGCCAGGTCGCCGCTGCGGGTGCGCCGCGCCCACTGCTCGATGCGCGCCAGCTGGCGCACCGCGTGGCGGTCGGGCAGCGTCGCGTGGCTGCGCGCCTGCTCGAGCCGGTGCAGGCACAGGTAGCTGGAGCGCCCCTTCAGCAGCGCGCGGCGCAGCGGCAGCCCGAGCGCCTCGCACAGCCACGGCAGGTCGCGCAGGTACAGCTGGTCCTGCAGGGCCTTGGTCGCGGTGCTGACCAGCGTGCGCCGGCCCGACAACAGCAGCGGCACCAGGTAGGCGAAGGTCTTGCCGACGCCGGTGCCCGCCTCGGCCACCAGGCTCGTGCGGTGGTCGACCGCGGCCGCCACCTGCAGCGCGAGCTGCAACTGCGCGTCGCGCTGCGCCAGCGTCGGATCGTGGCGGGCGAGCGCGCCGTCGCCGGCAAATGCGGCGGCAACCCATTCGGCCAGGCTTTCGGGATCGGTGCCGGTCGAGGAGGCGCCGGGTGGCCCCGAGCCGTCCGGCCCCCCGCCGGCGGCGGGCCGGCCGCCGCCCGGTCCGGGGGGACGCTTCAAGCCGGCGCCGGCGGCTCGAGCTCGCCCTCGATGCGCGCGATCCGGTCGCGCAACGCCAGCCGACGCTTCTTCAGCCGGCGCAACGCCAGGTCGTCGTGCGGCGAGGCGGCGGCGATGCGGTCGATCATGTCGTCGAGATCCGCATGCTCCATCCGCAACTCGATCAGCTGGCGCTGCAACGAGTGCAAGTTGTCATCAATTCTGGGGCTGTCGCTCACGAGCGCGAGTTTATAGTCGCCGCCGTGATTGCACCAGCGCCCGGTTATCGCATCAGTGCCGCCACCGGCCTGCACCGCGGCGACCGCGCCTACCAGCAGGATCAGGTCGAACTGCTGCTGCATCCGCGCGTGAAGGGCTGTGCGCTCGCGGTGATCGCCGACGGCATGGGCGGCAAGAGCGGCGGCCGCAAGGCGGCCGACCAGGTGATGCTGACCGCGCAGCAGACCTTCGAACGCTACGCGCCCGGCCGCGACGATGCGCAGGACACGCTGCGCCAGATGGTGACCGAAGCGCACCTGATGATCCGCCTGACCGCGATCACCGCCGAAGAAGAGCCGCACAGCACGCTGGCCGCCTTCTTGCTCAACCCGGCGCGCGAGGTGGCGATCGCCCATGCCGGCGATTCGCGCATCTACCACTTCCGCGGGCCGCAGCTTCTCTCCCGCACGCTGGACCACAGCTTCGTGCAGCGGTTGATCGACGAAGGCCGGTTGACCGAGGAAGAGGCGCTGACCCACCCGCAGGGCAACCTGCTGACCGGCTGCCTGGGCACGCAGCAGGATCCGCCGATCACGCTGGCCACGATCGAGCGCCTGGAGGTCGGCGACGCGCTGCTGGCCTGCAGCGACGGCCTGTGGCACTACTTCACGCCCAGGGAACTGGGCGCGATCATCGACGGCCTGCCGCCGCGCGATGCCAGCGAGATGCTCGTCAACAAGGCGCGCCAGCGCGCCCGCGGCGGCGGCGACAACCTGTCGCTGGTGATCCTGCGGCTCGAGCCGCTGGCCTGACGGCGCCGATACCGGCACCCGCCCGCAGCCCGCGTTGCCGCCGCTTGCGGGGCCGGCCGCTCAACCACCCGCCGCTGAGGCCGGGGCTAGAGGCCGATCCGGGGCTGGGGCGGAAGCCGGTTGCGGGATGGACGCCGGCAGCGGCAGCGGCGCCGCCGGCTTGCGGCCTTTGGCCGCTGCCTCGGCATTGCGCTGCTCCACCACCTCGCGGTGTGCCTGCGCATCGCTCGCGCGCTTGCGCTGCGCGGCCGCGCGTTCGGCCGCCTGGGCCTCGCGTTCGGCCTGGCGCTGCGCCGGCGAAGGCTTCGCGGGCGCGGACGCCGCGGCGTCACCACGCCGCCAGCCCGCCGTCGGCGCCGCTGCGGCCGGCGCCGGTGCGGAAGCCGCTGCCGCCGGCCCACGGCCCACGGCCGGCGGCGATCGAGGCGCAGCCGACGCGGCGGCGGCCGCCGCCGCCGCGCGCGCATCGGCCGCGCGCTGCTTGTCCTGCAGCCGCTGCTGTTGCGCGGCCGCCTGTTCACGGCGCTGCCGCTCGTCGAGCGCGATCTCGCGCTCGCGCAGCGTCGCCAGTGCGGCGCGGCGCTGCTCCTGCGCATCGCGCAGGCAGCCGCTGACGACGAAGCGCTGCCGGCACTCGATCTCGGCCGCGCGGTGGCGCTGCTCGATCGCCGCACGCTCGGCGCGCAGCGCCTCGCGCTCGTCGCCGGCGGCCGACTGCGCCGCCACGCTGCAGGCCGCGGCCAGCAGCGCGATGACGGCGGCACCGATCGCGGCGCGCGCGCTGCGGCTCACGTCAACGTGGTGTCGACCGCGCGCCGCGCCAGCGCCAGGTAGCGCGCGCTGCCCATTTCGCGCAGCCTCGACACGGTGCGCGGGAACTCGTGCGCCAGCGGCCCTTCGGTGTAGAGCTGCTCGGGCGGCACTGCGGCCGACAGGATCAGCTTGACCTGGCGGTCGTAGAGCACGTCGACCAGCCAGGTGAAGCGCCGCGCCTCGGCCGCGAGCCGCGGCGGCATCGCCGGCACGCCCGACAGCAGCACGGTGTGGAAGCGCGTCGCGATCTCGAGATAGTCGTTCTGCGAGCGCGGGCCGCCGCACAGCTGCGCGAAGTCGAACCACACGACGCCGCCGGCGCGCCGGCGCGCGTGGATCTCGCGCTGCTCGATGTGCAGCACCGGATCTTCGTCGGCGGTGTCGGCGAGCTGCCCGAAGGCCGTCGCCAGCGCAGCCTCGGCAGCGGCGTCGGCCGGGGTGTGGTAGGTCTGCAGGTTCTCGAGCGCGAACTGGCGGTAGTCGGTGCCGGCATCGACGTTGACCACTTCGAGATGCTGCTGCAGCAGCGCGATCGCCGGCAGGATGCGGTCGCGGTGCAGCCCGTTCGGGTACAGCCCTTCGGGGTGGAAGTTCGAGGTGGTCACGATGCTGACCCGGTTGGCGAACATCGCCTCGAGCAGCCGGTGCAGGATCATCGCGTCGGTGACGTCGGCGATGTGGAACTCGTCGAAACAGATCAGCCGGAAGCGCCGCGCGATGCGCCGGCCGAGCTCGTCGAGCGGGTCAGCGGTGCCGCGCAGCTCCTGCAGCTCGCGGTGCACCTCGCGCATGAATTCGTGGAAGTGCAGCCGCGTCTTGCGCTTCAGCGGCACCGAGCGGAAAAAGCAGTCCATCAGGAAGCTCTTGCCGCGGCCGACGCCGCCCCACATGTAGACGCCACGCGGGATCGGCGGGTGGCGCAGCATCTTCGCGAGCGCGTTGCCGCGCCGCTTCAGGTAGCCGATCCACTCGTTCTCGCAGCGCTCGAGCGCGTCGATCGCGCGCAGTTGCGCCGGGTCGGCGTCGTAGCCGCGCTCGGCGAGCGTGCGCCGGTACAGCTCGCGAACGCCCATCGTGCCGACGGTGCGTTCAGAAGTTCAGCGTGCGCTTGTCCACCGCCAGCGCGGCTTCCTTCGTCGCCTCGCTCAAGGAGGGGTGCGCGTGGCAGATGCGCGCCAGGTCTTCGCTGCTGGCCTTGAACTCCATCGCGACCACGCCTTCGGCGATCAGCTCGCTGGCCATCGGCCCGACGATGTGCATGCCGAGGATCTCGTCGGTCGCCGCGTCGGCCAGGATCTTGACGAAGCCGGTGGTGTCGCCGAGCGCGCGCGCGCGGCCGTTGGCCAGGAACGGGAAACTGCCGGCGCGGTAGGCGCGGCCTGCGGCCTTGAGCTGCTGTTCGGTCTGGCCGACCCAGGCGATCTCGGGGCTGGTGTAGATCACCCACGGGATGGTGTTGAAGTTCACGTGCCCGTGCTGGCCGGCGATGCGCTCGGCCACCGCGACGCCCTCTTCCTCGGCCTTGTGCGCGAGCATCGGCCCGCGCACCACGTCGCCCACCGCCCAGATGCCGGGCACGCTGGTGCGGCAGTCGTCGTCGACGACGACCGCGCCGCGATCGTCGAGCTTCAGGCCCACGGCCTGGGCTTCCAGCCCGGCGGTGTTGGGCACGCGCCCGATCGACACGATCAACTGGTCGACTTCGAGCGTGTGCGCGCCGCCCTTGGCGTCGGTGTAGGGCACGCTCACGCCCTTCTTGCCGGCCTTGACCTCGCCGACCTTGACGCCGAGCTCGATCTTCAGCCCCTGCTTGGCGAAGGCCTTCCACGCCTCTTTCGCGACCTGCTCGTCGGCGGCGCCCAGGAAGTCGGGCAGCGCCTCGAGGACCGTGACCTCGGCGCCGAGCCGGCGCCACACCGAGCCCATCTCGAGGCCGATCACGCCGCTGCCGATCACGCCGAGCTTCTTCGGCACCGCGCCGATGCGCAGCGCGCCGTCGTTGCTGAGCACGCGCGCCTCGTCGAAGGGCAGCCCGGGCAGCGCACGCGCGGTCGAGCCGGTGGCGACGATCACCTGCCGGGCCGTGAGCGTGGCTTCGGCGGCGCCGGCGACCTTGACGTCGAAGCCGCCCTCGACCGCCTTGACGAAGGAGCCGCGGCCGTGGAAGAAGGCGACCTTGTTCTTCTTCAGCAGGTACAGGATGCCGTCGTTGTTCTGCTTCACGACCGCATCCTTGCGCGCGACCATCTTGGCCACGTCGATGCTCAGATCCTTCAGGCCGATGCCGTGCTCGGCGAAGTGCCGGGCCGCGTGCTCGTAGTGCTCGCTGCTTTGCAGCAGCGCCTTGCTCGGGATGCAGCCGACGTTGGTGCAGGTGCCGCCCGGCGCCGGGCCGCCGGCGGCGTTCTTCCACTCGTCGATGCAGGCGGTGTTCAGGCCGAGCTGCGCGCAGCGGATCGCGGCGATGTAGCCGCCGGGGCCGCCGCCGATGACGACGACATCGAAGTTCTGGTGGGCCATGGTGTTCAGCAGAAGTAGGGGTTCATTCCTCGGGCACGAAGATCCACAGCAGCAGATAGATCACGAGCCCGGTGCCGCCGAAGACGAACAGCACCGCGACCAGCAGCCGCCAGATCCACGATTCGACGCCGGTGGCGCGGCCCAGGCCGCCGCACACGCCGCCGAGCCAGCGGTCGTCGCGGCTGCGGCGCAGCCGCTTGACGACCGCCGCCGCCTGGTCGACGGCCGGCGGCGGCTCGAGCAGCCGCGCCTTCGCGCGCTGGAACTCGTCGTCGCTGAGCGTGCCGCGATCGCGCAGCTGTTCGAGGCGGGCGAGTTCGTCGACGAAGCTCATCGCGCGGCTGCCGCTGCCGGTGCTCAGATGTCGAACAGCAGCCGCGCCGGGTCCTCGAGCGCTTCCTTCATCGCGACCAGGCCGAGCACCGCCTCGCGGCCGTCGATGATGCGGTGGTCGTAGCTCATCGCCAGGTAGTTCATCGGCCGCACCACGACCTGGCCGTTCTCGACGACGGCGCGGTCCTTGGTGGCGTGCACGCCGAGGATCGCGCTCTGCGGCGGGTTGATGATCGGCGTGGACAGCATCGAGCCGAACACGCCGCCGTTGCTGATCGAGAAGGTGCCGCCGGAAAGCTCGTCGATCGACAGCTTGCCGTCGCGCGCCTTGACCCCGTACTCGGCGATCTTCTTCTCGATGTCGGCGAAGCTCATCTGGTCGGCGTCGCGCAGGATCGGCACCACCAGCCCGCGCGGGCTGCCCACCGCGATGCCGATGTCGAAGTAGCCGTGGTAGACGATGTCGGTGCCGTCGACGCTGGCGTTGATCACCGGGTACTTCTTCAGCGCCGCGACCGCGGCCTTGACGAAGAAGCTCATGAAGCCGATCTTGACGCCGTGCTCCTTCTCGAAGCGGTCCTGGAAGCGCTTGCGCATCTCCATCACCGGCGCCATGTTGACTTCGTTGAAGGTGGTCAGGATCGCGTTGGTCGCCTGGCTTTGCAGCAGCCGCTCGGCCACGCGCGCGCGCAGCCGGCTCATCGGCACGCGCTGCTCGGGGCGGTCGCCAAGGTTCAGGCTCAGCGGCGCCGCCACCGCCGGCAGCGGCCTGGCCGCAGCGGCCGGCGCGGGCTTGGGTGCGGCCGGCGCGGGCGCCGCGGCGCCCGCGGCGAGCACGTCGCCCTTGGTCACGCGGCCGTCGCGGCCGGTGCCGGCGACCTCGGCCGCGGCCTGCCCGCGTTCGGCCAGCAGCTTGGCCGCGGCCGGCATCGCGACATCGGCCTTCGATGCGCCCTTGGCGGCCGGCGCCGCGGCCGCGGCAGCCGGCGCTGCCGCCGCAGCCGGGGCCGCCGCCGCAGCCTTGCCCTCGGTGTCGATGCGCGCGATCAGCTGCTCGGCGACCACCGTGGCGCCGTCGGCCACCACGTGCTCGGCGAGCACGCCGGAGGCCGGCGCCGGCACCTCGAGCACGACTTTGTCGGTCTCGATCTCGATCAGGATCTCGTCCATCTCGACCGCCTCGCCGGGCTGCTTCTTCCATTGCAGCAGCGTGGCCTCGGCCACCGACTCCGACAGTTGCGGAACCTTCACGTCAACGATTGCCATGGTTGTCTCTCGCTAGGGTGGGTGCGTCGATGACGGCCGGGCGCTCGCGGCGCCCGCGCAGCCGGCGCCCCGCGCCGATGAGGCCCGGCCCGCCGGGCCGGCCCCATCCGCGGGCCGTCATCCGTCGTTCGTCATTTCGTGAACACGAAGCCCTTGAGCTTGCCGAAGGCCTGGTCGAGCAGGGCCTTCTGCTGCTCCTGGTGCAGGTGCGCGTAGCCGACCGCCGGCGATGCCGACGCGCTGCGCCCGGCGTAGCCGAGCTTCTGGCCGTCCTGCATGTTCTCGTGCACGTAGTGCTGCACGAAGAACCAGGGGCCCTGGTTCTGCGGTTCGTCCTGGCACCACACGACCTCGGTCGCGTTCGGGAAGCGCTTCAGTTCGGCGGCGAAGGCCTTGTGCGGGAACGGGTACAACTGCTCGACGCGCAGGATCGCCACGTCCCAGGCCTTCTTCTCGTCGCGCCGGCGGATCAGGTCGTAGGCGACCTTGCCCGAGCAGGCGATCACCCGCTTGACCTTGTCGGCATCGACTTCGGTGCGGCTCGGCCCGATCACGGTGCGGAACTCGCCCTTCGTGAACTCGGCCAGCGGCGAGGTCGCGTCCTTCGCGCGCAGCAGGCTCTTGGGCGTGAAGATCACCAGCGGCTTGCGGAACTGGCGCACCATCTGGCGGCGCAGCAGGTGGAAGATCTGGCTGGCGCTGGTGGGCTGGCAGATCTGCATGTTGTTGTCGGCCGCCAGCTGCATGAAGCGCTCGATGCGCGCCGAGCTGTGCTCGGGGCCCTGGCCCTCGTAGCCGTGCGGCAGCATCAGCGTCAGGCCGTTGACCCGGCCCCACTTGACCTCGCCCGACGCGATGAACTGGTCGATCACCACCTGCGCGCCGTTGGCGAAGTCGCCGAACTGCGCCTCCCAGATCACCAGCGTGTTCGGGTCGGCCGACGCGTAGCCGTACTCGAAGCCGAGCACCGCCTCTTCCGACAGGATCGAGTCGATCACGACGAAAGGCGCCTGGCTGTCGGCCACGTTCTGCAGCGGGATGTAGGTGCCGGTGTCCCACTTCTCGCGGTTCTGGTCGTGCAGCACCGCGTGGCGGTGCACGAAGGTGCCGCGGCCGCAGTCCTCGCCCGACAGCCGCACCCCGTAGCCGCTGGCCACCAGCGACGCGAAGGCCAGGTGCTCGCCCATGCCCCAGTCGACGTTGACCTCGCCGCGGCCCATCGCCGCGCGGTCGGCCAGCACCTTCTCGACCAGCATGTGCGGCTTGAAGTCCTTGGGCAGCGTGGTGATGCGCTCGGCCAGGCGCTTGATCTCGGCCAGCGGCAGCGCGGTGTCGGCCGCGTCGGTCCACTTGCGGTTCAGGAACGGCGCCCAATCGACGGCGTACTTGCTCTTGAAGTTGGTCAGCACCGGGTCGGCGGTGTGGCGGCCTTCGTCGAGCGCGGCGCGCAGCTCCTTGACCATCTTGTCGGGGCCGTCGGCCGGCAGCAGCCCTTGCGCCACCAGCCGCTCGCCGTACAGCTTGCGCGTGCCCGGGTGCGCCGCGATCTTCTTGTACATCAGCGGCTGGGTCAGGCTCGGGGTGTCCTGCTCGTTGTGGCCGAGCTTGCGGAAGCACACGATGTCGACGACCACGTCCTTGTTGAACTGCTGGCGGTAGTCCAGCGCCAGCTGGGTGCACAGCACCACGGCTTCGGGGTCGTCGCCGTTGACGTGCAGCACCGGCGCTTCGATCATCTTGACCACGTCGGTGCAGTACAGCGTCGAGCGCGTGTCGCGCGGGTCGCTGGTGGTGAAGCCGATCTGGTTGTTGATGACCAGGTGCAACGTGCCGCCGGTGTAGTAGCCGCGCGTCTGCGCCAGCGCCAGCGTCTCCATCACCACGCCCTGGCCGGCGAAGGCGGCGTCGCCGTGCACCAGCACCGGCAGCACGCTGTCGCCTTCGGTGTCGCCGCGCCGGTCGTGGCGCGCCTTGACCGAGCCTTCGACCACCGGGTTGACGATCTCGAGGTGGCTGGGGTTGAAGGCCAGGCTCAGGTGCACCGGGCCGCCGGGCGTGCTGACGTCGCTGGAAAAACCCTGGTGGTACTTGACGTCGCCGGCCGGCAGATCCTCCGGCGCGGTGTGGTCGAACTCGGCGAACAGGTCCTTGGGCATCTTGCGCAGGGTGTTGACGAGCACGTTCAGCCGGCCGCGGTGCGCCATGCCGATCACGATCTCCTGCACGCCACGCTCGCCGGCACGCTGCACCACTTCGTCCATGCTGGCGATGAAGCTCTCGCCGCCTTCGAGGCTGAAGCGCTTCTGGCCGACGTACTTGGTGTGCAGGTAGCGCTCCAGGCCCTCGGCGGCGGTCAGGCGGTCGAGGATGTGGATCTTCTGTTCCGAGGTGAAGCTGGGCTTGCTGCGGATCGATTCGAGCCGCTCCTGCCACCAGCGCTTCTCGGCCGGATCGGTGGCGTGCATGAACTCGGCGCCGATCGTGCCGCAATAGGTTTCGCGCAGCGCCTGCAGGATGTCGCGCAGCGTCAGGTTCTCGGAGCGGCCGAAGTACGTGTTCGCCGCCGAGAAGGTGATGTCGAGGTCGGCCTCGGTCAGGTCGTAGAACGCCGGCTCGAGCTCGGGGATCTTGGGCCGCTCGGCGCGCTTGAGCGGGTCGAGATCGGCCCAGCGGCTGCCGAGCGAGCGGTAGGCGGCGATCAGGCTCTGGACGTGTACCTGCTTGCGCGCGACCGCCAGGTCGGCTTCGCTCGCCTTGAGCGCGAAGGCGTTGGCCTTGGCGCGCTGCGCGAAGCTCTCGACGATCGGCGCGTGCGGCACGTCGCGCGCATCCGTGCCGTCGGCGGCGGCGACGTTCTGCAGCCGGTCGAAGTAGTCGCGCCAAGTGTCCGGCACGCTGCCGGGGTTGTCGAGGTAGGCCTCGTACAGCTCTTCGACATAGGGCGCGTTGCCGCCGAACAGGTACGAGTTGGCGCGGTACTGCTGCATCATCTGGCGCTCACCTTTCACCCGCGGTTTCCGCAGGCAACGATGGGTTGGACAACCTTCTGCGGCGGCCGGCTCCACCGGCGGCGCAGATTGCGGCGGCGCCCAGCGAAACGGGCGAAATCGCCGATCCCACTGTACCACCCGGCCCGCCTCGGACATCGGCCGCCATTGGAACGCGCCTGCCCTTCCGAATCCTGACATCGGCCCGGCACCGGCCGCGCCGGCCTCGGCTCCCGGCCCCGGACAAACCCGCATCCGCGGCAGCCGCCGTGATCGCTGCCCTACGATTGCGGCCTTTCGTCTACCACCGGAGCTTCCGATGAACCTGAAGGCCCTGCTGGCGGCCGCGGCGATGTTCGCCGCGCTGACCGCGCCGAACGCGCAGGCGACCACGCTGCGCTGGGCGGCGCAGAACGACATCCTGACGCTCGATCCCTATTCGCAGAACCACGCGACGACGCTCTCGATCCTGATGCACTCGTACGAGGGCCTGACGCGCTACAACGAGAAATTCGAGGTCGAGCCCGCGCTGGCGACCAAGTGGACGATGATCAGCCCGACGCAGGTGCGCTTCGAATTGCGCAAGGGCGTCAAGTTCTTCGACGGCAGCCCCTTCACGGCCGACGACGTGATCTTCTCCTTCGGCCGCATCAAGCAGCCGCAGGGCACGATGCAGATCTACGTGACCGGCATCGCCGAAATCAAGAAGATCGACGACCACACCGTCGACTTCATCCTGAGCGCACCGCAGCCGATCCTGCTGCGCAGCCTCACCGACTTCCGCATCATGAGCAAGTCCTGGGCGGAGAAGAACAAGACCACCAACACGCAGGACTACAAGGCCAAGGAGGAGAACTACGCGTCGCGCAACGTCAACGGCACCGGCCCCTACAAGATCACCGGCTGGACGCCCGACCAGCGCATCACGATGGTGATCAACAAGGACTGGTGGGGCAAGCATTCCGGCAACGTGACCGAGGTGATCTACACGCCGATCAAGAGCGACCCGACGCGCGTGGCGGCCCTGCTGTCGGGCGACGTCGACATGCTGACCGACCTGCCGGTGCAGGACGTGGCGCGGCTGCGCCAGGACCCGAAGCTGAAGGTCCTCGACGGCCACGAGGTGCGCACGATCTTCATCGCGCTCGACGAATACAGCCCGGAACTGAAGTTCAGCGACGTCAAGGGCAAGAACCCGTTCAAGGACAAGCGCGTGCGCGAGGCGCTGTCGATCGCCATCGACCGCGAGGCGATCAAGCGCAACACGATGCGCGGGCTGTCGCTGCCGGCGGCGATCATCGTCGCGCCGGGCGTCAACGGCCATACGCCCGACATCGACGTGCCCGTCAAGGCCGACCCCGAGCGCGCGAAGAAGCTGCTCGCCGACGCCGGCTACCCGAGCGGCTTCGAGCTGCAGCTGAACTGTCCGAACAACCGCTACGTCAACGACGAGGAGATCTGCCAGAACGTGGTCGCGATGTGGGCGCGCATCGGCGTCAAGACCAAGCTGGTGGCCGAGTCGATGGCCACCTTCATCCAGAAGGTGCAGAACTTCGACACCTCGGCCTACCTGCTGGGCTGGGGCGTGGCCACCTTCGACGCGCAGTATTCGCTGCAGTCGCTGATCCGCACGCGCACCACCGGCGCCGACGGCAACTTCAACTACGGCCGCATCAGCAACCCGACTTACTTTCCGCAGGTCGCTGAAGGCATTTGAGCGCAATTTCCCCGCGGTCGGGGAACTCAGCGCGGGGCCGAGGTGTAGGCCGTGGACGGGACCCCAAGCAGCGCGAGCACTTGGCGCTG
>JAFEFZ010000297.1 GCA_018240325.1 Pseudomonadota bacterium
GGCTCAGGGTGTGCACGCCGCGGTGGATGTTGGCACGGTCATGCTGCTCGAAGTGCTGCAGGGCCTGCTGCACGGCCAGCGGCGTCTGCGTGGTGGCGGCGTTGTCCAGGTAGGCCAGCGGCTCGCCGTGCACCTGTTGCGCCAGGCCCGGGAACTGCGCCACATAGGGGTTGGCGCCGGGCTTGGCGCGCTGCCCCGCGACGGCCTGCAGCGCCGGCCGCTCACCCATGGCTGGCCTCCTTCGCCGGTGCGGCAGCGGCCAGGTGCGCCGCGACCGCATCGTGCAGCGCTGCTTCCAGGCTCAGCCCCTCGGGCAGCGCGTCGTCGTCGACGCTGCGCGCCAGCGCCGCATGCGCCAGCCCTTGCAGGATCAGCGCCTTGGCCGCGGCTTCGTCCAGCCCGCGCTGGCGCGCGAAGAACAGCGCGTCCTCGGGCAGCGCGCCCCAGGTGGCGCCGTGCGCGGCCTGCACCTGGTCGTGGTGGATGCGCAGGTGCGGCAGCAGCACGATGCGCGGCTGCCCGGCGGTGGGGATGCCGGCGAGCTTCTGGCGCGCGTCGGCATCTTCGCAGCCGGGGGCGATGTGGGTCAGCGCGCTGGCGACCACGCGCGCATTGCCGCTGGCCAGCGCCAGCACCTCGGCGCCGCTGTGCGTGTGCGCGGCCGCATGCTGCGACTCGACCTGCTGCTGCAGCGTGCTGCCGGCCGTCAGCAGCACGCCGTGCACGCGGGCCGCCGCGCGCGCGCCGTTCAGTTCGACCCGGCTGCGCTGCAGGTGGTAGTCGCTGCCGGTGGCCAGCAACGCCTGCGCGTACTGCGCGTCCTCGTCCAGGCGGATATGCAGATGGTGCGCGATGCGGTCGCTGCGGCCGGCCGGCACGTGGCGCAGGTGCTGCAGCCGGGCGCCGGCCGCCAGCCGCACATGCAGCTGCAGGTTCTGGGCGACCGGCGCGCCGAGCTGATGCGATTCCAGCAGCACGCAATGCGCGCCGGGCGCCAGCTCCAGCAGCAGCAGCGGCGCCTCGGCCGGCGCGAGCGGCGCGCGGTCCAGCCGCACGAAGCTCGGGCCTGCGCCCAGCCGCAGCCGCAGCCCGCCGCGCAGCAGCGCGCGGTGCGCCCAGGCAAAGGGTGCGGCTTCGTCGCCGCCCGGGTCGGGCAGCGCCGCGAGCAGTTCGGCGCGCTCGGCCGCATCGGCGGCGTCGAACCAGCGCGCGGCCACCGCAGCGGCCGGCGTGTCGCCCAGCAGTGCCACGCGCCAGCCGTCGTCGGGCACGGCGGCTGCCGCTGCCGCGGCCGGCTGTGTGCGCGGCCCTTCGCCAGGTTCTGCAGCAGGCCCGTCGCCCAGCCACGCCTGCGCCGCCGGCGGCGGCAGGTGGCGGAAGGATTCGGCCTTCTTCGCGATCCAGCCCAGTGCCGCCAGCCGCTCGCGCGCAGCCAGGGCGTCGGCGCGCAGCCCGTGGGTCACGCTGCGGCTCCCGCCGCCTGCGGCGCGCGCGCGAAGCCGGTGCGCGCGATCTCGCGCGCCAGCTCCAGGCCGCCGGTCTCGGCGATGCGGCCCTCGCCCAGGCGCAGCACCGCGTCGGGCTCGAGCGACTCGATCATCTGCAGGTAGTGCGACACCACGACGAAGGCCGTGCCCTTGCGCCGCAGCGCGCTGATCAGGCCGACGATCGCGCGCACGCCATCGACGTCCATGCCCGAATCGATCTCGTCGAGGATCGCCACCTTCGGCGCCAGCAGCGCCAGCTGCAGCAGCTCGTTGCGCTTGCGCTCGCCGCCGGAGAAGCCGTCGTTCACCGGCCGGCCGAGCATCGTGTCGGGCAGGCCGATCTGCTTGGCCGCGGCGCGCGCCTGGCCGAGGAAGTCGAAGGCGTCGAGCGGCGCCTCGCCGCGCGCTTCGCGCACCGCGTTCAGCGCGGTGCGGATGAACAGGTTGTTCTTGACGCCGGGGATGTCGGGCGGCGCCTGGAACGACAGGAACAGGCCGGCGCGCGCGCGCTGCTCGGCGTTCATCGCCAGCAGGTCGGCGCCGGCGAGCTGCGCGCTGCCGCCTTCGATGCGATAGCGCGGGTGGCCGGCGAGCGCGAGGCCGAGCGTGCTCTTGCCGCTGCCGTTGGCGCCCATCACGACCGCGACCGAACCCGGCCGCACCGACAGCGTGGCGCCGCGCAGGATCTCGCGCTGGCCGATCGCGACGCGCAGCTCGTCGACCTGCAGCACGGGTGGGGATGTGTTCATGTAGTGGTGACTTTCCGCGAGATGCGATTCCGAACTCGATCAACCGACCGCGCCTTCGAGCGACACCGCCAGCAGCGAGCGCGCCTCGAGCGCGAACTCCATCGGCAGCTCTTCGAGCACCGCCTGGCAGAAGCCGCCGACGATCAGCGCGGTAGCTTCCTGCGCGTCCAGGCCGCGCTGCTCGCAGTAGAACAGCCGTTCCTCGGAGATGCGGGTGGTGGTGGCCTCGTGCTCGACGACGGCATCGTCGCGCGCCGATTCCACGTAGGGGAAGGTGTGCGCGCCGCAGTGCGAGCCGATCAGCAGCGAATCGCACTGCGTGTGGTTGCGCGCGCCGGCCGCCGTGGGCGCCATGCGCACCAGGCCGCGGTAGCTGTTGTGCGCGTGGCCGGCGCTGATGCCCTTGGAGACGATCCGGCTCGTGGTGTTGCGCCCGAGGTGGATCATCTTGGTGCCGGTGTCGGCCTGCTGGTAGTGGTTGGACACGGCGATCGAGTGAAACTCGCCGTTCGAGCCCTCCCCGCGCAGCACCACGCTCGGGTACTTCCAGGTGATCGCCGAGCCGGTCTCGACCTGCGTCCACGAGATGCGCGAGCGCTTGCCCGCGGCCAGGCCGCGCTTGGTGACGAAGTTGTAGATGCCGCCGCGGCCGTTCTCGTCGCCCGGGTACCAGTTCTGCACGGTCGAGTACTTGATGTGCGCGTCGTCGTGCGCGATCAGCTCCACCACCGCCGCGTGCAGCTGGTTCTCGTCGCGCTGCGGCGCGGTGCAGCCCTCCAGGTAGCTGACGTGGCTGCCGGGCTCGGCGATGATCAGCGTGCGCTCGAACTGGCCGGTGTTGGCCGCGTTGATGCGGAAGTACGACGACAGCTCCATCGGGCAGCGCACGCCGGCCGGCACGTAGACGAAGGAGCCGTCGGAGAACACCGCCGAGTTCAGCGCCGCGTAGAAGTTGTCGCCCTGCGGCACCACCGTGCCCAGGTAGCGCTCGATCAGCTCGGTATGGTGCGCCACCGCGTGCGAGAACGAGCAGAAGATCACCCCGACCTCGGCCAGCTTCTCGCGGAAAGTGGTGCCCACCGACACGCTGTCGAACACCGCATCCACCGCCACGCCCGCCAGGCGCGCGCGCTCGTGCAGCGGCACGCCGAGCTTCTCGTAGGTTTCGAGCAGCTTCGGGTCGACTTCGTCCAGGCTCTTCGGGCCGTCCTTGTGCGACTTGGGCGCCGAGTAGTAGCAGATCTGCTGGAAGTCGATCGGCTCGATGCGCAGGTAGGCCCAGTCGGGCAGCGGCATCGACAGCCAGCGCTCGAAGGCCGCCAGCCGCCAGCGCAGCAGGAACTCGGGCTCGCGCTTGCGCCGCGAGATCTCGCGGATCACGCCTTCGTCCAGCCCGGGCGGCAGCGCGTCGGACTCGATCTCGGTGACGAAGCCGTGGCGGTAGGGCTGCGCCAGGTGCTGCGCCAGGGCGTCGGGTTGCTCGACAGAAGGCGTGTCCATAACGTGCATTATCCGTGCATCTTATTCATGCGGCCGACGGTGGCCCTACTGCGTTCAGGGGGATGCCGTACCCCTGCCGCAGCCGCACTGCGGCGCTTCGGTCGTGCGCTGCGCGGCGCCCGCGCGGGCGCCGGTGCCGGGCTCAACGCGTGGCCCGGTGCCGGCACTCGTGCTCCAGCAACTCGCGCAGCACCACCGCCTGATTGTGCTGCTCGTCCTTCGCGCCGTACACCAGCGTGAGCGGGCCGGCTCCGGCGGCATCCAGCAGCGCCTGCAGGCGCGCGCGCTGCTCGGGCGCGGCCAGCTCCTGGCGATAGCGCTCGCGGAATTCCGCCCAGCGCTGCGGATCATGCCCGAACCACTGGCGCAGCGCGGTGCTGGGCCCGAGCTCCTTCACCCAGTCGGCGAGCGCCAGCTCTTCGCGGCTGCGCCCGCGCGGCCAGACCCGGTCGACCAGCACCCGGCAGCCGTCGCCGGCCGCCGGCTCGTCGTATGCACGCTTGATCACAATCCGCATCACGCCACCTCCGCACGCTGCCGGACATCGTGCCGCACCCGCTCGCGCAAGGCCGGCACCAGCTCGCGCTCGAACCAGGGATGGCGCTTCAGCCAGGGCTGGTTGCGCGGCGAAGGGTGCGGCAGCGGGAAGTATCGCGGCGCGTAGTCGCGCCAGGCGCGCACCGTGTCGGCCAACGTGGCCTTGCGCCGTGCGCCGAGGAAATGGCGCTGCGCGTATGTACCGACGAGCAGCGTCAGTTCGATCCGCGGCAGCCTGGCCAGCAGCAGGTCGAGCCACAACTCGGCGCACTCGCGCCGAGGCGGCAAGTCGCCGCCCGCACCGCGACCCGGGTAGCAGAAGCCCATCGGGATGATCGCGATCTGCGACGGATCGTAGAAGGTGCGCTTGTCCACCGCCATCCAGTCGCGCAGGCGGTCGCCGCTGGCGTCGTCCCAGGGCACGCCGGTGGCATGCACCCGAGCGCCGGGCGCCTGGCCGACCACCAGGATCCGCGCCGACTCGCCCGCCTGCAGCACCGGCCGCGGGCCCAGCGGCAGATGCGCCTCGCAGGCGCGGCAGGCACGCACCGCGCGCAGCAGCGCGTCCAGGTTCGGATAGGAGCGGGTGGTCACGGGCAGCAGCGCGGGAAGTCGGGCGGGCAGTCGGGCGGGCAGTCGGGCAGCCGGTCGAGCAATGGAGCAGTGGGGCGGGTTGCGGCGCTGCGGCGGCGCGCCGGTGCTGCGCCGCGCCGGGCAGCCGCCTGCGGCCGCAGTCCGGCATTGTCCGGGCTGCGCCGCAACGGCGGCTCCCGCCAGTCAAAGCCCGCACCCGCCGCAACGTCTCGCGCCAGGCCCGGGCGTGCACGCGTCCCGGCCTCGCGCACAGGCCCGGCGCAGCCCGGCCCGCGCGCGATCAGAGCCGGTAGATGTCGTCGGCGTACTCGGCCACCATGCGCGCGGCCGAGAAGCGCGGCGCCAGCGTCATCAGGCTGCGCTTCATCATCGCCACCCAGCGCAGCGGCACGCCGTCGGCGTCGCGGTCGTGGAACATCGGCAGCACCTGCTGCTCGAGCAGGTCGAACAGCGCCACGGCGTCGCGCCGGTCCTGCGCGGCATGGTCGGCATCGACGCTGCCGTCGACCGCCCAGCCGTTGTCGCCGTCGTAGGCTTCGGCCCACCAGCCGTCGAGCACCGACAGCTGCAAGCCGCCGCCGAGCACGGACTTCATGCCGCTGGTGCCGCTGGCCTCGAGCGGCGGCCGCGGCAGGTTGACCCAGACATCGCAGCCGCCGACCAGCTGCCCGGCCGCCGGGATGTCGTAGTCCTCGATGAAGGCGGCCCTGCCGCCGACCGCCGGCGCGCGCTTGAGCTCGAACAGGCGCCGCACCACGTCCTTGCCGTCGCGGTCGTCGGGGTGCGCCTTGCCGGCGAACACGAACTGCAGGCCGCGCTCGGCGCCGAGCAGCGCGATCGCCCGCTCGGGCAGCAGGCCCACCAGGTGCAGCCGCTTGTAGGTGGCGAGCCGGCGCGCGAAGCCGATCGTCAGCCGCGCCGGCTCGAAGCCGCCGGCCGCCGCGGCGGCGTAGTCCAGCGGGTCGCCGCGGCGCAGCCGCGCCGCGAGCGCGCGCTCGCGGATCGTGCCCACCAGCGCCTCGCGCGCCGCACAGCGCGCCGCCCACAGCTCGGCCGGCGGGATCTGCGCCACCGGCGCCCAGGTCTGCTCGTGCTCGGCGCGGCGCAGCCAATCGGCGCCGAGGTGGCGGTCGAGCAGCGCGCGCAACGGCGCACCCAGCCAGGTCGGCAGGTGCACGCCGTTGGTCACGTGGGTGATCGGCACGCCTTCGGGCGCGCGCCCCGGGTACAGCGGCCGCCACATCGCACGCGCCACTTCGCCGTGGCGCCGGCTGACGGCGTTGGCCTGGCGGCTGCCGCGCAGCGCCAGCGCCGTCATGCCCGAGGGCTGCGCGGCGTCGGCCGGGTCGATCCGGCCCAACGCCAGGAAGGCTTCGCGCCCGCCGGACAGCGGCACGGTGTCGGCGTAGCGCCCGAGCATCGACAGCAGCTCGTCGCGGGTGTAGGTCTCGTTGCCGGCGGGCACCGGCGTGTGCGTGGTGAACACCACCCGCCGGCGCACCCGCGCCCAGACCGCGTCGTCGTCCAGCGCCGCTTGCGCCGCGCGCTCGGCCGCGAACAACTCGAACAGCCCCAGCGCCGGGTGCCCTTCGTTGAGGTGGTACAGCGCCGGCTCGATGCCCAGCGCGCGCAGCATGCGCACGCCGCCGACGCCGAGCACCGCATACTGCGCCAGCCGGATCGCGCGGTTGCTTTCGTACAGCCGGCCGGTGATCCAGCGGCCCACGGGGCTGTTGCCGTCGCAGTCGGTGTCGAGCAGGTACAGCGGCACCCGGCCCACATCGGCGCGCCAGACCTGGACGCTGACCTGCTCGTCGTCCACCGGCACCTGCACCGTCAGCGGCCGGCCGTCGTCGCCGGTGACGCGCACGCACGGCAGGCGCTGCGGATCGGTGTCGAGCCAGTATTCGTGCTGCATCCCGCTGGCATCGATGCGCTGGTGGAAGTAGCCGGTGCGGTACAGCAGGCCCACCCCGACCATCGGCACCCCCAGGTCGCTGGCCGCCTTCAGGATGTCGCCGGCCAGGATGCCCAGGCCGCCGGAATACACCGGCAGCGAGCCGTGCACGCCGAACTCGGCGCAGCAGAAGGCCACCGGCGCCGCCGCGGTGCCGTCGGCGGTGCGCCACGGGCGATCGCGCTCGGCGGCAACGGCACGCGCCAGCGCGCCGGCACGCGCCACCAGCGCCGGATCGGCGGCAGAGCGGCGCAGCGCCGCCGGGCCCAGCTCGCTCAGGAAGCGGCGCGGGTTGGCACCGCAACGCTCCCAGCGCGACGCATCGATCGCGCCGAACAGCGCCGCCGCATCCGGCTCCCAGCACCAGCGGTAGTCGTAGGCCACCGCCGCGAGCGGTCGAAGCGCTTCGGGCAGCATCTCGGCCAGGTCGGCCACGGCGGCCTGCAGGTCACGGTCTCCGGCAAACATCGGTGTTCTCACGGGGCAGCCAAGGGCGCCAGACTATCAGGCCGGCGCCCGCCGGCGCTCGCGGAAACGCCGGGCCGCCCCAAAGTTTCCTTGACCCGCTCGGCGGGCGGGCTGGGCGCAGCCCGGCCCTGGGTGCGCTCGCGACCTGCCGCAACCGGCGATCGCCGCGGCAGCGCGGCAGCCGTCAGCGCTTGCGCGCCAGCTTCGGATCGAGCAGGTCGCGCAGGCCGTCGCCCATCAGGTTCAGCCCGAGCACGGCCAGCGCGATCGCCGCACCCGGCCACACCGCCAGTTGCGGCGCCTGGAACATCTGCGTCTGCGCCTCGTTGAGCATGCGGCCCCAGCTCGGCGTCGGCGGCTGCGTGCCCAGCCCCAGGTAGCTCAGCGCCGCCTCGGCCAGGATCGCGGTGGCGAACTGCACCGTCGCCTGCACGATCAGCACGCCGGCGATGTTGGGCAGCACGTGGTCCAGCGTGATCCGCCACGGCCCGGCTCCGGCGGCGCGCGCGGCGAGCACGTATTCGCGCGACCACACCGCATTGGCGGTGGCGCGTGCGGTGCGTGCGAACACCGGGATGTTGAAGATGCCGATCGCGACGATCGCCGTCGCGAGCCCGGGGCCGTAGATCGCGCCGAGCATGATCGCCGACAGCAGCGCCGGGAAGGCGAAGGTGAAGTCCGCGAGGCGCATCACCGCCTCCTCGACCCAGCCGCGCCGCGCCGACGCCAGACAGCCGAGCGCAACGCCGCACGCGAGGCCGATCAACACCGCGACCACGCCGACCAGGATCGAGGTGCGCGCGCCCACCAGCAATTGCGACACGATGTCGCGGCCCAGGCTGTCGGTGCCCAGCCAGTGCGCGCTGCTGGGCAGCGCCAGCTTGTTGGGCACGTCGATCTCGGTCGCCGGCCACGGCGTCCAGACGAGCGACAGCGCGGCGCTGCCGATGAACAGCAGCGTCAGCACGCCGCCGAGCACGAAGCTCGGGTGGCGGCGCGCGCGTGCCCAGAAGCCGGGGTCGGCCGCGGCCGGGCGCGCGGCCGCGACGGCGGCGGCGGGCTCAGGCGTCACTGGGCTGGAGCCTCGGGTCGATGACCGCATAGAGCAGGTCGACGATGAAGTTGACGATCACCACCATCGCCACCAGCAGCAGCACCACGTCGCGCACCACCACCAGGTCGCGGTTGGCGATCGCCTGGAACACCAGCCGGCCGACGCCGGGCAGCACGAACACCTGCTCGACGACGATGGTGCCGCTGATCAGGAAGGCGAACTGCAGCCCCATGATCGTCAGCACCGGGATCATCGCGTTGCGCAGCACGTGGCGCCACAGCGTGGCGCGCCGCGTCAGGCCCTTGGCGCGCGCGGTGCGCACGAAGTCCTCGCGCATCACGTCGAGCACCGCCGAGCGCGTCCAGCGCGCCAGCACCGAGGCCTGCACCACCGCCAGCGACACCGCCGGCAGCAGCAGCGCGGTGAAGCCTTCCCACAGGCCGCCGCCGGCGTCCTCGGTCCAGCCGGGGAAGCCGCCGGCGCCGACCCATTGCAGCTTCACCGCGAACAGCAGGATCAGCAGGATCGCGAACCAGAAGTTCGGGATCGCGATGCCGAGCTGGCTCGCGGCCATCACGCCGACGTCGCCGAGCCGGTTGTGGCGCGACGCGGCGTACACGCCGGCCGCCAGCGCCGCCGCCACGGTGAACAGCATCGCCAGCGCCGCCAGCGGCAGCGTGACCTGCATGCGCTCGGCGATCAGCGTGCCGGTGGGCGTGTCGTAGGAGATGCTGGTCGCGGTGCGGCCCCGCAGCAGCCCGCCGATCCATTCGCCGTAGCGCTGCAGCGGCGGCTGGTCCAGGCCGAGCCTGGCCTCGAGCGCTGCCAGCGATTCGGGCGTGGCGGTGTCGCCCAGGATGATCTGCGCCGCGTTGCCCGGCAGCAGCTCGAGCACCGCGAACACCAGCATCGACGCCACCGCCAGCGTGGCGGCGAAGGTGGCGAAGCGCTTCAGCAGGAACGGCCCCATGGCGCCCTATGATGCCCGATGACCCCGGCGGCGGCGCGCCGAACCGGCCGCAGCAGGAGCGAACGACCATGACCGACCTTCCCTTCGATCCGGGCGAGCTGTTCATCGACGGCGGCTGGCAGCCGCCGGCCGACGGCCGCACGCTGCCGCTGCGCAACCCCTCCGACGGCAGCGCGCTCGCGGCGGTCGCGCGCGGCAGCGCGGCCGACATCGACGCCGCGGTGGCCGCCGCGCAGGCCGCGCGCGCCGGCGCCTGGGGCGCGCTCACCGCCGCCGAGCGCGGCCGCATCCTCGCGCGCATGGGCACGCTGGTGCTGGCGCAGGCCGACGCACTCGCGCGGCTCGAGGCGCTGGACGTGGGCAAGCCGCTGAAGCAGGGGCGCGCCGACGCGGTCGCGCTGGCGCGCTACCTCGAGTTCTACGCGGGCGCGGCCGACAAGCTGATGGGGCAGACGATCCCCTTCGCCAGCGGCTACACCGCGTTCACGCTGCGCGAGCCGCACGGCGTGACCGGCCACATCGTGCCGTGGAACTACCCGATGCAGATCATCGGCCGCTCGGTCGGCGCGGCGCTGGCGATGGGCAACGCCTGCGTGCTCAAGCCGGCCGAGGAAGCCTGCCTGAGCGCGCTCGCCTTCGCGCGGATCGCGCACGACGCCGGGCTGCCGCCGGGCGCGCTCAACGTCGTGCCCGGGCTGGGCGAGGAGGCCGGCGCGGCGCTGGCGGCGCATGCCGGCGTGCAGCACCTGTCGTTCACCGGCTCGGTCGCGGTCGGCCGGCTGATCCAGGCGGCGGCGGCGCGCAACACGATCCCGGTCACGCTCGAACTCGGCGGCAAGAGCCCGCAGATCGTGTTCGCCGACGCCGACCTCGACGCCGCGCTGCCGTATCTCGTCAATGCCGGCATCCAGAACGCCGGCCAGACCTGCTCGGCCGCCAGCCGCATCCTGGTCGAGCGGCCGGTGTTCGACGCGGTGGTCGCGCGCATGGCCGAGCGCTACCGGGCGTTGCGCGTGGGCCCGGCGCTGGACGACCCGGATGTCGGCCCGGTGATCTCGGCGCGCCAGCGCGACATCGTCGGCGGCTACCTCGAGCTGGTGCGCGAAAGCGGCCTGCAGGTGGCCGCGCAGGCGCCGCTGCCGGCCACGCTGCCCGCCGGCGGCTGGTACGTCGCGCCGACGCTGGTGGCCGACGTGCAGCCCGGGCACCGGCTCGCGCAGGAGGAGATCTTCGGCCCGGTGCAGGCGGTGATCCCCTTCGACGGCGAAGCGCAGGCGCTGGCCATCGCCAACGGCACGCCCTTCGGCCTGGTGGCCGGTGTGTGGACGCGCGACGGCAGCCGCGCGCTGCGCCTGGCGCACCGGCTGCAGTGCGGCCAGGTGTTCATCAACAACTACGGCGCGGGCGGCGGCGTCGAGCTGCCCTTCGGCGGCGTCAAGGCGTCGGGCCACGGCCGCGAAAAGGGCTTCGAGGCGCTGTACGGCTTCTCGACGCTGAAGACGGTGGCGATCCACCACGGCGCTTGACGGCGCCCGGCATCCCCGCGCCGGCGGGATCGCAGATGAAGACGCCGCCGTTGGTGCGGATGGACGCACTGCCCGGCTGCATCGGCAGGCGCGCCTGCCTCGTCGCCGCCGGCGCGCGTGCGTCCTTCCGGTTCATTGGCCGATTCTGCGGGCAGCAGGCACCTGCGGCGTTGCGCGGCCGCAAGCGCGGCCATGCAGGCGCTTGCGTGCCGGGCCTGCGATTCAGGCGGAGGAATCGGCCGCCGTGCCCGCGTCGTCGAGGCCGCGCAGCGCCGCGATGCCCACGGGCGGCCGCGGCACCCACGGCACCACGTAGGTGCGCCTGGCCAGGCCGCCGGTGACGCGCGCCAGCTGCGCGGCTTCGCCCGCCAGGCGCGCGGCCAGCAACGGATCGCGCGTGCCCGAAGCCGCCAGGCTGCGGTTCACCACCCACGCGAAGGGCTCGATGCGCGCGCGGCGCAGGTCGTCCTGCAGCGCCGCAGCCTCGGACACCGGCGTCACTTCGGGCAGCGTGACGAGCACGATGCGGGTGTAGTCCGGATCCTGCAGGCGCATCAGCGGCGTGACCACGCGCGCCGCCGCCGTGGCCTCGAACTCGCGCGTCATCTGGCGGTGGTAGGCGCCGGTGGCGTCCATCAGCAGCAGTGTGTGGCCGGTGGGCGCGGTGTCGAGCACGACGAAGGCGCTGCGCGCCTGGCCGACGACGCGCGAGAAGGCGTGGAACACCGCGACCTCCTCGGTGCAGGGCGAGCGCAGGTCCTCGAGCAGCAGCGCGCGGCCCGCCTCGTCCAGGTCGCGGCCGCGGGCGGCCATGATCTTGGCGACGTAGCGCTGCGTCTCGGCGGCCGGGTCGATGCGGTCGACCCGCAGCCCCGGCACGCTGCCTTCGAGCGTGCCGGCCAGGTGCGCCGCCGGGTCGGTGGTGGACAGGTGCACGGTCTTGCCGCGCGCCGCCAGCGCCACGGCCAGCGCGGCGGCGATCGTCGTCTTGCCCACGCCGCCCTTGCCCATCACCATCACCAGGCCGCGGTCCTTGGCCGCGAGTTCGTCGGCCAGCGCGCGCAGCGGCTGCCACTGGCCCGGCAATGCCGCCGGCGGCGGCGCGGGCCGCGCCGGCTCGGCCGCGGGATCGAGCAGGGCCCGCAATGCCGGCAGGCCGACCATGTCGAAGGGGCGCAGCGGCACGCGGTCCTGCGGCAGGCCGGCGAGGCTGGCGGGCATCGCGGCGAGAGCCTGTTCGCCCAGCGCCTGCAGCGCGCCGGCCACGGCGTCACCGGCTGCCGCGGCGCGGAAGACCGCGTTGATCACCAGGCGCTGATTGGACAGCCCCAGGTCCAGCAGTTCGCCATGCGTGCGCGCGGCCTCGCGCAGGGCCGCCGCATCGGCCCGCGTGACCAGCACGATGGTGGTCTGGCCGGGGTCCGCCAGCGCCCGCAGGCCGGCACGGAAGCGCTGTTCCTGCATCTTCAGCCCGGAGTGCGGGCCCAGGCAGGAGGCGCCGCGGTCGTTGCCCTCCAGGAAGCCCGTCCAGGCCTTGGGCAGGCTCAGCAGGCGCAGCGTGTGGCCGGTCGGCGCGGTGTCGAAGACGACGTGGTCGCAGCCCTCGGCGTCGCCGGCCAGCAGGCCGATGAACTCGTCGAAGGCGGCGATCTCCGTCGTGCACGCGCCCGAGAGCTGCTCGCGCACGGTGCCGCGCTCGGCGTCGGTGCTGCTGCCGGGCATCTGCTCGATCACGCGCAGCCGGTAGGCTTCGGCGGCGGCCTCGGGGTCGATGTTCAGCGCGGCGAGCCCGGCGGCGCCGGGCACGGGCGTGGGCGACGCCGACAACGCGACGCCGAGCATCTCGTCGAGGTTGGACGCGGGATCGGTGCTGACCAGCAGCACGCGCCGGCCGGCGTCGGCCAGCGCGAGCGCGCAGGCACAGGCCAGCGAGGTCTTGCCGACGCCCCCCTTGCCGGTGAAGAACAGGAAGCGGGGCGGGGCGAGCAGCAGCGACAGCATGGCGGGCGTTCGGAGCTGGTTCGGTGCGGGCATTTGGGGAGCAGCGTTGTTCAAGAGCTTGTCAGGTCAGCGGTTCCAACGCGATTCGTGCGCGCGGCGACGCATGAGACGCCGCGCGTCGGCCGGCCGCTGCCGGCCCCATGCACGGCACCCCCGAGCCGCCTGCGCCAGGGACACGCGCGACATCATCGGGACGCGCCGGCCTCGTACCAGCGCTGGCTCTGGTTGACCACACGCACCACCAGCAGCATCGCGGGCACCTCGATCAGCACGCCGACCACGGTGGCCAGTGCGGCACCGGACTCGAAGCCGAACAGGCTGATGGCGGCGGCCACCGCCAGCTCGAAGAAGTTGCTGGCGCCGATCAGCGCCGAAGGGCAGGCCACGCTGTGCGATTCGCCGAGCCGGCGATTCAGCCAATAGGCCAGCGCCGCGTTGAAGAACACCTGGATCAGGATCGGCACCGCGAGCATCGCGATCACCAGCGGCTGCTTCAGGATGGCCTCGCCCTGGAAGGCGAACAGCAGCACCAGGGTCGCGAGCAGCGCGGTGATCGACCAGGGGCCGGTCCTCGCCAGCACGGCGTCGAAAGATGCCTGGCCCCTGGCCAGCAAGGCCTTGCGCCAGGCCTGCGCGATCAGCACGGGCACCACGATGTACAGCAGCACCGAGATCAGCAACGTGTCCCACGGCACCGCGATCGACGACAGGCCGAGCAGCAGCGCGACGATGGGCGCGAACGCGAACACCATGATCGTGTCGTTGAGCGCGACCTGGCTCAGCGTGAACAGCGGATGCCCGTGGGTCAGCCGGCTCCACACGAACACCATCGCCGTGCAGGGCGCGGCGGCGAGCAGGATCAGGCCGGCGATGTAGCTGTCGAGCTGGTCGGCCGGCAAGTACGGCGCGAAGACGTGGCGGATGAAGACCCAGCCCAGCAGCGCCATCGAGAAGGGCTTGACCGCCCAGTTGACGAACAGCGTGACGCCGATGCCGCGCCAGTGCTGCCCGACCTGGTGCAGCGCGCCGAAGTCGACCTTCAGCAGCATCGGGATGATCATCACCCAGATCAGCGCCCCGACCGGCAGGTTGACCTTGGCCGCTTCCATGCGGCCGATGGCCTGGAACGGGCCGGGCAGCAGCTGGCCCAGTGCAATGCCGGCGGCGATGCACAGGGCCACCCAGACAGTCAGGTAGCGCTCGAAGACGCTCATCGGCGCCGGGGCCGCTGTGCGGACGGGCACGGTGGTGGTGTTCATCGGTGGGCGGGTTCAGCTGTTGCCGATCTCGGCGAGCGCGGACTGCAGGGCCTCGCGGTCCATCGTTTCCAGCGGCAGCGCGAGGAGCTGCAGCAGGCGGTAGCCGAGAGCCTGGCGCGTCAGCTCGAAGGCGCGGCGCCCGCCCGCGTCCCCGCCTTCGGCCTGCGACGGGTCGGAATTGCCCCAGTGCGCCTTCGCCGGCCGGCCGCCGGTGCCGCCGAAGAAGACCGGGCACGGCTCGGCCGCGGCACGGTCGCACACCGTGATGACCGCGCACAGCGGCGGTGCGCCAGCGCCGCTGAACTCGTCCCAGCTCTTGCTGCGGCAGCCGCGGGTGTCGATGCCGGCGTTGTCGAGCGCCTCGATCGCGAGCGGATGGATGCGCCCGCTCGGCGCGCTGCCGGCGCTGTGCGCCCGGACATCCCGGCCGAGCCGGGCCGCGAGGTAGTCGAGCATCGCTTCGCCCAGCACGCTGCGCGCCGAGTTGTGGGTGCACAGGATCAGCACATGGGCGGTCATGGCGCAGCGGCTCGCGATGCCTTGGATGTCCCTGCCGGGCCGATGAGCGGCGGGTTGCGGGTCTCGTGGCCCGACGCAGGTTCAGCAGCAGGAGCCCGAGGCCTTGACCGGGATGCCGACCGGCTTGCCGCGTGGCGTGGGCGCATCGGGCGCCGGCGCCTGCGCGGATGCGGCCGCGCCCGCCCCCGCCTGGGTGCAGCAGGCCGCGGCTGCGCCGGCCTGCGGGCCTTGGCTGAAGACGGGGATGTCGCCCAGGGTGTGGAAGTGTTCCCAGGCGATGCCCTGCGGGTCGGTGACCCAGTGCTTGTGGCTGCGCGCATAGCAGCAAGTGGTCTCGCCTTCGTCGAGCAGCGCCATGTCGGCCGACTCGGCGCGGGCTTTCAGCTCGGCCAGTTCGGCAGGATCGTCGGTCTGGAAACCCAGGTGGTCGATGCCGGCCTTGCGGCCGCGGGTCGAGACCGCGAAGTTGATGCGCGGGTCTTCGAGCATCCACTTGGCGTAGTCGCCCTCGACGCGCGTGGGCTCGGCGCCGAACAGCTTCGTGTAGAAGCCGATGCTCCTGGCGAGGTCTTCGACATGCACGTGGACGTGGAATCGCTTCATGACGGCCCTCCGGATCAGCAGGCGGTGCGGCGCCTGGCGCCGCCGGGCGCGCAGGTTTCGCCCATGCAGCAGTGGTCGGTGAGGTAGCCGAGCAGATCGTTCATGTGCGCCAGTGCCGGCCGATAGTGGAGATTGCGGCCGTCGCGCTCGACGCTCGCGAGCCGCGCATGCACGAGTTCCTTCAGGTGGAACGACAGCGTCGAGCCGGGAATGTCGAGCATCGCCGACAAGGCGCCGGGGGTCATGCCTTCCGGGCCCGCGCCAACCAGCGCGCGGAACACGCGCAGACGGGCTTCCTGGGCGAGCGCCGCCAGGGCGACAACAGCGGCCTTCTCTTCCATATTTCTATGGTTATCGATGTTTGGAACCGCGTCAAGCTCGGCCCGCGGTGCGCGATCGGCGTGCCGCCGATGCCGACGCGCGGCGGCTCGAGCCGGGCGCGCCGCGGCTCGCTGCGGCGCCGGATGCGGCGCCGGGTGCGCGGCCGGTGCGCGGCCGGTGCGCGCCCGGTGCAGCGCCATGGCTTCCGCCCGGCCCGCGGCGCTGCTATCGTGCGCCAGCCTCCACCTGCGCAGCATCCCGATGAGCCACCCCGTCAAGGCCTATCTGATCGAAGAGGTCGACGGCGCCGTGCGCGCCGGCTTCACGTCGCTGGCGAGCGATTCGCTGGACCCCGGCGATGTCGAGGTGCGCATCGACTACGCCAGCGTCAACTACAAGGACGCGCTCGCCGCCACCGGCCGCGGCAAGATCATCCGCCGCTTCCCGTGTGTCGGCGGCATCGACGCGGTCGGCGTGGTCGAGCGCTCGGGCAGCGCGCGCTTCGGCGCCGGCGACGCGGTGGTCGTGCATGGCTGGGGCTTCGGCGTCGCGCACCATGGCGGCTACGCCGAACGCGCGCGCGTGCCGGCCGACTGGGTCAACCGCGTGCCGGCGGGGCTCACGCCGCTGGACGCGATCACGATCGGCACCGCCGGCTACACGGCCGCGCTGGCGGTGGACCTGATGCAGCTCAACGGCTGCGCGCCCGCGCGCGGCCCGGTGCTGGTCAACGGCGCCACCGGCGGCGTCGCCGGCATCGCGATCGACATGCTGGCGCAACTGGGCTTCGAAGTCGTGGCCGCCACCTCCAAGGCCGACCAGGCCGACTACCTGCTCGGCCTGGGCGCGCGCCGCGTCGTCGACGGCGTCGCGCCCAAGGGCGCGCCGAACCGCCCGCTGGAAAGCGCGCAATGGGCGGCCGCGGTCGATTCGCTCGGCGGCGAGCCGCTGGCCGCGCTGATCCCGCGCATGCACAAGGATGCGGTGATCGCCAGCATCGGCAACGCCGCGGGGATCGCGTTCTCCACCACCGTGATGCCGTTCATCCTGCGCGGCGTGCGCCTGATCGGCGTCAACTCCGACAACGACGTGGCCATGCGCGAGCACCTGTGGCAGCGGCTCGCGACCGATCTGCGGCCGCGCCACCTGGCGCAGCTGCGCCAGGTGGCGGACTTCGCCGAGCTGCCGGCGGTGATGGATTCGGTCTTGGCCGGTCAACACCGCGGCCGCACCGTGATCCGCATCGGCGCCGGCCGCGGCTGATGAGCAAGCCATTGCGGCGCTGCCCGCGCAGATGCCGTTGGAACACCTGAACCCTTTGGACGCCGCATGAGACTGCAGCACAAGGTCGCGATCGTCACCGGCGGCGGGTCGGGCTTCGGCGCCGGCATCTGCGCGAAGTTTGCCGCCGAAGGCGCGAAGGTGCTGGTCGTCGACCGCGACGAGGCCGCCGCGCAGCGCGTGGCCGCCGGGCTCGGCGCGGCGGCGGCGGCGCAGCGCGCCGATGTGGCCGTCGCCGCCGACGTGCGCGCGATGGTCGAGGCCGCGCAGGCGCGCTTCGGAGCACCCGACATCCTGGTCAACAACGCCGGCGTCACCCACCTGCCGCAGCCGACGGAGGGCGTGAGCGAGGCCGATTTCGACCGCGTCGCCGCGGTCAACATGAAGGCGATCTACCTCGCGGTGCGCGAGCTGGTGCCGCTCTGGAAGGCACGCGCGCCCGGCGCCGGCGGCATCCGCGGCGTGATGCTCAACATGGCCAGCACCGCCGGCGTCAGCCCGCGCCCGCGGCTGAGCTGGTACAACGCCAGCAAGGGCTGGGTGATCACCGCCACGCGCTCGCTGGCGGTGGAGCTGGCGCCCTTCGGCATCCGCGTGGTCGCGCTCAACCCGGTGGCCGGCGACACGCCGCTGCTCGCGAGCTTCATGGGCGAGGACACGCCCGAGATGCGCGCGAAGTTCCTGGCGACGATCCCGATCGGCCGCTTCAGCCGGCCCGACGACCTGGGCAACGCCGCCTGCTTCCTGTGCAGCGACGAGGCGTCGATGATCACCGGCGTCGCGCTCGAGGTGGACGGCGGCCGCTGCATCTGACGCGCGCACATCACCTGCTGCGCCCGCCGCCCCCGGCCCGCAGCCGGCCCGAAGTCGGATTGGGGCCGGCCAGCCGGCCAGCCCGCTGACGGCGCGCGCGGCCGCCGATCAGCCGCCGTGCTGCTGCTCGTAGCGGTCGGCAGCGGCCGACAGCTCGCCGGCGACGCGCGGATCGGTCGCGCGGATCTGCCAGGCGAGCGTGCGCACCGTGAGCACCTCCTGGGCGCGGCGGCGGGCGGCCGCAGCGGCCCGGCGCGCCGCCAGCCGGTCGGCCAGCGGCCGCAGCGCCGCCAGCATCCAGCCATAGGCCGCGGCGGCGGCGCGCGCCCCGCGGGGGTTCGCCGGCTCGACCGGCGGTGCGTAGTACAGCTTCAAGTTCAAGGTCGTCATCAGTAGATCTCCTGTGCGCGGTGGGCGCCTGCCGCCAGATCGGCAGCGGCCAGCCGCAGTTGTTCGGCCAGCAGCGGGTCGGTGCGTTCGCGCCGGATCGACAGTTGCATCAGCGGGCCGATGGCGTCGCGCGCCGACGCCTCTGCGATCGCGCGCCAGACGGCCTGCGCGCGGCTGCGCAGGCGGGCACGCACCGCTGCCGTCGGGCCGACCGCTTGCAGCGCCTGCCGCAGGATCTCGATCGTCATCATGGCCAAGACTCCTTTCGTTGCGTCGCCGGCGATGGCCGGCTCGGCGTGTGTGTCAATTATCTAGGGTTAACCCTCATGTCGATCAAATCAATTCTCTACATGATGTTTATGCGTGATGTGCATGTCAGATCGTGGCCACCAACTTCCGCACCTTCGACCTGAACCTGCTGCGGCTGTTCGACACGTTGATGTCGGAGGGCAGCCTGACACGCGCTGCACAGGTGTTAGCGATCACTCAACCGGCGGCGAGCCATGCCTTGAAGCGGCTGCACCACGCAGTCGGCGAGCCGTTGTTCATGCGCAACTCGTCGGGCATGGCACCGACGCCCAGGGCGCAGGCGCTATGGCCGCAGGTGCGCCTGGCGCTGGCCGGGCTGCAGCAGGCGCTGGCGCCGCAGGCGTTCGACCCGAGCACCCAGGCGGCGACCTTCCGGCTGGCGATGGCCGACGCCAGCGCCGCGCTGCTGATGCCCGCGCTGGTCGACGAAGTGCAGCGCAGCCGCGCGCTCGTCAACCTGCGCGCGCTGCCGCTGGCCAGCGACGACCCCAGCGCGCTGCTCGAGCAGGGCGAGGCCGACCTGGCGATCGGCCATTTCCCGCAGCTCGTCACCGCACTGGCCGCAGCCGGGCGCGAAGCGGCGCTGCGCCACCAGCGGCTGAGCGACACCCGCTACGTCTGCGCGATGCGCCGCGGCCACCCGCTGGCCGACGCGCCGCTGACGCTGGACGCCTACTGCGGCGCGCTGCACCTGCTGCACAGCGCGAGCGGGCAGGCGCTCGGGCCGGTCGATCAGGTGCTGACGGCGCTCGGCCGGCAGCGGCGCATCGTGCTGACGATCAACCAGTTCTTCACTACCGGCCGCGTGGTCACCCGATCGGACCTGCTGGCGGTGCTGCCGCTGGGCTTCCTGCCGGCCACCGGCTACCAGCACGAACTCGTCGTGCGCGAGCTGCCCTTCGACCTGGGCCCGGTGCAGATCTCGATGTTGTGGCATCTGCGCCGCGACGCCGACCCGGCGCATGCGTGGCTGCGCGTGCAGGTGCAGCGCGCCGCGGCGGACGAGCCTCCCGGCTGACGATGGCCGGCAACGGCGGCACAGCGACAATCGCCGCATGGCCGAATCGAGTCTTGCCCCCGACGCGCTGCGGCGCTGGGTGGTCGATCTGTGGCGCGCCGCCGGCTCCGACGCCGGCGAGGCATGGCTGACCGCCGACCACCTGGTCGGCGCCAACCTCGCCGGGCACGATTCGCACGGCGTCGGCATGCTGCCGCGCTACGTGCAGGCCTGGCTCGCCGGCGAGCTGCAACTCAACCGGCACGCGGCCGTGTCCAGCGACAGCGGCACGATGCTCGGCGTGGACGGCAGGCGCGGCATGGGCCAGGTGGTCGCGGGCGAGGCGATGGCGCTGGCGATCGAGCGCGCGCGCAGCCATGGCGTGTGCGTGCTCGGCCTGCGCGACGCGCACCACCTCGGCCGCGTCGGCCACTGGGCCGAGCAGGCGGTGGCCGCCGGCATGGTGTCGATCCACTTCGTCAACGCGATGAGCCTGCCGCTGGTCGCGCCCCACGGCGGCCGCGAGGCCCGCTTCGCCACCAATCCCTTCACCGTCGGCATTCCGGTCCCCGGCCGCGAACCGCTGCTGCTCGATTTCGCGACCAGCGCGATCGCGGTCGGCAAGGTGCGCGTCGCACACCTGGGCGGCAAGAAGGTGCCGCCCGGCGCGCTGCTCGACGCCGAAGGCCACCCCACCGACGACCCCGGCGTGATGTTTCCGCCGCCGGGCCGGCCGCTCGGCGCGCTGCTGCCTTTCGCGCAGCACAAGGGCTATGCGCTGGCGATGGTGGTCGAGGTGCTGGCGGCCGCGCTGACCGGCGGCGAGACCACGCGCCCGGCCAACCTGAAGTACCAAGCAGGCGTGTGGAACAACATGCTGGCGATCGTGTTCGACCCGCAGCGGCTGCGTTCGGGCACGGCCTTTGCCGACGAGGTGTGCGCATTCGTCGATTGGGTGTGCAGCGCGGCACTGCAAGACGGCAGCGCCGGGATCCTGATGCCCGGCGATCCGGAGCGCGCCGCAAGGCGCGCGCGCGCCGCCGCGATCCCGCTGGATGCGGCCACGGTGGCCGAACTCGACGCTGCCGCCGCGGCGGTCGCGCAGGCCGGCGGCCAGGCGGTGGAGCCGCTGTCGGCGCGGATGGCTGCGGCTGGCCGGGCGGCCGGCTGAGCGGCCGGCGCCGCCGACTGCAGCCCGACATCGGGATTGCGTTGCGCTATCCTGACGGGTCCCGACCCCGAGGCCATCGCATGCAGATCCGATTCATCCCTGGCCGGCGCGCGCTGGCCGTGTCGTTCGCCGCCTTGGCGGCCGCCGCAGCGGCGCTGGCCGCGCCGCCCCCGGGCGATGCCAAGCCGCTGTCGGAAATCCTGGACGTCGTGCAGCAGCGGCACCCCGGCATGATCGTCGCCGCCGAATTCGAGCACGACCGCTGGGAGGTGCTCAGCTGCCCGTCGGCCAGCCGCAAGTGCCGCGAGCTCTACGTGGACCCGCACAGCGCCCAGACGCTGCGCGACAAGTCCGAATCGCACTCCAGCCGGCGGCCGCCCGCGGGCGGCAAGAGCGCCGCGCAGATCGCGCGCGCGGTCGAGGAGCGCCGGCTGGGCACCATCACCGAGATCGAGTTCGACGATGGCGTCTGGGAGGTGTCGGTGCGCGGCACGGGCGTGCGCGCGAAGCTGTACCTCGACCCGGTCAGCGGCGAGATGCAGCGCTGCAAGGGCGCTGGCTGCCCGGCGCGCTGAACCGGGCGCGCTGAACCCGGCGCACTGAGCCCGATGCACTGAAGCGGGCGCGCCGGGCCCGGCGGCAGCGGGCCGCAGCGTCAATCCGGCACGCCGCCCGCGCCCCGCGGCGCTCAATTCGGGCGCGCGGCTGCCGAGAACGGGTGCGACAAGGCAGGCCTTCGCCTGCCCGCAGACGGCCGCATGCAGCTGAAGACCACCCGCTTCCTGGCCCCTTCGGGCTGGGCCGCGCCCCTGCCGACGGCGATGGACGGCCCGCGCACGCTGGTGCTGGCCTTCGGCGCGAGCGCCTTCGCCGAGCAGCCGCAGCCCTTTGCCGAGCTGCGCGCCGCATTCCCGCAGGCGGTGCTGCTGGGTTGTTCGACCGCAGGCGAGGTCATCGGCAGCCAGGTGCACGACGACAGCATCGGCGTGGCGGTCGCGCGCTTCGCGCACACCGAGCTGCGCCATGCGGCCACCGAGCTGCAGGGCCCGCACGATTGCCGGCCTGCCGGCGCCCGGCTGGCGCACCAGCTGCAGGCGCCGGGGCTGCGTGCGGTGTTCTTGCTCGGCGACGGGCTGCACGTCAGCGGCAGCGCCCTCTTGGTCGGGTTGGCGCAGAACCTGGCCGATGACGTGCACGTGTGCGGCGGGCTGGCCGGCGACGGCGAACGCTTCGCGCGCACCTGGGTGCTCGACGGCGGCGCGCCGGCCCAGCGGCGCATCGCGGCGGTCGGCCTGTACGGCGCGCACCTGCGGATCGGCCACGGCCGCGACGGCGGCTGGTCGACCTTCAGCCCCGGGCAGCGCATCACCCGTGCCGAAGGCCGGGTGCTGTACGAGCTCGACGGCCGGCCGGCGCTGGACCTGCTCCAGGAATACCTGGGCGAGCACGCGGCCGGCCTGCCGGCCGCGGCGCTGCGGCATCCGCTGGCGCTCGAGCGCGCGCCCGGCACCGAGCCGGTGCTGCGCACGATCGTCGGCATCGACCGGCAGCAGCGATCGATGACCTTTGCCGACGACATGCCGCCGGGCGGGACCGCGCGGCTGATGCGCACCGGCAGCGACGAGCTGATCGACAGTGCCGGCCGCGCGGCGGCCCGCGCGACGCAAGGCCTCGGGCGCCACGACGGCCCGCTGTTGATCTCGATCTCCTGCGCCGGCCGCCGGCTGGTGCTCGGCGCGCGCGCCGGGGAAGAGTTCGCGACGGTGGCCGACGGCGCACCCTGCCGCGCGGCGCAGGTGGGCTTCTATGCGTACGGCGCAATCGCGCGCGGCCCGGGGGGCGGCGCCGGCGAGCTGCACAACCAGACGATGACGGTGACCGCGATCTCCGAATCGGCGCCCCGCACGCCTGCCTGAACGGCCCTCGAAAGGCCGGCCGCGCGCTCGATCCGAGGGCCGGCGCCATGAATCCGGCCATGGAGGTCGCGAAGCCGACGAAGCGCAGGCCCGTCAACCGCAAGGCAGGGTCGCGGCTTCGCGTCACGCCTTCAGGCGCCTGGCGCAAGCGCGCACGAGCGCGAAGCATCCCGGGGTCAGAACGGGCGCTCGGCGACCCACCGATTCCGGGCACACAATCGCGTCGCTGTTCCGGCTGCGCCGAGGGCTCTGCGCGGGCAGTGGCATCGGAAGCCGGCCGTTGCCGGCAGCCGGCGCGGCCGCCGCCGCGGCCGAATCCAGTGCAAGCGGATGGTGAGCAACATGAACAAAGTGAAATCCCGGGCCGCTTCGGCGGCCTTTGCCGCGGCGATCGCGGCAGCCGGCATGACGGGCTGCGGCAGCGACACCGAGTTGCCGGCCGTGCAGTCGATGACGGTCTTCGGCGACAGCCTGAGCGACGTCGGCACCTACGCCGGCGCGACAAACGACCCGAACAACCTCGGCAAGTTCACCGTCAACCCGGGCAATGTCTGGGTCGAGAACATCGCCGCCGGCTACGGCCTGAAGCTCACGCCCAACCGACGCCTGACGCTCGACAAGGACGCCAGCGGCGTGCCCACGGCCGGCGTGGGCACGGCCACGACGATCGGCGGCAACGGCTATGCCGAGGGCGGTGCGCGCATCGCGCAGTACCCGATGCAAAGCGGCGTGGGCAACAACGCGATCGTGTCGTCGGTCAGCGACCAGGTGGGCCGCTACCTCGCCGCCAACGCCAACAGGGTCCCCGCCGGCCAGCTGATCGTCATCGGCGGCGGCGGCAACGACACCTACGCCCAGTTCGCCGACTTGTGCTGGCACTACGACAACAACGGGCTCGGCGTCGGCAAGACCACGATCGCGATCGCGACCGACGCGGTCGCCACCGCTGCGCGCGCGCAGGTGGACAACGTCAAGCGGCTGCGGGCCGCCGGCGCGCAGGCAGTGCTCGTCTACCAGGCAGGCGACTGGTCCTCCAACCCCTTCGCCCGCAAATACCTGTCCGACGTGTACCAGGCGGTCGGCTGCTTTGTGCCGGTGCCGGCGTCGCAGATCACGCAGTGGACCCGGCAGTTCAACCAGATCCTCGCCGATGGCATCAAGGGCCTGGCCGGCGTGGCCTTGTTCGATGCCGGCGCGCCGCTGAAGGCGGCGATCGCCGATCCGGCTGCATACGGCTTTGCCAACGTCACGGCGCCCGGCTGCAACAACACGGTGCCCACGACCAGTGCCGCCTTCTGCACGCGCGCCACGCTGGTCGAGCCCAACGCGGACCAGACCTACCTGTGGTCCGATGCCTTCCACCCCACGCCGCACGGCCACAAGCTGATCTCCGACAGCGCGCTGCAGGCGTTGAAGACCATCGTCCAGTGACGCGTCGGCGGCCCGCTCCCGAAGGCCCGATTCGCTCGATGCCCGCCGCCTGAGATCTGCCGATACGCCGCGCCGATGGGCATCGACTCGTTCATGCAGGGCTGCAAGGCCGCACGGCAGGCGCGCGACGAGCGCGCCTTCGCCGCGCTGTTTACGCCCGACGGCCAGTACCACGACACGCCGTTCGCGCTGCATCGCGGCGCGCTGCAGCAGGCCGGGTTCGATGGCGGGCTGTGCCGCGGCTGCCGCATCGGGTGGCACAGCCTGCCGCAGGACGCCGCCTGAAGGCGTTCGCGAAGCCACTCCGCCCGCCCGCATGGCCTTCGACGCCTGGCTGATCTACCTGCTGGCCGCGGTCGGGCTGTCGCTGTCGCCCGGGCCGAACGGCCTGCTCGCGCTCACCCACGGCGCCTTGCACGGCCGGCGGCGCACGCTGTGGACGATCTGCGGCGGCACGCTCGGCTTCACCGCGGTGATCGCGCTGTCGATGTTCGGCATCGGCGCGCTGCTGCGTGCGTCGGCCGCCGCGCTGACGGTGATGCAGTGGGTCGGGGGCGCCTACCTGGTGTGGCTCGGCGTGCAGGTGTGGCGCTCGCCGCCGATCGCGCTGGCGGCCTTCGCCGCCGCGCTGCCGCGGGTCAGCGGCTGGGCGCTGTTCCGCCAGGGGCTGCTGTCGGCGCTGACCAACCCGAAGGGGCTGCTGTTCTTCGCCGCCTTCCTGCCGCAGTTCATCGACCCGGCGCGCAGCCTGGTCGTGCAGTTCGTGGTGATGGCCGGCACCTTCGGCGCGGTGGAGTTCGCGACCGAGCTGCTCATCGCCGGCGCCGCGCACCGGATCCGGCCGTGGCTGCAGCGCGTCGGCCGGCGCTTCAACCGCGTCTGCGGCGGCGTGTTCATCGCGATCGGCATCGCGCTGCCGCTGCGCGCCTGAGGGCGCGCAGCCGTCATCCGGCCGCGCCGGCACGCGGCTGGGTGATGGCGCCGATCAGCCACAGCAGCGCGATCAGCACCGCCACGGCGCCGGCCTGTGCCGCCGGGTCGAGCCGGTGCGCGTGCCACAGGAACAGGCCCAGCCCTGCCACCGCCAGCGCGAACAGCCCCACCGCCGCCCACTGCGCCGCGCGGCCGGGCTGCGGGTCGTAGCGCTCGATGCCGGCGATGTCGAAGGCCGGCTTCGGCCAGCGCTGCGCCACCTCGGCCGGCCGCCAGCCCGGCGGCATCAGCCACAGCCGCAGCTTGTCGGCCCAGGAGCGTGCGCGCCGGCTGTCGCGCCACAGTTCGGCGTAGACCTGCAGGTTGGCCCACACCGGATTCCAGCTGCGCAGCGGCGTGCGCGTGCCGTACACGCAGGGCTCGGCATCGTCCTCCTCGACGAAGCTGCCGAACAGCCGGTCCCACACGATCAGGATGCCGCCGTAGTTCTTGTCCACGCAGCGGTCGTTGACGGCATGGTGCACGCGGTGGTTGCTCGGGCTGCAGAACCAGCGGTCAAACCAGCCGAG
>JAFEFZ010000298.1 GCA_018240325.1 Pseudomonadota bacterium
GGGCGGGCTGGCCACCTCGCGCATCCTCGAGATCCTGGGCGAGCGCATGGTCAAGCGCACTTTCGACCCGGGGTTCCGGATCGCGCTGCACCAGAAGGACCTGAACCTCGCGCTGACCGCCGCGCGCCAGCTCGGCCTGGCGCTGCCGGCGACCGCCACCGCGCAGCAGCTGTTCAGTGCCTGCGTCGCCCACGGCGGCGCCGCCTGGGACCACTCGGGCCTGGTGCGCGCGCTCGAGAAGCTGTCCGGCTTCGAGATCGGGCAGGAGCCCCGGTAAGGAGGAGCCGTGCTTGCGCCTGACGGGCCGCCCCAAGCGCGGACCTCGCAGCGCGCAGGGCGGGCAGGGCGGGCAGGCCCGGCGAGCGTCAACCGCCGGCTGCGCTGTTCGCCCGCCGGCGGCGCTCGCGGCTGTTGACCAGGTGCGTGCGCATCGCCGCACGCGCGCCGTCGGAGTCGCGCTCGACGATCGCATCGAAGATGCTCTCGTGCTCGGCGTTGACGCGCTTCAGGTACTCCCGCCGCTGCTCGACCATCGCCGCGTCGGCGGCCAGGCGGGCGCGGGGAATGATCTTCGCGCCGAGCGATGCCATCAGATCGGCGAAGTGCGGGTTCTGCGTCGCGCGCGCGACCTCGGCGTGGAAGCGCAAGTCCGCCGCGACCGCATCGCCGCCGGTTTCGACTGCGCCGGCAAACTCGGCCAGCGCGCTGCGCATCTCGCGCAGGTTTTCGTCGGTGCGGCGCTGCGCGGCAAGCGCCGCGGCTTCGGTCTCGACGCCGATGCGCATCTCGAGCACCGCGATCACGTCGCGCAGCGTCGCGACCTGCTCGGGGGCGATCCGGAACGGCGCCACGTCGCCGAGGCCGACGACGAAGGTGCCGATGCCGTGCCGGGTCTCGACCATGCCGCCGGCCTGGAGCTTCGAGATCGCCTCGCGCACCACCGTCCGGCTGACGGCGAACTCGGCCATGATCGCAGCCTCGGTCGGCAGCTTGTCGCCGGGCGCGTAGCGGCCGTCACGAATGCGCTCGCCGAGCGATTCGACCAGCTCGAAAGCCAATGGCCGGGTGCGGCGGCGCAAGGGGAGCGGCGTTTCCATCGTCGAATCTCGAGGCTGCCACGGGTGTCGGACCCATGCCCTCCTGGGGAGAGCAACGTCCATTGTAATCGTATGATGACAGACGCCAGACAAGTTGCGCCAGGTGGGCAGGCGCCGTGCGCCGCCGCGCGTACCCATCCACGGTTGGCGGACTCGTGCGCGAATCGCAAGCGTGTTTCGGGCGGGCCGGTATCCATCAAGATGCGCGAGCGCGACAACGTGGCGATCGCCGGCAAGGCAGGCGGCAGGCCCGCCGCAACGGTGCTCGCGCCGGGGCCGATGCTGCGCGAGCACCTGCCGCAGGGGCACCGGGATGCGCTCGTGGACTTCGCCTCGACGCGGGGCGCGGCGCGGCGGCGCGACCATCGGCACCGCACTCGATGCCATTTCACAGCCAGGCCTGGGACAACGCCTCGGCCTGCCGCAGCACCAGCGTGGTTGCGTCGTCCTGCTTGTCCGGCGGGTACTTGTAGCGCCGCAGCAGCGTCTTCACCATCACGCGCAGCCGCGCTCGAACCGTCTCGCGAACGGACCAGTCCACCGTGACGGAGCTGCGCAGGCTCTGCGTCAGCTCGACCGCAATCCTCTTCAGCGTCGCATCACCCAGCTCGCGCACCGCCGCCTCGTTCGTCGCCAGCGCGTCGTAGAAGGCCAGCTCGTCGGGTTCGAGCCCCAGGCTCTCGCCGCGCTGCGCGGCCTGCTGGAACTTCTTCGCCATCTCGATCAGTTCTTCGATGACCTGCGCCGTCTCGACGGCACGGTTGCGGTAGCGCGTCAGGCTTTGCTGCAGCAGCTCGCTGAACTTGGCGCTCTGCACCACGTTGGTCTTGAAGCGCGACTTGATTTCGCCCTTGAGCAGCCGCTCGAGCAGCTCGACGGCGAGGTTGCGCTCCTTCATGTGGCGCACGTCGTCGAGGAATGCGTCGGACAGCACGCCGATGTCCGGCCGCTTCAGGCCGGCCGCCGAGAAGATGTCGATGACCTCGTCGCTGACGACCGCGCGGCTGATGATCTGCCGCAGCGCGTGCTCCTTCTGCTCGTCGCTCAGCGTCTTGTCGGTGCCGGCATGCTTGGTCAGCGCCGCCTTCACCGCCTGCAGGAAGGCCAGTTCGTCGCGGTGCGCCAGCGCCTCGTCGAGCGTGCAGCACAGCGCGAAGGCCTTGCTCGCCGCCAGCACTGCATCGGCGAAGCGCTTCTTGCCGTCGTCCAGCCCGAGCACATGGTCGGCCACCGCCGGCAACAACTGCCAGGCCTTGCTGCGGAAGGCGGCGTACTCCACGCCATGCAGCAGGTCGTGCAGCACGTCCATCTGCTCCTGCAGCACGGCCAGCGCGTCGTGCGCGTCGATGGTCGGCCTGCCGCGCCCGTGGGCCTGGGTGTAGTCGGCCAGCGCCGCCTTGAGCTCGTTGGCGATGCCGATGTAGTCCACCACCAGGCCGCCGGGCTTGTCCTTGAAGACGCGGTTCACCCGCGCGATCGCCTGCATCAGGTTGTGGCCGCGCATCGGCTTGTCGACGTACATCGTGTGCAGGCAGGGCGCGTCGAAGCCGGTGAGCCACATGTCGCGCACGATCACCAGCTCGAGCGGATCGGCCGGGTTCTTGAAGCGCGTCTCCAGGCGCTTGCGCACGTCCTTCGGGTAGACGTGCGGCTTGAGCAGCGCCTTGTCCGAGGCCGAGCCCGTCATCACCACCTTGATCGCGCCTTGCATCGGGTCGTCGCTGTGCCAGCCGGGCCGCAGCGCGACGATGGCGTTGTACAGGTGCACGCAGATGTCGCGGCTCATCGCCACGACCATCGCCTTGCCGTCCATCACCGCCAGCCGGTTCTCGAAGTGCGCCACGATGTCGGCCGCCACCTTCTGGATGCGCGGCGGCGCGCCCACCACCTGCGCCAGCGCTGCCCAGCGGCGCAGCCTGGCCACCTTGGCGGCGTCGCATTCCTCGTCCTCGGCCAGCGCGTCGACCTCGCTGTCGAGCTGGGAGACGTCGGCTTCCTTCAGCTCCAGCCGGGCGAGGCGGCTCTCGTAGTAGATGGGCACGGTGGCGCCGTCGCGCACCGCCTGCTCGATGTCGTAGACGTGCACGTAGTCGCCGAACACGGCGCGCGTGTCGCGGTCGCTCGAGGCTACCGGCGTGCCGGTGAAGGCGACGAAGGTGGCACCGGGCAGCGCGTCGCGCAGGTGCTGGGCGTAGCCGTAGCGCACGTCCCGCAGCTTGGCGTAGGCGGCCTGCGGCTCGGCTGCCTGCAACGCCTGCGGCTCGTTGGCCGCCCCGGCACGGCGGGCGGCCTGCATCTGCTTCTCCAGCTTGGGCATGCTGGCCTCGAAGCCGTACTGGCTGCGGTGCGCCTCGTCGCAGATGACGACGATGTTGCGCCGGTCCGAGAGCACCGGGAAGCTGTCCTCGTCCTCGCCCGGCGTGAACTTCTGGATGGTCGTGAAGACGATGCCGCCCGACGGCCGGTTGGCCAGCAGCCGGCGCAGCTCGGGCCGGGTGTCGGCCTGCACGGGTGTTTCGCGCAGCATCTCGCCGGCGGCGGCGAACACGCCGAAGAGCTGGTTGTCGAGGTCGTTGCGGTCGGTCACCACCACGAGCGTCGGGTTGCCCATGCCCGGGTGCGCCATCAGCGCGCCGGCCAGGCAGGTCATCTCGATGCTCTTGCCGGCGCCCTGCGTGTGCCACACCACGCCGCCCTTGCCCTTGCGCCGAGGGTCGCCGCCCGGCGCCGACGCCTGCAGCACGCTGTGCACCACCGCCCGCACCGCGTGGAACTGGTGCCAGCCGGCCACCTTCTTGACGAGCCGGCCGTCGTCCTCGAACAGCACGAAGTGGCGCAGGTATTCCAGCAGCAGCTCGCGCCGGAACAGGCCCAGCACCAGCGTCTGCAGCTCGCGCATCGCGCCCAGCGGGTCGGTGGCGACGCCGTCGATCGTGCGCCACGCCATGAAGCGCTCGCGCTCGCTGGTCAGCGACCCCATGCGCGCCTGGATGCCGTCGCTGACGACCTGCAGCACGTTGGCGTGGAACAGGTCGGGGATGTCCTGCTGGTAGGCCTGCAGCTGGTTCCACGCCGCCCAGATGTCGGCGTCCTCGTCGCCCGGGTTCTTCAGCTCGACGACCACCAGCGGCAAGCCGTTGACGAACAGCAGCACGTCGGGCCGGCGCATCTGCCTGGGCCCCTGCACGCTGAACTGGTTGACGGCGAGCCAGTCGTTGGCCGCCGCGTCGTCGAAGTCCAGCAGCCGCACGCGGCCGCCGCGCGTCTGGCCGTCCTTCTGGAACTCCACCGGCACGCCGTCCACCAGCCAGCGGTGCAGTTGGTGGTTGGTGTTGACCAGGCCCGGCACGCCGGGGCTGAGCACGCGCTTCAGCGCGTCGTCGCGGGCACCGGCCGGGATCTGCAGGTTCAGCCGCGCGATGGCCGCGCGCAGCCGGCCGGCCAGCACCACCTCGCGGCAGCTGGCGCGCTCGGTGCCGGGGGTCCTGGCGTCGGGTGGGGAGATGTCGGGGCCGTGGGCCACCTGCCAGCCGAGTTCGGCCAGCCACTGCAACGCCGCCTGCTCGACATCGTCTTCGGTGATGGCACGGGGCAGCATGGCGCGGCAAAGCCGTGGTCAGCCCTGATCGTCAGCGCCGGCCAGCGAAGCCGCGATGTCCCTCGCGGTGTGCAGCACGCGCACGATGTCGAGGTGATCCTGGAGCTGCTGGTACAGCACGACGTAGGGCCAGGGCCGAAGCGGCCAGCTGCGCAGCGCCGGCCATCGCAGCCAGGCGGCATGGCGATGCGAACCCAGCCCGGGCTGTCGCGCCAGCAGGTGCAACGCCTGTTCCACCTCGTCGGCAAAGTGCAGCGCCACCTCGACGCCAGCTTCGCCCAGATAGTGGCCGAAGGCGGCGTCGATGTCGCGCCGCGCTCTGGGGCGCACCCGGATGGGCACGGGCGGCACGGTGCGGCGGTGTCAACGTGCCCGCGAGGCCGGCCGGGCGCGGCTTTGCGCCCGCGCCCGCAGCTTGTCGAAGTAGTCGGGTTCGAGCGGCTGCGCCGGCCCGGATTCCAGGCCCTCCATCAACAAGCCGCGCAGGTGCTCGATGTCGCGCTCGCGCCGCAGCAACTCGCGCACGTACTCGCTGCTGCTGGAGTAGCCGCGGCTGCCGACCTGCTGATCGACGAAGGCCTTCAGCTCGTCGGGAAGGGAGATGTTCATCGTGCTCATGCGCGGCAGCGTAGTGGCTGTGGCAAGGATTGGCAAGCTTGCGCCGGGTACCGCGGACGGTTTGTTCAGGCCGCCAGCGCCGCATCGGCCTCGGCATGCGCTTCGGGCAGGCGAAGCTTGCCGGAGATGAGGCGCGGGAGGAGGGTGTCTCGCGTGTCGACCAGAGCGCGCGCCAGTCGCTCGTTCGCCACCAGCCGGTTGAACAACGAGCCGGCGAACTCGGCGAAGTTGTCGAGAAGCTGCGATGACGGCAACACCGCCGGTATCGGCCGAAACGCCTTCTTGCTGATCTCCATGAACGTCGAACCGTTCGCGTGGCTCTTGATGCCGTCCATGTTGGCCCGGCACCAGAAGTAGAGGTACTGCGGCGGCAGCCGGCCGCCTGGCGGCATCGCGATGTACCCCTGGTTGATCGCCACCGGCACCTGCGTCAGCGTCAAGTAGCCGATGGGCGCCCGCGACGACATGAGCAAGGAGCCAACCGGCAGCAACCCGGATGAGATCTTCGCCAAGCCGGCCGGGCTGACCTTGCGCTCGGTGTCGAGCAACACGGGCGAGGGTGCGCTCGACAAGTCCCTTGGCGAAGTCCAGTGATGAACGGCCGGCTCCCAGAACGATGGGTTCTTGGTATCCGGCGTCGATCCGCCGACCGTCTCCACCAAGTCGCCGATGGGCTGGACGCGCCACCCCTTCGGAACCGACCCCAGCGCCGATTCCTCGAACTCGGCGGGGAACAGCGCCGCCGTGGCGGCGTCCATGCCTTCGGGCTCGCGGCCTTCGGCCTTGGCACGCACCGGGTCGAAGTCGATGAACCAGCTCTTGAACAGCGCTTGGGCGATCGATTCGAGGGTGGCGTTGGTTTGGCGCAGGAGGTCGATACGGTGGTCCACGGCGTCCAGTACGTCGCAAATGCGGCCTTGCTCGCCGAGTGGGGGCACAAGCAATTCAAAGTTCGGAATGTCGCGACACTTCAAGCTGTCGAAGACAGCACCGGCGTTCACGAACTTCCGGACTTGGCCCCACCAATCCTCGCCGCGAACGAGCCAGCGGAGGAACTCGGGGTGCACACGACGCCCATCGGCGCGCAGTACCACCAAGTTCTGACCGATTGCCCACTCGGCGCCGCGCGGCACCACTGCACTAACACCCGAATTGCATCGTCGCACGACGATGACGTCGTGCTCTCGCGGTTTCAGCTTCTTTGTCCATTCGGCGAGGTGCTGACGACTGATTCGACGCACGCCGTCAAGCGCGACGTGGCCGTCTCGCAGTTGCGGTATGGCGATGTACGGATAGCCGGCCTCGCTTGCTGGAGGTGTTCGGTGATCGCAATCGATGAGGCTCACACCGGCCTCGTCCAGGGTCAGCACCTGCCACTCAGCCTGCATAGCCCATCGCCCCCAGCCTCTCCCGAATCACCTCATCCAGTTCCGCCCCCTTCGCCATCTGCTCGGCGAGCTTCGCGCCCAGCCGGTCCGTCAACGTGTCGAACGGCTCGATTGCGGGTGAAAGCATCGGTTCCTCATGCACTGCGCACTTCATCGCCGAACACCCGCGCCAGCCGCTCGTCGAGCGTCAACAGGTGCGCATCGGCAGCCAGTGCCGTGGCGGCGACGATGGCGTCAGGCAGACGCAGCAAGCCTCGACGACGCAGTCCGATGGCGCGCGCCTCGGTCTTGTCGTCGATCGTCAGCACACGGCACAGCGCCAGCCAGCGGCGCACGGCCTCGTCTTCGGCGTCGGTCAGGCCCGGATAGCCGAGCAGTTCCATCCGCGTGATCTGGCTGACGCCGAAGCGCCCCGGTGCGAGGCCGGCCGCTTCGGCCAGCGCGAGCGCGGCGGCGTGGCCCTTCAGCAGGCCGATGACGACGTTGGTGTCGAGCAGATGGTCGATGTCGCCGCTCATCGCCGCTCATCGCCATTCGTCGCGCAGCCGGTCCTGAATCGCCTGCGGCGGCTCGCGCCAGCTCGGCGATCCACTGAGCGCACCGACGAGGCTGCGCCAGTCGTCCGGCCGTTCGGCCGGCGCGCCGTGTTCCAGGGCGGTGCGGCGCGGGGCCAGCGGTGTCAGCAGCGCCGGGCCGGCTGGGACGGCCACCTGCGGGTCCACCGCGTGCACGCGGCCGGCGGCGTCGATCTCGACTTCGATGCTCTGCATGCTCATGCCGTGCTCCGTGCGCAGGCGTCGTCGCAACGCCTTCGATTGTCCCGCGGCGGCAGGCCTGGGCTCAGATCGCATACCCGAGCGCCCCCAGCTTCTCCCGTATCACCGCATCCAGCCCCGCCCCCTTCGCCATCTGCTCGGCAAGCTGCGCCGTCAGCCGCTCCATCTTCTCGTCGAAGGCCTCGTCATCGTCGTCGACCGCTTCGGCACCGACATAGCGCCCCGGCGTCAGCACGTGGCCGTGCTCGGCGATCTCGGCCAGCTTCACGGCGCGGCAGAAGCCGGGCAGGTCGGCATAGGGCTCGGCGGCACCATCCTCGCCGTCGGCGCGCCAGCGGTGCACGGTGGCGGCGATGCGCGCCACGTCGTCGTCGTCGAACACGCGGTTCACCCTTGTCGCCATGCGGCCGAGCTTGCGCGCGTCGATGAACAGCATTTCGCCGCGCCGGTCGCGGCCTCGTCCGCCGCCCGGCACGGCCGCACCGCTCTTGTCCCGGGCCAGGAACCACAGGCAGGCCGGAATCTGCGTGTTGAAGAACAGCTGCGGCGGCAGCGCCACCATCACGTCCACCACGTCGGCCTCGACCATCGCGCGGCGGATGTCGCCTTCGCCGCTCTGGTTGGACGACATGCTGCCGTTGGCCAGCACCACGCCGGCCTGGCCGCGCGGGCTCAGGTGATGCAGGATGTGCTGCAGCCACGCGTAGTTGGCATTGCCGGCCGGCGGCACACCAAAGGTCCAGCGCCGGTCGTCGAGCAGGCGCTCGCCGCCCCAGTCGCTGATGTTGAAGGGCGGATTCGCCAACACGTAGTCGGCACGCAGGTCGGGGTGCTGGTCGCGGTGGAAGGTGTCGGCGGGCTCCTTGCCGAGGTCGGCCGCGAAGCCGCGGATCGCGAGGTTCATCGCCACCAGCCGCCACGTCGTCGGGTTGGCCTCCTGGCCGTAGATGCTGATGTCCTCGAACCTGCCGCCGTGCGCCGCGATGAACTTCTCGCTCTGCACGAACATGCCGCCGGAGCCGCAGCAGGGGTCGTAGACGCGGCCCTGGTGCGGCGCCAGCACCTCGACCAGCACCTTCACCACCGAGGCCGGCGTGTAGAACTGGCCGCCCTTCTTGCCCTCGGCACTGGCGAACTGGCCGAGGAAGTATTCGTAGACCTCGCCGAGCAGGTCCTTGGCGCGGTGGCCCCCCGCGTCGTCGGTCGCGAAGCCGATGGTCGCCACCAGATCCACCAGTTCGCCCAGGCGCCCGGGTTCGAGCTGGGTGCGGCCGAAGCGCTTGTCGAGGATGCCCTTCAGCCGCGGGTTGTCGGCCTCGATCGCTTCGAGCGCGGCGTCGATGCGCACGCCGATGTGCGACTGCTTGGCCTGCGCGCGCAGCGCCTCCCAGCGCGCCGAGGCCGGCACCCAGAAGACGTTGGCCATCGTGTAGTAGTCGCGCTCTTCCAGTGCCTCGGCGTGGTCGGCGGCGTCGGGCAGGTGCAGATCGCCGGCTTCGTCGGCGAACGCAAGCCGCAGTTGCGCGCGGCGCTCGTCGAAGGCGTCGGAGATGTACTTCAAGAAGATCAGGCCGAGCACGATGTGCTTGTACTCGGCCGCGTCCATGCTGGAGCGCAGCTTGTCGGCGGCGGCCCAGAGCGTCTTCTTCAGATCCTGATTCACGGCGGGCCCTTGGTTCAGCGCTTCCTGGCCGGGGCGGGCGCGCCATGCGCGGCCCCGGTCGCGGCGGCCGATCGCCGCGGGGCCGAATGCTAGACTCGCCGCGCTTGCACCAGGTGCCCGTCTCGCCGATCCGGCGGGCCGGGTTCAACGGGAAGCCGGTGCGGCGGGACCAAGACATCCTGCCAATTCCGGCGCTGCCCCCGCAACGGTCGGCGAGAAGCGTTCGGCACAGCAGCCACTGGGCGACAGCGCCTGGGAAGGCGCCGCACGCTTCGGCCTGTCCCACTCCCGTGGGCCACGGCCGGTACTCGCGAGCCCGGATACCGGCCTGGTGCGGGAGATGTCTGGTGCCGCGGAGGGTGGCGCCGTCGTGCGCCCGGCCTCGGTGCGCCATGACTCCGTCAACCTCCGCTGCGCACCGACGCAGGTGCAACTTGAGCCGCACGGTGGGTGCGGATTCGGAGGTTTCCGATGCGAAAGATTCGCTGGCGCTGCCGTGTGCGGCACGCCTCATGGTCGGTCGTTGTCTTTTCGGCGGCGCCGGCTGCCTGGGCGCAGGCCGAGGCCACGCCGCCGTCCGAAGTGCAGGTGATCGGCACGCGCGCGCCGGCCGCGCTCGGCAGCGTGGTGTCGGACGTCGTCGTCATCGACCGCGACCGCATCCGCGCCAGCAGCGCCGATTCGATCGAAGACCTGCTGCGCCGCGAAGGCGGCATGCAGGCGTCGCGCAACGGCGGGCCGGGCCAGACCGCCGGCCTGATGATCCGCGGCAGCAGCTCCAGCAGCACGCTGGTGCTGATCGACGGCGTGCGCATCGGCTCGGCCACGCTCGGCCAGACCGACCTGGCCGCCATCAGCCTGGGCCAGGTGGAGCGCATCGAGATCATGCGCGGCCCGGGCTCCAGCCTGTACGGCGCCGACGCGATCGGCGGCGTGGTCAACATCGTCACCCGCCGCGGCGACGGCGCGCCCTACCTGCGCGGCAACATCGCCGGCGGCAACCATGCGTCGGGCGAGGGCTACGCGGCCCTGAGCGGCTCGAACGCAGGCTTCGACTACGCGCTCAGCGTCAGCGGCGAAACCACCAACGGCGTGTCCGCCGTGCGGCCCGGCGACCTGTGGGGCATCTACAACCCCGATGACGACGGCTTCTCGCGCTACGGGCTGTCGCTGGCCGGAGGCTACAGCTGGCAGCAGGGGCAGCGCATCGGCATCAGCTACAGCGGCAGCCGGCTGCGCTCGAAGTTCGACAGCGCCGAGTTCCTGCCGCCGAACTTCCTGCCCGACGCGTCGCCGGACTTCCGCAACCGGCTCGACACGCAGCTGACGACGCTGCAATACCAGGGCACGCTGTCCACCGAATGGACGAACCTGCTGCGCGCGTCGTACCAGACCGACCAGCTCGAATCCGGCGCCAACGTCATCAGCACCTACAACACCACGCGGCGGCAGTTCACCGCGCAGACCACGTGGCAGGCCAGCGCGCAGCACCAGCTGGTGGGGGCCATCGACTACCTGGACGAATCGATCTACAGCAGCGACTACCAGGCGCCCAGCCGCGACAACACCGGCCTGGTGCTCGGCTACACCGGCCGCTTCGGCGCGCAGAAGCTGCAGGCCGACCTGCGCTGGGACCACAACTCGGCCTACGACAACCAGACCACCGGCAAGCTCGGCTGGGGCATGGACATCGCGGACGGCTGGTCGGTGCGCGCGGTGGCCGGCACCGCCTTTCGCGCGCCGACCTTCAACGACCTGTACTACCCGGGCTACGGGGTGGCGACGCTGCAGGCGGAGCGATCGCGCAGCATCGAGGCCGGCGTCAACTACAAGGCCGCGATGACCTCGCTGGCGGCCACGGCCTACTACAACAAGGTGTCGGACCTGATCGGCTACCAGGCCGATCCGAACCTGTGCCCGCCGGGATTCCCCTTCGGCTGCGCCGGCAACACCGCGCGTGCGCTGCTGCAGGGCATCACCATGCAGGGCCTGCAGCAGTGGGGCAACTTCCAGTTCACGCTGGCGCTGGACTGGCTGAACGCGAAGGACCGCGACACCGACGAGCAACTGCCGCGCCGCGCCGCCAACCAGCAGACCTTCGCCGTCGACTGGACCGAGGGCCCGTGGCAGCTGGGCGGCACCGTGCTGCGCGTCAGCCAGCGCCCCGATGCCGGCGTGCTGCTGCCGGCCTACGCGCTGCTGAACCTGAACGCGCGCTGGCGCTTCGAGCGCTTCTGGCAGATCGAGGCACGCTTGCAGAACGCCACCGGCCGCGACTACCAACCGGCGCGCGACTACCAGGACGTAGGCCGGCAGTTCTGGATCGGGCTGCGCTACGACGGCAAGGGGCTCTGAGCGCCATCCCCTTTCAAGGCCCTTTTCGCCGCAGCCCGAGCGGCAGCGCACGCCGGCGGCTGCCGCGGCAGCGGGCCGCGGCGGGATCATCTTGGCCACCCGCGACTGGAAGCCGATGCCGATGCCGCGTGCGGGGGCGGGCATCGACACGGCAGTGCGGCCAAGGCACCTCGGCATCTCGCCTCGAGTGCCTCTTCGTGCCAGCACGACCCGCGCACCGGCAAGGCCCGCGAACGCACGCCGCGGCCGGAGCGTGCCGAAGCCCGAGGCACCGCTATCGCCGCGCGCCCAGCCGCTCGATCGACGCCACCGCGTGGGCCAGTCCGTCCTCCGCCCGCAGCGCGGCGCCGAGCTTGCGCGCGCGTTCGCGCACATCGGCGCGGTCGGCGAAGGCCAGGCCACGGCCGAGGTCGGCGGCGCCGAAGCGGGCGCCGGGCACCGCCGCCGGGGCGACGCCGGCCAGCGCCAGGCGCTGCGCCCAGAACGGCTGATCGCCGGCAAAGGGCACGACCACCGACGGCACGCCGGCGCGCGCGGCCGAGTGCGTGGTGCCCGATCCGCCATGGTGCACGACGCAGGCCGTGCGCGGGAACAACCAGTCGTGCGGGGTGTCGCCGAGCACGTGCACCGTGGCCGGCAGGCCCGACACGTCCACCCGGCTCCAGCCTGGGTAGAACAGCGCGCGCCGTCCGGCCAGACCGTGCACCAGCGCGTCGCGCAGGCGCGCTGTGTCGAACCCGGCCATGCTGCCGAAGCCGATGTACACCGGCGGCGGGCCGTCCGCCAGGAAGGCGCCGAGCGCGGCCGGCGGCTGCCATGCCGGCATCGGCAGCGTCCATTGGCCGCAGACTTCCACCTGCTCGGGCCAGTCATGCGGCCGCGGCAGGAGCGTGGGCGAATAGCCGTAGAGCATCGGGTGGCTCGCCGGCATGCGCCGCAACGCCGGCAGCGCGCACGCTCGAGCGCGTGCGCGGTTCAGCGCCGCACGCATGGCGCGCCACAGCAAGCCGTTGATCAGGTGGAAGCCGAGGCGGTTGAGCGGGCGCCAGGCCGCCCCGGGCGGCAGAAAGGGGTACGCGAACTCGCGCGTCGGCGTCAGCGGGAACATGCCCAGCCCGATGGCCGGCAGGCGCAGCGCCTCGGCCGCCGACAGGCCGACGAAGCCGGCCAGCCCGCCGGCGAGCACGACGTCGGCAGCGCGCGCCGCATCGACGGCCTGCCGCAGCCACGCAGCGGTGTGCGTGTTCACGATCTGCACCAGCGCGCGCGCGGCTGCGCCCGGCTTGCCGCTGCGGCCGACCACGTCGGCGATCGAGCCGGCCGCGCCGGCGCCGCCGGCGATGTCGCCCGCCAGCGCCTGCGTGGCGACGCCCAGTTGCCGCGCGCTGCCCAGCGTGGACGCATCGGCCAGCAGCTCGGTGTGGTGGCCGCAGCGGTTCAGCGCCGCGCACAGCGCGGCCAGCGGCCGCACGTCGCCCTCGGTGCCGTAGGTGATCACGCTGATCTTCATGCGGGGCGCCTCGTGCGCGGGGCGGCAGGCGCCGGTGCGGCCGCACCGCGCATGAACAGGTCGATGGCCGCGGCGAATTCGCCGCTCAGCGCGCGCCCGGGCACCGTCAGCCAGCGCATCAGCGCGGCGAAGTAGAGCTGGTGCAGCAGCGCCGCCAGATGCTCGGCCGCCAGGCCGGTGTGCAGCGTGCCGTCGCGTTGCGCCTGCGCGATCAACCAGGCGAGCACCGCCGCCAGGTCGCGCGGCCGCTGCGCGTGCGCGGCGCCGACCTCGCTGTCGATGTGCAGGAAGCGATGGCGGAAGTACGGCAGCAGCCAGGCGCGATGGGCCTGCATCCACTGCGCCGACTCGGCGAACAGCCGCGTCAGCTTGTCCTCGAAGCTCCCGGGCCGGTCGAGCGAGGCCCGCAGCCGCGGCGCATCGTCGGCCAGCGTCAGGTGCATCCAGTGGGCCAGCACCGCTTCCTTGGTCGGGAAGTGGTTGTACAGCGTGCCCTTGGCCACGTCGGCGGCGGCCGCGATCTGCTCCATCGTGGTGGCGTCGTAGCCGCGGGCCTCGAACAGATCCGCCGCGGCGCGCGCGACATGGTCGAGCGTGCCGGCGCGGCGGCGCTCGCGGCGGCCGGGTGGGGCGTGGTCGGGCATCGTGCTCGGGCTGCTGCCTGTATTTGAACGTCGTACAAGTTTATACGGAGTCCAAGGTTTTGCTGCACCAGACCCCTGCCGGCGCCCGGCGAAGGCGATGTCGTGCGCGGCCGAGCACGGCCTCGCGCATCGCTGACTCGGCCATGAAGCGCCCGGTCATCACCGGCACGCTGTTCCGCGCGATCCTGGCCGCCGCCGTCGGCGCGCGTGAGCGGCCGGCGCTCAGCCTCTCAGGCCAGCGCCTTCGCCAGTTGCCCGACGGTCTTGAGCGCGGCGGCGACGCGCGTGTCGTCCGGATGCCCGAAGTTCAGCCGCAGGTGGTGCCGATAGCGGTGGTCGGCGGAAAACAGATGCCCGGGCGCCAGGCTGATGGCGTGCGACAGCGCCAGCCGGTGCAGTTCCAGCGCGTCGACCTTCACCGGCAGCTCGACCCACAGGAAGTAGCCGCCTTCGGGCTGCGTGGCCCGCGTGCCTTCGGGGAAGTGCTTCGCCACGTCGAGCAGCATCGCCTGGCGCTGCTGCGCGAGCGCCTGGCGCAGCCGGCGCAGGTGGCGGTCGCAGCCGCCATGGCGCAAGTACTCGCTCAGCCCCTCCTGCGACGGCAGCGGCGCCGCCAGCGAACTCATCAACTTGCGCCGGCCGACTTCGCGGGCGAAGCGCCCGGCCGCCGCCCAGCCTACGCGCCAGCCGGGTGCCAGCGTCTTCGAGAACGAGCTGCAGTGCATCACCCAGCCGCCCTTGTCCCAGGCCTTGGCCGGCCGCGGCCTGCGCGCGCCGAAGTACAGCTCGCCGTACACGTCGTCCTCGATCAGCGGCACCTGGTGCCGGGCCAGCAGCGCCACCAGTTCCTGCTTCGCTTCGTCGGGCATCAGGCTGCCCAGCGGGTTCTGGAAGTTGGGCATCAGCCAGCAGGCCTTGACCGGGTGGCGCGCGAGCACGGCGGCCAGCGCCGCCACATCGACACCGCTGCGCGGATGGGTGGCGACTTCCACCGCCTTCAGGCCGCGCCGCTCCAGCGCCTGCAGCGCGGCGTAGAAGGTCGGCGACTCGACCGCCACCAGGTCGCCCGGCTGCGTGACCGCTTCCAGGCACAGGTTCAGCGCCTCCATCGCGCCGTTGGTGATGACCAGTTCGTCGGCATCGACGGCGCAGCCCGCGCCCAGGCAGCGCAGCCCGATCTGGCGCCGCAGCTCGGCGCTGCCCGGCGACAGGTCTTCGACCGTGCGCCACGGGTCCAGGCTGCGCACCGCCTTGCCCAGCGCCAGCGCCAGCCTGGGCAGCGGGAACAGCATCGGGCTCGGGAAGGCCGAGCCCAGCGGCACCAGTGCGCGGTTGCGCATGTGCCCCAGCACCTCGAACACCAGCTCCGACACCTCGACCGCGCGCTCCTCGGCCGCCGGCGCCGACGCTGCCGGCTCGGCCTGCCGCGCCGCAGCGTGGCTGACGAAGTAGCCCGAGCGCGGCCGGGCCTCGATCAGCCCGCGCGCTTCCAGCAGGTAGAAGGCCTCGAACACCGTCGACGCGCTCACGCCGCGGCTGCGGCTCGTCTGGCGCACCGACGCAATGCGCTCGCCGGGGCGCAGCCGGCCGGCGGCGATCGCCTGCGCCAGGTCGTGGGCCAGGGCTTCGTAGCGCTTCATGCAGGAGCGGGCAGACGCCGCGCCGGCGCCATCTGATACGCCGGCAATCGCGGATCGCGCAGACTGTACTGACATCAGCCGGTTCACTGCGGAAATTCCCTGTCCGTACCATCTGATACGTGGTTTTGATGGAAAACTGATGCTTGAGCCGGCAAGCCTTCTCCGGCACAGTCGCCACGCGAAGAATCGGGGGTTGCCGAGTGGATGCGCCGGGCTGCGTGCGAATGGTTCCGTGGAGCTGCTGCGGCATCTGCCGCCGCTTCGCCGCGGCCGGCGAAGGGGAGCAGGCGCTTGCGCCGGCGGGCACGGCGGTGGCGCTGGCGGCGCTGCTCGGCTTGACGCTGCGGCGGCGTTGCCGAGCCCGCAGTGCGCACGCCCGGCACTTTGGGGCTGCGGCACGCCGGTCGGAAGCGATGAAGCCGCGCGTGCGCCTCTTGCTCGCCTGCCTGCTGGGCGCCGGGCTGCAGGCGGCGGCGCAGGCGGCTGCGGTTGCCGGCATGACGCCGCCGGCGCCCGTCGAGGACACGATGGCCCAGCGCATGCAGGCCTGCGTGATTTGCCACGGCAGGCAAGGACGGGCCACGCGCGACGGCTACTTCCCGCGCATCGCGGGCAAGCCCGAGGGCTACCTGTTCAACCAGCTGCAAAACTTCAGGGAAGGCCGCCGCCAGAACCGGGCGATGAACCACCTGATGCGGCACATGTCCGACGACTACCTGCACGCCATCGCCGGCTACTTCGCCGCGCTCGACCTGCCCTATCCGCCGGCGCAGGCGCATGGCCTGGCGGCCGACCAGCAGCGCCTGGCGCGAAAACTCGTGTTCGACGGTGCGCCCGATCGCCGGATTCCGGCCTGCGTGTCCTGCCACGGCGCTGCCATGGCCGGCCGGCTGCCGGCGATGCCCGGGCTGCTGACGCTGCCGGCCGACTACCTGATCGGCCAGCTCGGCGCCTGGCGCACCGGCCAGCGCCACGCAGCCGCGCCCGACTGCATGGCCGAAGTCGCCAAGCGGCTGACGCCGGAAGAGATCGGCGCTGTGGCCCGCTGGCTGTCGGCGCAGACGCTGCCGCTGGGCACGAAGCCCGAGGCCGGTGCCACCGGGCCGCTGCCGATCCGCTGCGGCAGCGGCGAGCCATGAGCCCGCCGGGCCGCCCCAAGGGCGAATACCGCAGGGCGCAGCCCGGAGGTTCCCTGATGAGCCCGCCGGGTCGCTCCCAAGCGCGAATTCCGGCGCGCGCAGCGCGGAGGCTCGTCGGGTGAGCCGCCCGCGCCGCCTGGCCTGGCGGCTCGCCGTGGCGCTGGCCGCTGGCGCGCTG
>JAFEFZ010000299.1 GCA_018240325.1 Pseudomonadota bacterium
GCCCGCGGCGGCGCGGGGGCCGCCGACGGCGCTGCGGCGGGCCGCGGCGCTGCGGCCGGTGGCGTTGCGGCGGGTGGCGCCGATGCCGGCCGCTGCGCCGCCTTGCCGCTGAGCCCGGCGTTCGGATCCCAGTTCTTGTTGCGCTCGGCCTCGGCGGCGTCCTGCTCGGCGCTGCGCTGCGGCACCTTGTTGACGAAGGGCACCGGCACCTTGCTGACGTACAGCGCGACACCCAGTGCCACCGCCAGCCCGACCAGCAGCCCAAACACGAAGCCGGCAGCGAAGCCGCCGCGCGCCGGGCGGCGCGGCGTGGTCTTGACGCTCATGCCGCGGCCTCCGCCGCGGCTTCGCGCGTCATCGACTGCGGCGCACTGACGCCGAGCACCGCCAGCCCGTTGCGCAGCACCTGGCGGGTGGCGGCGAGCAGCGCCAGCCGCGCGCGCGCCAGCGCCGGGTCGTCGACCAGGAAGCGCTCGGCGGCGTAGTAGGTGTGGAAGGCGGCGGCCAGCCCACGCAGGTGGAAGGCGACGTCGTGCGGCGCGAGTTCGGCCGCGGCGCGCGCCAGCACGCCGGGGTAGGCGGCCAGCTCGAGCATCAGCGCCAGCTCGCTGGGCGCGCCGAGCCGGCCGAGGTCGGCTGCCTCCAGCGCCGCCGTGTCGCCGCCGCGCGCCGCGTATTCGGCCAGCACCGAGCAGATGCGCGCATGCGCGTACTGCACATAGAACACCGGGTTCTCGTCGCCCTGCTTGCGCGCCAGGTCGACGTCGAACACGAACTCGGTGTCGGCCTTGCGGCTGATCAGGAAGAAGCGCACCGCGTCGCGGCTGGTCCAGTCGATCAGGTCGCGCAGCGTCACGTAGCTGCCGGCGCGCTTGGAGATCTTGACCTCCTGGCCGCCGCGCATCACCGTGACCATCTTGTGCAGCAGGTAGTCGGGAAAGCCCGCCGGGATGCCCAGGCCTGCCGCCTGCAGCCCGGCGCGCACCCGCGCGACCGTGCCGTGGTGGTCGCTGCCCTGCACGTTGATCACCTTGGTGAAGCCGCGTTCGAACTTGTGGATGTGGTAGGCGACGTCAGGCACGAAGTAGGTCCAGCTGCCGTCGGACTTGCGCATCACGCGGTCCTTGTCGTCGCCGTAGTCGGTGGTGCGCAGCCACAGCGCGCCGCCTTCTTCGTAGGTCTTGCCGGCGGCGACGAGGCGCTGCACCGCGGCCTCGACGCGGCCGTCGGCGTACAGGCTGGACTCGAGGAAGTAGTGGTCGAAGCGCACGCCGAAGGCCTGCAGGTCCAGGTCCTGCTCGTGGCGCAGGTAGGCGACCGCGAAGCGGCGGATGTCGTCGAGGTCTTCGATGTCGCCGCCGGCGGTATAGCGGCGGTCGTCGGCCGCCACGGTGGCGCGGGCGCGGTAGGCCTCGGCGATGTCGGCGATGTACTCGCCGTTGTAGGCCGCCTCGGGCCAGCCGGCGTCGCCGGGCCGCAGGCCGCGCAGCCGCGCCTGCGTCGAGGCGGCGAGGTTGGCGATCTGGGCGCCCGCGTCGTTGTAATAGAACTCGCGCGTGACCTGCCAGCCCTGCGTCTGCAGCAGGTTGCACAGGCTGTCGCCCAGCGCCGCCTGGCGCGCATGGCCCACGTGCAGCGGCCCGGTCGGGTTGGCCGACACGAATTCCACCAGCGCGCGCGCGCCGTGCGCCGGCAGGCTGCCGAAGGCGTCGCCCGCGCGCAGCACCTCGGCCACCACCGCCTGCTTGGCGGCGGCCTTCAGCCGCAGGTTGACGAAGCCGGGCCCGGCGATCTCGACGGCATCCACCCAGCGCGCGAATGCGGCTTCGCGTTGCAGTTCGTCGGCGAGCTGCTGGCCCAGTTCGCGCGGGTTGCGCTTCAGGCTGCGCGCCAGCGGCATCGCCGCGGTGATCGCCAGGTCGCCGTGCGCCGCCTGCTTCGGCGATTCGAAGGCGGCCGGCGGCGCCGCGCCCGGGGCCATCCGTGCGAGCACCGCTTCCAGCGCCTGGAGCAGCTCGTTCCGGGCTTGAATCATCCGGCGATTCTACGGGGGTGCCCCCGCGGCCCGGCTGCGCGGCGCCGGCGCCGCGCGGGCGGGGAATCGGGCACAAAGCCGGTGTTCTTCCGCAGACGCGCGGCCAGGCGCGCGGGCACCATCGGGGGGCGTCTTCCGGCCCGCGCCCCCGCCCTGCGCCCCGGCCAGGCCGGCCGCCTTTCCCGCCGCCTACCCCGCCCCGATGCCCCCAATCCCGGTCGCCAGCGCCGCCCTCGAGCCCGACCTGCCGGCGCAGATCGGCAAGTACGCGGTGCGCGAGCGCCTCGGCGAGGGCGCGACCAGCGAGGTCTTCCTCGCCCACGACGCCTTCCACCAGCGCGACGTGGCGATCAAGCGGGTGCGCACCGGTCTGGCGCCCGACACGCCCGAAGGCCACTACCAGGCGCACTTCTTCGCCGCCGAGGCGGCGCTGGTCGGCCGGCTGCAGCACCCGAACGTGGTCCAGATCCACGACGCGGTGGACGACCCGGCGGGCCCGTACCTGGTGATGGAGTACGTGCCTGGCGGCACGCTGCGGCGCTTTTGCCGGCCCGATGCGCTGCTGCCGCTGGCGCAGGTGGTGGAGATCGGCTTCAAGTGCGCGATGGCGTTGGGCTACGTCGCGCGCCAGGGGCTGATCCACCGCGACGTCAAGCCGGCCAACATCCTGGCGGTGCTGCGCCACGACGCGGTGGTCGACGTCAAGCTCAGCGACTTCGGCAGCGCGATGAACCTGCACGCCGAGCGCACCCAGGTGTTCCGCGTCGGCTCGCTGGCCTACATGCCGCCCGAGCAGCTCGACGGCGATGTGCTCGACGCGCGTGCCGACATCTATGCGCTCGCCGGCGTGCTGTTCCACCTGGTCGCCGGCCGGCCGCCCTTCGAAGCCGCGCAGCAGCCGGCGCTGATGCACCAGATCTACCACGCGGCGCCGCCGTCGCTGCGCGAGCTGCGCGACGGCGTGCCGCCGGCCCTGGACGATCTGGTCCGGCGCGCGCTCGCCAAGCGGCGCGACGACCGCCACCCCGACTGGGACCACTTCGCGCAGGCGCTGGCGGCGGTGGTGGCCGGCGGCGAGCTGCCGCGCGGGCCGCTGCAGTCGGTGCTCGACTCCGAGCGCTTCGGCCTGCTGCGCAAGCTCGAATTCTTCAGCGGATTCGGCGACGTCGAGCTGTGGGAGGTGGTGCACCGCGCCCAATGGCAGCGCCACCCCTTCGGCGACGCGCTGCATCGGCGCGGCGAAGAGGGCGACCGCTTCCACATCATCGCGCAGGGCGAGGTCGAGGTGTTCCGCGACGGCAAGAGCGTCGCCCGGCTGGGCGCCGGCACTTCGGTGGGCGAGATGGCCTACCTGGCGCCCAGCCCCGACCTGCGCCGGCACAGCGCCGACGTGATCGTGTCGCAGCCGGCGACCACGATCTCGTTCACGCCGCGCACGCTCGGCCAGCTCGGGCTGGGCACGCTGCGCCTGTTCGACGCCGCCTTCATCCGCGTGCTGGTGCGCCGGCTGCACGCCGCGCACGAGGCGCTGCACCATCCCCGCCGGATTCTGTGACGGTGCCGCCCGGCGCCGTGGTGCAATCGCGTGCGGCCCGCGGGCCGTGCAACGCCGACGCGAACGAGGAGCAACCATGAGAACCCTGGCAACCATCCTGACCCTGGCCGCGGCCGCGCTGGCGCTGCCGGCGCATGCCGCCGACTGCGAGGCGCAGGCCAAGGAGAAGAAGCTGGCCGGTGCGGCCTACAACAGCTTCATGAAGAAGTGCACGGCCGACGCCGGCGGCGGCGCTGCCGCGTGCGAGAAGCAGGCCGACGACAAGAAGCTCGCCGGTGCCGCGCGCACCAGCTTCATCACCAAGTGCGAGAAGGACGGCGGCAAGCCGGCCGCGGCGGGCGCCGCGTGCGAGCAGCAGGCCGACGCCAAGAAGCTGGCCGGCGCGGCACGCACCAGCTTCGTCAAGAAGTGCACGGCGGATGCGGGAGGCTGAGAGGCTTTCGCCCATTCTGAGCCGGACCCGCGCGCGTGCCTGCGCACGCCTGCGCGCCGGGTTCAGCCGCCTTCCCACCCCGACCAGTAGCCCGGGTCGCCGTAGGTGTGCTTGAGGAAGTCGATCCACAGCCGCACCCGCAGCGGCAGGTGCTTTCGCTGCGGGAACACCGCGTAGATGCCGTTGGGCGGCGCGGCAAAGTCCTGCAGCAGCGCCACCAGCCGGCCTTCGGCGACTTCGCGCTCCACCTCCCAGGTGCTGCGCCAGGCGATGCCCAGCCCCTGCACGCACCAGTCGTGCAGCACCTGGCCGTCGCTGCAATCGACGCGGCCGCGCGGCCGCAGGTGGGTGGGCTCGCCCTCGATCACGAAGGCCCAGCCGCGGGTCTGGCTGGCGTCGGACGACAGCACCAGGCACTCGTGCTGCGCCAGCTCCGCCGGGTGGCGCGGCGTGCCGGCGCGCGCCAGGTAGCCGGGCGCGGCCACGCACAGCCGGCGGTTGTCGGCCAGGCGCACGCTGACCAGGCTCGAATCGGGCAGGTCGCCGACGCGCACCGCGCAATCGACGCCTTCGTTGACGATGTCGACGACGCGGTCGCTCAGGTTCAGCGACAGGCTGACCTCGGGGTGCTGGGCGATGAAGTGCGGCACCAGCGGCGCCACGTGGCGCCGGCCGAAGCCGCCCGGCGCGGTGATGCGCAGGTGGCCGCTGGCCTTGACGCCGCCGGCGCTGACGCTGCCTTCGGCGTTGGCGATGTCGGCCAGGATGCGCTGGCAGTCCTCGAGGAAGGCGCTGCCTTCGTGCGTGAGCGTGATGCGCCGGGTGGTGCGCACCAGCAGCTTCACGCCCAGCCGCTCTTCGAGCGCGTCGATGCGCCGGCCGATCACCGCCGGCGCCACGCCTTCGGCGCCGGCGGCAGCGGTCAGGCTGCCCTTCTGCGCCACCGCCACGAACGATTCGATCTGCTTGAGTCGTGCCACGGTCCAGGATTGCGCCGTTGCGCCGTGGGAATCGGCGCCCGACCGACGCCGTCTTGCGAACCTGTCCGGTGCATTGTGTACCGAAAAGGCAGCAATCCAAGACCTTTGCGGCACTGAATCATCATCGGCGTCGGCAATAGGATCGGCATCATGGTGATGCCCCGCCCGCGCCCGCACGCCCTGCCGCGCGCGGTGCTGTTCGACGCCTACGGCACGCTGTTCGACGTGCACAGCGTCGCGCTGCTGGCCGAGCAGTTGTTCCCCGGCCAGGGCGAGCGCCTGAGCCTGCTGTGGCGCGAGCGCCAGATCGACTACACCCGGCTGCTGACGATGAGCGGCCGCTACCGGCCGTTCTGGGAAGTCACGCGCGCGGCGCTGCGCTTTGCCGCGTTGCGGCTGGCGCTGCCGCTGGACGCCGCCGGCGAGGACCGGCTGATGAACCAGTACCGCCACCTGAGCGCCTTCCCCGAGGCGCGCGACGTGCTCGCGGCGCTGCACCGCGCTGCGGTGCCGGCCGGCATCCTCAGCAACGGCGACCCCGACATGCTCGCGGTCGCCGTCAAGAGCGCCGGCTTCGCCGCCTGGCTCGACCCGCTGCTGTCGGTGCACGCGGTGCAGCGCTACAAGACCGATGCCGCCGCCTACGCGCTCGGCCCGCAGGCGTTGCGGCTGGCCGCGCGCGACATCCTGTTCGTCTCGAGCAACGGCTGGGACGCGATCGGCGCCACCTGGTACGGCTACACCACGCTGTGGGTCAACCGCAACGGGGCGCCGCTCGAACAGCTCGACTGTGAACCCTCCCACACCGGCACCAGCCTGCGCGCGGTGCTGGATCTCCTCCTCCCCGTGAAAGCCTGAAGCCATGACCGAAGCCGCCGCTGACCGCACCCGCCTCCACGACCTGCACGTCGCCACGCCGCTGGCGCGCTTCATCGACGACGAGGTGCTGCCCGGCACCGGCGTCGAGCCGGCGGCCTTCTGGGCCGGCTTCGACGCGATCGTGCGCGAGCTGGCGCCGAAGAACGCGGCGCTGCTGGCCGAGCGCGACCGCCTGCAGGCCGAGATCGACGCCTGGCACCGGGCCAACCCCGGGCCGATCCGCGCGCACAAGAAGTACCGCGCCTTCCTGCAGAAGATCGGCTACCTGGTGCCGGTGCCCGACAAGGCGCGCGTGACGACCAAGAACGTCGACGCCGAACTCGCGCTGCAGGCCGGCCCGCAGCTGGTGGTGCCGATCACCAACGCGCGCTACGCGCTCAACGCCGCCAACGCGCGCTGGGGTTCGCTGTACGACGCGCTGTACGGCACCGACGCGCTGCCCGAGGATGACGGCGCCGTGCGCGGCCCCGGCTACAACCCGGTGCGCGGCGCCAAGGTGATCGAATACGCGCGCCACGTGCTCGACCGCTGCGCGCCGCTGCAAAAGGGCTCGCACCTCGACGCCACCGCCTACCGCGTGGTCGACCACCACCTGGCCGTGACGCTGAAGAACGGGGCGACGGTCGGCCTGAAGAACGCGGCGCAGTTCGTCGGCTTCCAGGGCGAGATGGACGCGCCGTCGTCGGTGCTGCTGGTGCACCACGGGCTGCACCTGGACATCCGCATCGACCGCGAGCACGCGATCGGCCGCGACGATGCGGCCGGCGTGGCCGACCTGGTGGTCGAGGCGGCGCTGTCCACCATCATGGACCTCGAGGATTCGGTCGCGGTGGTCGATGCCGACGACAAGGTGCTGGCCTACCGCAACTGGCTGGGCATCCTGCGCGGCACGCTGACCGAGGACATGAACAAGGGCGGCCGCAGCTTCACCCGCGGTCTGAACCCCGACCGGCACTACACCGGCCCGCGCGGCGAGGACGTGATGCTGCACGGCCGCTCGCTGCTGTTCGTGCGCAACGTCGGCCACCTGATGACCAACCCGGCGATCCTGTGGGGCGAAGACGGCCGCGAGATCCCCGAAGGCATCCTCGACGCGGTGGTCACCACCGCGATCGCGCTGCACGACCTGAAGGGCCTCGGGCAGCCGGGCATCCGCAACAGCCGGCGCGGCTCGGTCTACATCGTCAAGCCCAAGATGCACGGCCCGGCCGAGGTGGCCTTCGCCGCCGAGCTGTTCGGCCGCGTCGAGCAGTTGCTCGGCCTGCCCGACAGCACCGTCAAGCTCGGCATCATGGACGAGGAGCGCCGCACCTCGGTCAACCTGAAGGCCTGCATCGCCGCGGCCGCCAGCCGCGTGGCCTTCATCAACACCGGCTTCCTCGACCGCACCGGCGACGAGATGCACACCGCGATGCGCGCCGGGCCGATGCTGCGCAAGGGCGACATGAAGGCCAGCGCCTGGATCCAGGCCTACGAGCGCAGCAACGTGCTCGTCGGGCTGGAGTGCGGGCTGCGCGGCAAGGCGCAGATCGGCAAGGGCATGTGGGCGATGCCCGACCTGATGGCCGCGATGCTGAAGCAGAAGATCGCGCATCCGCAGGCCGGTGCCAACACCGCCTGGGTGCCGAGCCCGACCGCGGCGGTGCTGCACGCGCTGCACTACCACCAGGTCGACGTGTTCAAGGTGCAGCGCGCGCTCGAAAAGGTCGATCTCGACGCCGAGCGCGACGCGCTGCTCGAGCAACTGCTGACGATCCCCGTGGTCAAGGCGGCGAAGTGGAGCGACGCCGAGCGCCAACAGGAGCTGGACAACAACTGCCAGGGCATCCTCGGCTACGTGGTGCGCTGGGTCGACCAGGGCGTGGGCTGCTCCAAGGTGCCCGACATCCACGACGTCGGCCTGATGGAAGACCGCGCGACGCTGCGCATCAGCAGCCAGCACATCGCCAACTGGCTGCTGCACGGCGTGGTCACGAAGGCGCAGGTGCGCAGCACGCTCAAGCGCATGGCCAAGGTGGTGGACCAGCAGAACGCGGGCGACCCGCTGTACCGCAACATGGCCGGCCGCTTCGACGAATCGCTCGCCTTCCAGGCGGCCAGCGACCTGATCTTCAAGGGGCTGGTGCAGCCCAGCGGCTACACCGAGCCGCTGCTGCATGCGGCGCGGCTGAAGGTCAAGGCCGCGTAGGCCGGACGCCTGCGGCGCCGTCCTACGTCGGCAGGTTCGACCGGACGCTTCGCGCGCCGGTCAACCCGCCGGCGTTCGGCCCGCTTCGCTCTGGCGGCGAAACGCCGCACCGACCCCCTGCCAGCGGCGCCCCCAGAGGCGCTCCAGCGGCCCCTCGCCGCGGCCCGCTCGGCGCCGGGGCCGTGCCGGGCGCTGCCTAGAATGCCGCGATCCCACAGGAGCGCCTGCCGATGACCGCGACCCCGCTGCCCGCCGCATGCGACGTGCTCGTCGTCGGCGCCGGCCCTGCCGGCAGCGCCTGCGCGCAGATGCTGGCGCGCGCCGGGATCGACGTGGTGCTGGTCGACCAGCACGACTTTCCGCGCGACAAGGTCTGCGGCGACGGCCTGATCCCCGACGCGCACGCGGCGCTGCGCCGGCTCGGCGTGTACGACGAGGTGATGGCGCAGGCGCAGCGCGTCGCGCACGTGGGCTGCATCGGCCCGCGCGGCGGCCGCGTCGATGTGCCGGGGTCGCTGGCGGTGCTGCCGCGCCGGCAGCTCGACCACATCCTGGTGCGCGCCGCGCAGCGCGCCGGCGCGAAGCTGTTCACCCCCGTGCGCTTCGACGCACCGATCGTCGAAGGCGACGCGCCCGACGCGCTGCACCCGGAGCTGGCCGGGCAGGTGGTCGGCGCGCGCCTGAAGCGGGGCGACGCGACTCACGCGATCGCCTGCCGCTGGCTGGTGCTGGCCAGCGGCGCGCCGCCGCAGGCGATGATCGCCGCCGGGCTGAACCAGCGGCGCACACCCACCGGCGTCGCACTGCGCGGCTACGTGCACGCCCCGGCGATGGCCGGGCGCATCAAGGCGCTCGAGATCGTCTGGCACAAGCGGCTGCGCCAGGGCTACGGCTGGATCTTTCCGTGCCCCGGCGACGCCTTCAACATCGGCGTCGGCCTGTCCGACAGCTTCAGCCTGGTCGGCAGCGGCCGGCTGCAGATGCAGGACGTGAACCTGCGCGAGGTGTTCGACGCCTTCTGCGAGGTCTATGCGCCGGCGCGCGAGCTGATGGCCGGCGGCGCGCTGCAAGGCGCGCTCAAGGGTGCGCCGCTGCGCTGCTCGCTCGACGGCGCGCACTATTCGCGCGCCGGCGCGCTCGCCACCGGCGAGGCGATCGGCAGCACCTACGCCTTCAGCGGCGAAGGCATCGGCAAGGCGATGGAGACCGGGCTGCTCGCCGCCGAGGCGCTGGCCGCCGGCGGCGCCGCTGCCGGCGATGCAGCCGTGCGCAGCACCTACGAGGCGTCGATCCGCGCGCTGCAACCCAAGTTCGAGCTGTACCGCAAGGCCAGCCGGGTCAACGCGCACCCGTGGCTGGCCGACCTGGTGATCTGGCGCGCGCGCAACAGCGAACGCATCCTGCGGCGCATGAGCGGCGTGCTCGAGGAAACCAGCAACCCCGGCAACCTGGTCAGCGCGCGCGGCATCGCCAAGCTGTTCCTGCCGATCCGCTGACGTGTTTCGAACCGAGCATCTGCCTTCGTGGCGACGGCTGCGCCTCGCCGGTCTTGACGGCGGCCGCCGCGGATCCGGTGTCGCCGGGCCGCCAGCGGGCCTTGCAGGCCGCGCCGGGCGAGGACGCCCGGCCGCTCGCCAGGCACGAGAGGTCCACAGGAGCTCTTGTGCCTGGGCTAGCCCCCCTCGAAGGGGCGCGCGAAGCGCGTAGCCGACATACAGGAGGTGGGCCGATGTGCCAGTTGCTGGGCATGAACGCGAACACGCCGACCGACGTGATGTTCTCGTTCACCGGCCTGGCCACGCGCGCGGCCGAGCACAAGGACGGCTTCGGCATCGCCTTCTTCGAGGACAAGGGCCTGCGCCTGTTCATCGATCCGCACAGCGCGCTCGATTCGCCGGTGGCCGACATGGTGCGCCGCTACCCGATCAAGAGCCGCAACGTCATCGCCCACATCCGCAAGGCCACGCAGGGCCATGTGGCGCTGGAGAACTGCCACCCCTTCGTGCGCGAGCTGTGGGGCCGCTACTGGGTGTTCGCGCACAACGGCGACCTGAAGGACTTCGCGCCCCGGCTGCACGGCGCCTTCCGCCCGGTGGGCAGCACCGACAGCGAGCGCGCCTTCTGCTGGCTGATGCAGGAGCTGGCCAAGTCGCATGCCGGCGTGCCCAGCGTCGACGAGCTCAGCCGCACGCTGCGCGACCTGCTGCCGCTGCTGCACGCGCGCGGCAGCTTCAACATGCTGCTGTCCAACGGCCAGGCGCTGTGGGCGCATGCCGCCACGCACCTGCACTGGCTGCAGCGCCGGCACCCGTTCCGAACCGCAACGCTGGCCGACGAGGACTTGAGCGTGGACTTCGGCGCGCTGACCACGCCGCAGGACCGCGTCGCGGTGGTCGCCACCCAGCCCCTGACCACCGGCGAGGCCTGGGAGCCGATCGCGCCGGGCGAGCTGAAGGTCTTCGTCGAGGGCAGCGCGCTGCCTTGACGCCGGCCCGGCTCACGCCCCCCGTACACTGCGGCAGCCGAAGGCGTGCCCGACACGCCGAAGCGGCTGCGGGAAGGAGCGCACACCATGTCCGAAGACGTCGTCCTCTACGAGAAGACGGATCGCATCGCCACGATCACGCTGAATCGGCCGGACAAGTTCAACACGCTGCGCACCGAGGTGCTCGACACCCTGCGGCTGCACCTCGAGCAGGCGAACCGCGACCCGGAAGTGCGCATCATCGTGCTCGAAGGCAACGGCGACGCGTTCTGCGCCGGCTTCGACTTCTCCGGCGGGCTCGAGCATTTCGACCGCGTCCGCGAGGAGGGCTACGACCCGGGCATGGACATGCACTGGGTGACCAACTCGTACACCAGCTACATCAGCACCTTCATGGGCCTGTGGCGGGGGCTGAAGCCGACGATCGCCAAGGTGCACGGCTACTGCGTCGGCGGCGGCTCGGAGCTCGCGCTGTGCGCCGACCTCGTCGTCGCGTCGGACTGCGCCCGCTTCGGCACGCCCTATGCCCGGGTGTGGGGCTGCCACCTCACCGGCATGTGGATCTACCGCCTCGGGCTCGCCAAGGCGAAGTACTACGCGTTGTCGGGCGAATGGATCAGCGGCAAGGACGCCGCGGCCGCCGGGCTGATCAACTTCTCCTGGCCGCTGGAAGAGCTCGATTCGCGCACCGACGCGCTCGCCGCGAAGCTCGCGCAGATCCCGCTGACGCAGCTGTCGGCGATGAAGCTCATCGTCAACCAGGCCTACGACAACATGGGCCTGCAGGGCACGCAGACGCTCGGCCCGATCCTCGACGGCATCATGCGCAACACGCCCGAGGGCCGCGAGTTCGTGCACGTCGCACGCGAACAGGGCGTGCAGGGCGCGATCCGGCGCCGCGACGCACCCTTCGGCGACTACAGCCAGGCGAGCGCCGCCGAGCAGCCGCGCCGGCGCAGCAAGCTGAAGCGCTCCTGAGCGTCCCAGGGCCGGGCTGCGCCCAACCCGCCCCGATTGGGGCCAAGAAAGATTGGGGCCAAGAAAATCAGCGCGGCCCCGGTGTTTCCTCGAGCGTGGCACGCGCGCGGCCCGCACGAGCGCTGCGGCCGGGACGCGCAGCGGGCCGCCACACAATAGCGCGGCAGTCGGCACGCGGTCGATGGCGGCTGCGCGTGCGCCGCCTGCGCCGCTTCGACTTCGGCTCGACACCGGTACCCCGCCATGCCCGACATCCCCGTCCCGCGCTTCGACCAGTTCTACCGCCACCCCGAGCTGACCCGGCTGCTGCAGGACTTCGCCGCCGCGCGCCCCGAGCTGGTGGCCCTGCGCTCGATCGGGCGCAGCCACGAGGGCCGCGACATCTGGCTCGTCGCCGTCACCAACACCCGCACCGGCGCCGACACCGACAAGCCGGGCTTCTGGACCGACGGCAACATCCACGCCGCCGAACTCACCGCCTCCACCGCCTGCCTGTACTGGCTGCACTTCCTGGTCACGCACTACGGCCAGGCCGGCGAGACCGGCCGCCAGGTGACCGAGCTGCTGGACACCCGCGTCGTCTACCTGTGCCCGCGCCTGAACCCCGACGGCGCCGAGCTGGCGCTGGCCGACCGGCCGCGCCACATCCGCTCCGGCACCCGGCCCTACCCCTCCGACGAGGAGCCGGTGGACGGCCTGACGGTGGAAGACGTCGACGGCGACGGCCGCGTGCTGCAGATGCGCATCGCCGATCCGCACGGCGGCTGGAAGCCGCACCCGCGCGAGCCGCGGCTGCTGGTGCCGCGCGAGCCCGGCGAAACCGGCGGCCGCTACTACCGCGTGATGCCCGAGGGCACGCTGCGCAACTACGACGGCCTGCAGATCCGCGTCAACCGCGACCGCGAAGGGCTGGACCTGAACCGCAACTTCCCCGCCTACTGGCGCCAGGAGTTCGAACAGGCCGGCGCCGGCCCGTACCCGACCAGCGAGCCCGAGACGCGCGCGATGGTCGACTTCTTCGCGAAGCATCCGAACATCGGCGCCGCCGTCAGCTTCCACACCCACAGCGGCGTGATCCTGCGGCCGATGGGCACGCAGAGCGACGACGACATGACGCCCGAGGACCTGTGGATCTACAAGCGCCTGAGCGACCTGGGCGCGAAGTTGACCGGCTACCCGGCGATCAGCATCTTCCACGACTTCAAGTACCACCCGAAGGAGATCGTCACCGGCACCCAGGACTGGGTGTACGAGCACCTCGGGGCGCTGTTCTGGACGGTGGAGCTGTGGGCGCCCAACCGCGAGGCCGGCATCACCGACTACGACTGGATCCACTGGTATCGCGACCACCCGCCCGAGGACGACCTGAAGCTGCTGCAGTGGAGCGACGGCGAATGCGCGGGGCGTGCGCACATCGACTGGTATGCGTTCCAGCACCCGCAGCTCGGCGCGGTCGAGCTCGGCGGCTGGGACAAGATGAACTACTGGCGCAACCCGCCGCCGCACCTGCGCGAGCGCGAGGTGCAGCGCTTTCCGGCCTGGCTGCTGCAGCTTGCGCTGGCGCTGCCCCGGCTCGAAGTGCTGCGCACCGAGGTGCGCGCGCTCGGCGAGGACTGCTGGCGCGTGCGCTTCGCGGTGGCCAACAGCGGGTACCTGCCGGCCTACGTCAGCCGGCGCGCGCTCGAGCGCAAGGTGGCGCGCGGCGTGGTCTTCGAGATCCATCCCGGCGAAGGCGTCGGCCTGGCCAGCGGCGTCGAGCGCATCGTCGGAGCGCAGCTCGAGGGCCACGCGCCCAAGACCTCGCTGCAGGCCTTCGTGCCCGACCCGGGCGTCACCGCCGACCGCGCAGTGGCCGAGTGGATCGTGCGCGGGCCGCGGGGCGCGCGCGTGTCCTTGAGCGCGGCGGCCGACCGTGCCGGCACGGTGCGCACCGAGATCACGCTGGACTGAGCACCAGGCTGAATAGGGGCCGCCCGCGGCCGGCGGCGGCGGCCGGCGGCGCGCGTCAAGCGACGAGCAGCGGCTGGCCCCAGCGCAGCCACAGGGCCATCAGCGCCCAGGCGGCCAGCGTGCCCAGCAGGTTGCGCCCGGCGTTGTTCTGGCTGAACAGCGCCCAGTTCCAGTAGCCGACCTGGCGGCCCGCCACCGGCAGCCCGGGCACGAAGCGGCGCACCTTGGCGCAGTAGTCTTCGTAGGGCTGGCCGAAGATCGGCCGCAGGTGCGCTTCCTCGCGCTCGACGCGCGCGTCCATGTACTTCCAGTACAGCAGCGCGTACACCAGCAGCAGCCACCACTGGCCGAGCAGCATCAGGAACCCGAACGGGATGAAGAAGCGCCCCAGGTACATCGGGTTGCGCACCATCGTGTAGGGCCCGCGGATCGTCAGCGTCGCGTTCTTGTCGAGCGACGCGAAGCACCACAGCTGGATGAACTCGCCGACCATCGACACCAGGAAGCCGGCGAGCAGCCAGTCGGCGCGCGCGAACAGCGCCATCGCCAGCAGCGCGGCGACGAACAGCGGCAGCCGCAGCCGCACCAGCCAGCGGCGCAGCCCGTCGTGCTGGAACAGGCCGTCGGATGTGCTCTTCATGGCTGGATTGTCGGCGATGCGCGCATGCGCCGCGGCCGCGCGGCAACCGGCGCGCCTTCGCCGAGCCAGGCGCGCAGCTGCGCATAGACCGCGGGCCGGTTCAGCAGCTCCAGATGACCGATGCCGTGGCCGATCCACTGGTGCGACTTCGGGATCGGCAGCGCCTTGGCCGGATCGCGGTGGCGGCCGAGCGCACTGGCCACCGGCACCAGGCCGTCGCCGACGAGCGCGTCGCCCAGCGCCTGCGCGCGCTCGGCCAGCGTCGTCGCGGCCGCAAAGCACTCGACGCCGTGCGGCAGCGTCGCCTGCGCTAGCGGCGTGGCCCAGACCGTGCCGTGGCGCAGATCGCGGATGCCGGCGCTGCGCTGCTTGCCGGCGCGGGCCAGCGGCGCGGAGTAGGGGCTCAGGTCGAGCAGCAGGTCGAGCACGCTGCCGCCGCGCTCCAGCGGCGCGCCCAGGTGCGGCGTGCCGAGGGAGATCAACTTGCGCAACTTCGCGAGCCAGGCCTGCCCCGCCTGCTCGGCGTGCAGGCAGGCGCTGCGCGCCACCAGGCCGCCCATGCTGTGGCCGAGGATCGCCAGCTCGTCGAGCGCGACCGGCCAGTTCGCCACCAGCGTGTCGAGCAACGCGGCCAGCTGCCGGCCGTTCTCGTGGATGTGGCGCCCGCTGTTGTAGTGCAGGTACAGCACGCTGCAGCCGAGGTCGCGGGCCAGTGCCTCGCCGTGGTCGTGGCCGTCGCGGCGCCACTGCAAGTCGCTCATGCACAGGCCGTGGACCAGCACCACCAGCCGCGGCGTTGCGCCTGGGCTGCCGGCGGCGGCCAGGCCGGCGGCCGGGTCGGCGGCGTCGATGGGCTGCCCGCGCAGGCGCAGCGCCATGTCGATGGCCAGCGGGTTGCCGGTGCGCGCCAGGTAGTCGCCGTGCACGCCGTTGACGGCCGCCACCATCGCCTCGTGCGCCGGCGAGCGCGTGCCGGGCGGGGCGAGGCGGCTCAGCGGTGCCAGCAGCGCATCGGCGCCGGCGCCGGCCAGCCGGATCCCGCCGTGCACCGAGCGGTAGACGAAACCGGTGATGCCGCGTGCCGGGCGCGTGCGCTGCGCGCCCAGCGGCAGCGGACGGCGCTGGATCGTGGTGTGCATGTCCTCGACGATCCGGCTGATGCCGGCGAGCGCGTCGACGATCATCAGGCCGGCGCCGCGCAGGTCGGCGAACTGGCTGCGGTTCAGGGGCGGCATGCAGGGTTCCTTCGCGTGCGGGGCCGGGTTCGGACTGGGTTCGGCTTCGAGCCGCGACGCCTTCGGCCGGATTGTTGCGGATCGCGCGCGCCGCGCGCCGGCGGCCCGGACTTCGGTGCGGCCGGCCTGCGGGCGCCGTGGATGGCGCCGCGGCGTGCGCGCCGCTTGCAGCCTCAATCGGCCTGCCGGCGCGCCCCTTCGGCCAGCCGCGCGCGCCAGTGCAGCGTCAGCGGCGACGCCGGCTTGGCCATCAGCCGCTCGTTGAGCAGCGCGCGCCCGATCGCGCGGCCGCCGCCCTGCGCGGCGGCGGCCAGCGCGGTCTGGTCGATCAGGTCGCGCTGCGCGTGGCTGCCGCCGAAGCGCTGCGCGCTGCCGCGCACCGCATAGAGGGCCTCGGCCGCAGCCGCGTGCTCGCCGCGCGCGAAGGCGATCAGGCCGCGCATCAGCGGCAGGCCGGCTTCGCGTGCCATCGCATGGTTGCTGCGGCGCGCGTCGTCGGGGCACAGCGCACGCTCGGCGCAGCGCGCGACCCAGGCTTCGGCGCGCGCCGGCTCGCCCGCGCCGAGCAGCGCCAGCACCGCATGCACGTCGTTGAACGCGTACCAGCCGGCCTGCGCGCCGCCCAGCTCCCAGCCGGCGAGCAACTCGGCGCAGCGGCTGCGCATGTCCAACCCCAGCAGGTGCAGCCGCCACAGCATCGCCGCCGCATCGACGCGCTGCAGCGTGATCTGCAATGCGTCGCCGGCCAGGCGGCGGTCGAGCAGGCGCAGCGCGCCTTCGGTGTCCATCGCTTCGAGCCGGAACAGCGCGCTGTGCCACCACAGGTGGCAGGCGAAGCCGTTGCCTTCGGCCCAGGCCGGCTGGTGCTGGCGCAGCCAGGCGCCGCCTTCCTCGAAGCGGCCCTGCATCTCCATCACGTGCGCGACCGCGTGCACCGCCCAGGGCACGCGCGGGTCGCGTTCGAGCGCGCGCCGGCCGGCTTCCTCGGCCTGCGGGTACAGGTTGTTCTCTTCCAGGCCGAAGGCGTGCAGGCTGAGCACGTTCGGGTACAGCGGGTCGGCCTCGTCCCAGTCGGGCAGCGCGCGCGCCGGCCGCAGCCGCAGGTTGGCGGCGTCGCCGCGGTAGAAGTCCCACAGCTGCGCCCACTGCAGCGCGAGCGCGTCGCGCGGGTGGTCGAGCAGCAGCTCGTCCCAGATGCGGCAGGCCGCCTGCCAGCGGCCTTCATGCACCGCCTGCACCGCCTCGAGGTGCGCGCGCTCGCGTGCCGGCGCGCCGGCGCTGCGCGCCTGCGCCGAGCGCAGGTGGGCGCCGGCCGCGGCGAGCTGCGCGGGTTCGGTCAGGCTCAGCAGGAAGCCGGCGCGCATCACGTGCGGCAGCGCCCAGGCCGGGTCGTGGTGGCTGGCGGCGTCGAGGTCGGCCAGCGGCGTGTCGTAGAACGACATCATCCGCCACAGTGCGGTCTCGGCGGCGTCGCGCGCCGCAGCGCTGCGGGTGCCGCAGGGGTTGCCGCGCAGGTCGGTGCCGGTCATGGTGCCGGCGGCTGCGGCCAGGGCCGCTGCGCCGGGCGCAGCCGCTCGTACAGCGCGGCGGCCTGCAGCACGCCCAGGTCGTCGTGGCGCTGCCCGGTGATCTGCAGGCCGATCGGCAACCCGCCGGCGGTCCAGCCGCAGTTGATCGACGCCGACGGCTGCTCGCTCATGTTGAAGGGCAGCGTGAAGCCGATGTGCTCGAGCGGACGGCGCGGGTCGTTGGTCGGGCTCGGCCACTCGGCCGCGTACGACGGGATCGGGCAGGTCGGCGACAGCACGAAGTCGAAGCGCCGGCAGGCGGCGACCGCGGCCTCGCGCATCGCCGCCATCTGGTTGTAGCCGTGGAACAACTGCGCCGCGTCGATGCCGGCCGCGCGCTCGGCCCAGGCGCGGATGTAGGGCAGCACGCGCTCACGCCGTCCGGGCGGCAGCGCCGAGATGTCGAGCCACGATCGCAGCCGCCAGAAGCGGTCCATGCCGTCGATCATCTCGCGCGTCATGAACGGACCCATCGGCTCGACGACGGCGCCGGCCGCCTCGAAGGCGCGCGCCGCCGCCTGCACCGCGGCGGCGACTTCCGGCTCGACCGCCAGGCCCCAGCCGGCGTCCATCTGCAGCCCGAAGCGCAGGCCGCGGGGCTCGCGCTGCATCGCGTCCCAGTCGATGTCCTGGTACGGCAGGCTCGTGGTGTCGCGCCAGTCGGGGCGGCTGAGCACGCGCATCAGCAGCGCCGCGTCGCGCACGCTGCGCGTCATCGGCCCGGCCACGCGGCCGGCGTAGGGCGGCTTGATCGGGACGCGGCCGAGGCTGGGCTTCAGCCCGAACACGCCGCACCAGCCGGCCGGCAGCCGGATCGAGCCGCCGATGTCGGTGCCCACGTGCAGCGGCCCGTAGCCGGCGGCCGCCGCGGCGCCGGCGCCGGCGCTCGATCCACCGGGGTTCTTGCCCAGGTCCCAGGGGTTGCGCGTCAGCGGATGGAAGCTCGACAGCCCCGACGACAGCATGCCGTAGTCGGGCATCGTCGTCTTGGCCACCAGCACCGCGCCGGCCTCGCGCAGCCGCGCGGCCGGCGGCGCGTCCTCGGCCATCGGCACCAGCTCGGTCGCGGCGGTGCCCAGCGGCACCGGCACGCCCTGCGTCGCAATGTTCTCCTTCAGCGTGACCGGCACGCCGTCGAGCGCATCCAGCGGCTCGCCGCGGCGCCAGCGCGCCTCGGATGCGGCGGCCTGCCGCAGGGCGCCTTCGGGGTCGAAGGCGTAGGTCGCATGCAGCGCCGGCTCCCAGCGCCCGATGTGCGCGATCACCGCGCGCGCCGCGTCGACCGGCGAAGCCTCGCCGCTGCGGTACAGCGCCGACAGCTCGGCGGCGCTCAGCTCGTGCAGGGCCGTCATCGGCGCCGCGTCAGTTCCAGGAAATCGCCGCCACGTCGTTGGCGAAGATCGGCGAACTGGCCCACAGGCCCTTCAAGCCGCGCTTGCCGACCGCGACCTGCGCCGGGTTGAAGATGAACACGTTGACGGCGTCCTCGGCCAGCTTCTTCTGCATCGCCGCCCAGTACTCGCTGCGCTCGCGCACGCTGCCGGCGGCCGCGTGCTTGGCCGCCAGGTCGCGGAAGGCCTTGCTGTCGTAGCCCCAGTAGTAGTCGGGGTTGGTGTACTGCATGTAGTCCAGCGGCTCGACGTGGTTGATGATCGTCAGGTCGAAGTTGCCCTTGAAGGTGCCGGCGAGCCACTGCGCCCACTCGACGTTCTCGATCTTCACGACCACGCCGACCTTGGCCAGTTGCGCGGCGATCACCTCGCCGCCCTTGCGCGCGTACTGCGGCGGCGGCAGCGTCAGCGTCAGGTTCAGCGGCGTGGCGACGCCGGCTTCCTTCAGCAGCGCGCGCGCCTTCTCCGGGTCGTAGGGGTAGACCTTGGTCAGATCGATGTAGCCGGCGTCGGTGGGCGCGAAGTGGCTGCCGATGGGCTTGCCCAGCCCGTCGAGCACGCCGTCGATGAAGGCCTTGCGGTCCACCGCATGCGCCAGCGCGCGGCGCACGCGCACGTCGTCGAGCGGCTTGCGCTTGTTGTTGATCGTCATGATGCCCTTGCCCGCGGTGTCGCCGAACTCCACCGTGAAGCGCTTGTCGGCCTGGAACTGCTTCGGGTTGGCGTTGAAGCGCGGGAAGCCGTCGACGTCGCCGGCCAGCAGCGCCGCCACCTGCGCCGCCGGGTCGTTGATGAAGCGGAAGGTGACCTTGTTGATCTTGATCGCGCCCGGGTTGCGGTAGCCCGGCCACTTGACCAGCGTGATCGCGTTGCCCTTCTGCCAGCTGTCGAAGGTGTAGGGGCCGGTGCCGACCGGCTTGGTCGCGGTGGTGGCCGCGCTCTTGGGGCTGAGGATCACCGCGCTGTTCTCGCCCAGGCGAAAGGGCATGGTCGCGTCGGCGTTGTTCAGCACCAGGATCACGGTGTGCGGGTCGGGCGTGGCGATGCTCGAGATGTTGTCGAACACCGCCTTCTTGGCCTTGTTGGTCGAGCCCTCGGCCTTGGCGCGCTCGAAGCTGAACTTCACCGCCGCGGCGTCGAAAGGCTCGCCGTCCTGGAACCTGATGCCCTGCTTGAGCTTGAAGGTGTAGGTCCTGCCGTCGGGGGTGACGCTCCAGCTGTCGGCCAGCAGCGGGGTGAC
>JAFEFZ010000029.1 GCA_018240325.1 Pseudomonadota bacterium
CCGCCGGCCTGGGCGACCACACGATCCGCAGCGCGCTGTGCCCGGGCGGCAAGGAGCGCATGCGCCGCCTGATGAACGTGATCCAGGCCAACCGGCTGGATCTAGGGCTGATGGTCATGCACCTCTACAAGCTCGATGACATCGTCGCCGCCTACGACCTGTTCGCCCACCAGCGCGACGGGGTGCTGAAGATCGCGGTCAAGCCGTGAGCTGAGCACGCCGCCGGGTGGGGTGCAGCCGCAGCGGCATTGCGTCCCACCCCGGCTGAATAACGGACTTGACGATCAACTGGCGCATGGGTTCGAACAGGCTTGGCGGTATCGAAACGGATACCCCACCTCAACTCACCCGCAGGGTGATGCGCCGTCAGGACCAGCCCTGAGCAATTCCCCCATCACATCAACGACTTGGCCGCAGCAGCGAGCGGCGGGGTCACGGATTCAGGTCCGAGGCAGCTATGCCTGATTTCGTTGATGTCCACGCCCGTGCACAACGGCAGCGGACATCCGGTCGCCGCCGCATGGGATGCTGCGCATCCGGGTATTGGCCCAACAGGGTCAAACCAGCAACGAGCGGTCGTTTGCGAGTTTGCGGACGTCGATGCGGCCCGTGGCAGCGCCGCCTGGCAGCTCGCCTCGGCGTCACCTGCAGGGTGCGGGTTTTCGAGGATGGACACGGATTCAGGTGCGACAGAAGGGCTTCAGCAGTTGCCTCGCTAGCCCACGCGGTGTGGGCTCGTCAATGCCATATCTTGCGGGCCAAGCGTCCCTGGGCAAGTACAGGGTGCCAAACAGCTTGTCAATCCATGGAAAGATCGCTGCATAGTTCTTGACAGTATCCGCCGCACCGATTTTCATATGATGCCAATGGTGGAAACCGGGGGTAGATATCAACCATTCCATCCACCCAAAGCGCCAGCGTACGTTGGCATGGATAAAGTAACTCCAGATGACACCGGTGACCGCATACAACATTGGAACCACATCCAACCTGTTTCCCATCGGTTGCGCAAGTCCAAGCAGATATACGGGTATCAGGCCGCAGAGTCGCGTGAAGGCCATGTCCAGCGGGTGGGCGCGGGTGTTCACCAACCAATCCATCTCCTCGGCGCTATGATGGATGGAGTGAAATCGCCACAGAAACGCCACCTGATGCATCAAGCGATGGCCCCAATAGGCGCCAAGCTCACCAACGATGACTGCCGCGACAAATCGTATATATAGCGGCACTTCGGCCAACCACGAATAATATGAACTTGACGCCAGACGATGCGTTAGCCAAGCGACAGCGGAAAATGGCAAAGCGAGAAGTAAGCTGAGCACGAACCCATTGATTGCATAGTAGCCCAAGTCAGCATTGAAGTTTCGTCGGAGGATCTTTTGCGGACGCCCCGAATAGTATCTCTCAATTGGTATGAAGATTGCCGCAAGCAGCACCAGCCAAGCGCCCAGTCGTAGCGCGTCGGTCGACGCTGAAGAATAGAGTTGCTGGAGCCACTGCAACATTGCTCTGCGACCATACGGTCGCCTTCAAATTGGGTAATGACTAACTTCCGCTCCTATGCCTGCTGAAAGCTAGTAGGCCCAAGATTCCAATCATCGCAATTGAATAGGTTGTCGGTTCCGGCACCGCATTGAGCTGCACGCCATCAAGTAACGCCACGGGCGGCATGAAACCAGGACCACCGACGGCGAGGAATGATAGAACCTCCGATGCGGCAGTTGCCGTATGGTGTAGCGTAAAGCTCTGCCAGCCACTGAATCCATGACTAGAAATACTCAAGACCGGGGTCGCGAAAGTAGCTGCTCCTATCGTTCCTGTCCATTGACTGTAAGTGTCTCCATTCCAGGCACTCCCGGTCGGACTACGAAACTGGGCAGCACCGTAGAAGAACGTCAGCGCATATACATCACCAATAGTGAGGCCTGAAATGGTCTGCGTGTACGTGCCGGAATATGGCTTATCACTGTCGCTGGCCAGGTAGTTGCCACCTGCCGGACTTGTAGCAGTCAAGCCATTGGCAGAGGAACCGCCAGGACTTGGATTTCCGGGACCCCAGAGGTATATCTGTTGCGTACCAAACTGGGTCGCCCCGATTGTATCGGCGCTTCCAGGGCTGTAGACAGCCGCAATGCCGCCGCTAACCGCCCAGTCTGCCAAAGTATGAGTGGCGTCCAGAAAGAAGTTTGGACCGCCACCGTTCACTGTTTCAAAGCCGCCATTCAGCACCAGATTGGCATCTGCCGCGCCCGCAGTTGTAAGCGAGGCTCCGAACAGAATGATGTAGCCCAACCTGCGCGAAGTCGACTCCCTGTTCATTAGATTCTCCCAATGCTGCCGCCGCCGACACGGGCCAAACATACGACGTCGGGGCACGTGCGTCGCCTGCCCAATGGTCGAGCCGACTGGCCCAGCCATATGTCTGAGGTCAAGTCCCGCAGAGTGGGCCGGAGCCGCGGGAGCTTGCCGATTGGGCCGCGCCACTATCACCGAGCGCTGGGGACCGATGTCGCCGAACCGCGCAGAATCGGGGCCGCGGTTCTCCCCATGAAAGTCCTGATCGTCGACGACCACCCGCTCTTCCGTGAAGGGGTGGGGCTGCTGCTGCGCCGGCTGGCCGACGACCTCGAGATCCTCGAGGCGTCGCATTGCGACGAGGCGCTCGCCCTGTGCGAATCCGGTGCATCGATCGACCTGCTGCTGCTGGATCTGAACCTCGGCGGCCGAAGCGGCATGGATGGGCTGGCCGAACTGCGCGCGCGCTTCCCCGAGATCCCGGTTGTCGTGCTGTCGACTTCGGACGATCAGCCGACGGTGCGGCGCGCGATCGACCTCGGCGCGATGGGGTTCATCCCCAAGACCTCGTCGTCGGAGATCATGCTCGGCGCGCTGCGCCTGGTGCTGGCCAAGGGCGTCTACCTGCCGCGCAACATCCTGGCCGAGCAGCCGCTCCATCTGCCGCTGGCGGCGCGGCCGGCTGCGCAGGGTGACAGGCCCGCTGGTGCCGGTGCGTTGACGGCGCGCGACCTCGGCCTGACGCACCGGCAGGCGGACGTCCTGCACCTGGTGCTGCAGGGCAAGCCGATCAAGCTCATTGCGCGCGACCTCGGGTTGGCCGAAGGCACCGTCAAGTCGCACGTGTCGGCGGTGCTGCGGGCCCTCAACGTGACCACGCGGACCCAGGCGATCGTCGCCGCCGGCCGTCTCGGCCTGATGTTCGACAGCCCCGGTTCGGCGCCCCGGTTCAGGCAGCCGGCCGGCCCTTCGGGCTGAGCAGTTCCGCCAGCCGCAGGCGAAGCTGCTCCGCGGCAACGGGCTTGCGCAGCAGCAGAATGCCCGACGCGTGCAGATCAGGGTCGACGAAGGCGCGCGGCTCGCCCGAGATGACGATGGCCGGCACCTCGTCGCCGATGGCGGCCCGCAGCGCGCGGATCGCGTCCATGCCGGTCTCGTGGTGCGCGAGCCGGTAGTCGCAAAGCAGGAGGTTGGGGGCGCGAAGGTGATCGCTCAGTTGGGTGACGGCGCCGGTGCCCGATGACGCCGTCAGCGTGTGGCACCCCCAGCGTTGCAGCAGTTGCTCCATGGCGTCACGCTGCTGCGCATCGTCTTCCACGAAGACCACGAAGGCGCCGTAGATGCCGGCGGCATCGTCCGCCGGGGTGTCGCAGGCCGCCGGGTGCAGCGCCTCCCCGCGCGGGACATCGATGCGGAAACAACTGCCGCTGCCGACGCGCGATCGCACCCGGATGCGGTGGCCGAGCAGTTCGGCCGTCCTGTTGGCGATCGACAGCCCCAGCCCCACGCCGCCGTGGGGCCGACCGCCATCGGCGCCCAGTTGCACGAACTCGTCGAAGATGTCGGGCAGGCGCTCGGCGGGAATGCCCGACCCCGTATCCCAGACTTCGAAGCACAGGTGGCCGCTACGGCGCCGGCACCCGACCAGCACGCCGCCCTGCTTCGTGTTGCGGATCGCGTTCGAGACGAAGTTTGAAAGCACGCGCTCCAGAAGGACGGGGTCGGAGCGGGCGATCGAATCAGAGGATCGAACCCGGAGCTTCAGCCGGCTCCGGGCGGCCGCCGGCGCGAAGGTGGCGCAGAGGTGGTCCAGCAGAACGCCGGCGTGGAAATCGACCGGCTTGGGCGCGATGACGCCGAGGTCGAGCCGGCTGATGTCGAGCAGGGTGTCCAGCAGCCGCTCCGCACCCTGCGCCGTCGAATGGATCTTCGCGAGGATGCGGCAGACCTCTGGGTCGTCGATGCGTTCGCGCAGCAACTCCACCCAGAGCGCGATCGCCTGGAGGGGTTGGCGCAGGTCATGGCTGGCTGTTCCCAGCAGGCGGGTGTCGAGACGCATCGCCCGCCGGGCCGCCGCCAGCGCGGCCGCCGACACCTGCTGGCAGGGCGAGGCGCCGATGAAGTCTGCCCCCGTCGCCAACTGGTATTCGTGATCCCAGGCCGAAGCCTGGGCCGCAGCGGCTCGGTCCGGGAGCGCTTGGATCACCATCAGGCTGCCCTCCTGAGGCCCCGGCGTCTGCGTCTTCCCACCGGCGTCGGAAGCCGCCGGGCCCTGCGCAAGGCTCGAGGCGACTCACCGCGATTCTGGTTCTGACCGAGCAGTTTGCCCCCCTCCCCGCGCGCAGATCGTGAAGAACTGCGCAGGGAGCCGGAGAACTCCGCTTCCGCACGGCCACGCACCAGCGCCATCGGCGTGGCGGATGCGACCGCCGCGCCGACGTGATAAGGTGGCCCGCGGCCGGCCGCGCCGAGATGCGGGTGTCGCGCCAAGGCCGCCGCGAACCGATGACCATGCCGAGCCGCAAGCCGCCCCTGTACAGCCCGTCGCGCCGCAACCCGGCCGCGCCCGGCCCGTCGCGGCCGGCAGCCGCCGTGCTGCCGCCGGCGGCCGCCCAGCCCGATTCGGCACGGGCCGCGCCGGTTGCCGCGGCCGCCCCGGCAGGCGGCGGCACCGCCGGCTGGCGCCGGCAACTGCGCCGCGCCGCGCCGGTACTGGCCGGCGCCGCCTTCGGCCTGCTGCTTGCGCTCGCGGCCGTGCTGCTCGTCGGCCGCGGCAGCGCCGCGCCGCCGCTGACGCAGGCGCAGATCGACGCGGCGGTGCGCCACTCGCTCGAGCAGGAACCGCTGCCGTCGGTCGCCGCGCGCGCCTACGAGCAGGTGGCCGGCGCCGTGGTGCGCGTGATCGGGCTGATGGACGACGAGAAAGAGGAGCACGAGCGCCCCGACCGGCGCGCGCTCAACCGCAGCCTCGGCAGCGGCGTGGTGGTCAAGGACGACGGCACCATCCTGACCAACCTGCACGTGGTGAACGGCGCGAAGCGGCTGGTCGTGACCTTCGCCGACGGCCAGCAGTCCGAAGCGGTGCTGGTCGGCCTGCAGCCCGAGAACGACCTGGCGGCGATCAAGGCGCTGCACCCGCCGGCCGAGCTGCAGCCGGCGACGATGCGCTCCACCGGCGACCTGAAGCCCGGCGACCAGGTGGTCGCGGTCGGCCACCCCTTCGGCATCGGGCCTTCGGTCAGCGCCGGCGTGGTTTCGGGGCTGGGCCGCGAGTTCCAGGCGCCTGGCGGCGAGCGCGCGCTCGGCAACCTGATCCAGTTCGACGCGGCCGCCAACCCGGGCAATTCGGGCGGGCCGCTGGTCACCGCCGACGGCTACGTGGTCGGCATCGTCACCGCGATCCTGAACCCGAACCGCCAGAGCACCTTCGTCGGCATCGGCTTCGCGGTGCCGATCGAGAATGCGGCCGCCGCCGCCGGCCTGTCCCCCTTCTGACCCCGACGCCATGAACCTTCCCGCCGAGCAGCAGACCGCCACGCTGATGGAGCGCATGCTCTATGAGGTCAAGCGCGTGGTGGTCGGCCAGGACCGCTTCCTCGAACGGGTGCTCGTCGCGATGCTGGCGCAGGGCCACCTGCTGGTCGAGGGCGTGCCGGGGCTGGCCAAGACGCTGACGGTCAAGACGCTGGCGCGCACGATGCGCGGCAGCTTCAAACGCATCCAGTTCACGCCCGACCTGGTGCCGGCCGACCTGGTGGGCACGCGCATCTACAACCAGAAGACGGGCGAATTCGGCACCTCGCTCGGGCCGGTGTTCGCCAACCTGCTGCTGGCCGACGAGATCAACCGCGCGCCGGCCAAGGTGCAGAGCGCGCTGCTCGAGGTGATGCAGGAGCGCCAGGTCACGATCGCCGGCGAGACGCACAAGGTGCCCGAGCCCTTCGTGGTGATGGCCACCCAGAACCCGATCGAAACCGAGGGCACCTACCCGCTGCCCGAGGCGCAGGTCGACCGCTTCATGATGAAGGTGCTGGTCGACTACCCGAGCGAGGAGGAGGAATTCGTGATCGCCCAGCGCGTCACCGGCGCCGCCGCCGAAGTGCAGGCGGTGTGCGACACCCACGCGCTGCGCGCGCTGCAGCAGCAGTGCCGCGAGGTGTTCGTCGATTCGGCGCTGGTGCAGTACGCGGTCAAGCTCGTCAGCGCCACCCGCCGGCCCGAGCGCTGCGGGCTGGACGATCTGGCGAGGTACATCACCTTCGGCGCCAGCCCGCGCGCCACCATCGGCCTGGTCGAAGGCGCGAAGGCGCTGGCGATGCTGCGCGGCCGGCGCTACGCGCTGCCCGAGGACATGGCCGACCTGGTGCCCGACGTGCTGCGCCACCGGCTGGTGCTGTCGTACGAGGCGCTGGCCGACAGCTTCAGCCCGGACGCGATCGTGCAGCGGGTGAGGCAGGCGGTGCCGCCGCCCGACAAGCCGATCGCCCACGCGCATGACGACGCCAGGCTCGGCTGAAGCCGCCGCCAGGCCGGCCGGCATCGAGGAGCGGCTGCTGCGCCGCCTCGAGTGGACGGTGCTGCGCCGGCTCGACGGCCTGCTGCAAGGCGACTGGCGCACGCTGCTGCGCGGCGCCGGCATCGACCTGGCCGACCTGCGCGAGTACCAGTTGCACGACGACGTGCGCCACATCGACTGGAACGTGACCGCGCGGCTGCAATCGCCCTACGTGCGCCAGTACACCGAAGACCGCGAGACCACCGCCTGGTTTCTGCTCGACCTGTCGGGCAGCGTCGATTTCGGCTCGTCCGACACCACCAAGCTCGCCGTGTCCACCGGCTTCGTGGCGCTGCTGGCGCGCGTGCTCACGCGCAGCGGCAACCGCGTCGGCGCCCTGTGCTACGGCTCGCGCGTGGACCGGGTGCTGCCGCCGCGCGCCTCCCGGCTGCACGTGCTCGACCTGCTGCGGCTGATGCGCCGGCGCCCGGCGGCCGCGGCCGGCGGCACCGCCACCGCGCTGGGCGACCTGCTGCACGCGGCGGCCGGCACGATCAAGCGGCGCTCGCTGGTGCTGGTGGTCTCCGACTTCATCAGCGAGCCCGGCTGGGAAGACGCGCTCGCCCGGCTGGCGCTGAGGCACGAGGTGGTCGCGGTGCGGCTGTACGACCCGCTCGAGATGGTGCTGCCCGAGCTCGGCCTGGTCACGGTGGAAGACGCCGAGACCGGCGAGCAACTGTTCCTCGACACCGCCGACCCGGCCTTTCGCGCACGCTACGCGGCCGAAGCCGAAGCGCGCGAGGCGGCGCTGCGCAGCGCGCTGGCGCGTGCCGGCGCCGACACGCTCGAGCTGGCCACCGACGGCGAACTGCTGGAATCGATGCTGCGCTTCGCGGCGATGCGGCGCCAGCGCGCGCGGCTGAAAGTGCCGGGGCGCTGGCCGGCCCACCTGCGCAGCGGCGCCGCCGCGGCGGAGTTGCGGGCATGAGACACCCTGCGTCAACTCCCCGCCGTTTTGAGCATGGTTTGAAGCCCGCCGAGGGCGGCCCGGTGCGTGCGCGACGTGCGCGCAGGCGCCGGTTGCCGCACGTCGGCCGCCGACACGCGAAGGGGGCGCGATGAGCTTCCTGTGGCCCGAGCTGTTGTGGTCGCTGCTGCTGCTGCCGGTGATGGCGGTGCTGTACGTCTGGCTGTTGCGGCGCCGGCGGCGCAACCCGGTGCGGCTGGCGAGCGTGGCCGTGGCCAAGGCCGCACTCGGCCGGGGCCCGGGTTGGCGCCGCCACGTGCCGCCGGCGCTGCTGCTGCTGGCGATCGGCTGCGGTCTGGTGGCGACGGCGCGGCCGATGGCGGTGATCACGCTGCCGCTGCAGCAGCGCACGATCATCCTGGCGATGGACGTGTCGGGCAGCATGCGCGCCGCCGACGTGCAGCCCACCCGCCTGATCGCCGCGCAGGAAGCGGCCAGGGCCTTCGTCAGGAAGCTGCCGCGCGAGGTGCGGGTGGGCGTGGTCGCCTTTGCCGGCACCGCCGCGCTGGTGCAGGCGCCGACCACCAGCCGCGAGGACATCGTCGCCGCGATCGACCGCTTCCAGCTGCAGCGCGCCACCGCCACCGGCAGCGGCATCCTGGTGTCGCTGGCGACGCTGTTCCCCGAAGACGGCATCGAGATCGAGGAAGCCACCGGCCAGCGCCGCATGCCCGCGCCGCTGGACCCCGCGCGGCAGCACGAGCGCGAGCGCAGGGCCAGCTTCCAGCCGGTGCCGCCGGGCTCGTACACCTCGGCGGCGATCATCATGCTCACCGACGGCCAGCGCACCACCGGCCCCGACCCGATCGAAGCGGCGAAGATGGCCGCCGACCGCGGCGTGCGCGTCTACACGGTGGGCATCGGCACGGTGCAGGGCGACACCATCGGCTTCGAGGGCTGGAGCATGCGCGTGCGGCTGGACGAGGCGACGCTGAAGAACATCGCGGTGCTGACCCAGGCCGAGTACTTCTACGCCGGCAGCGCCGAAGACCTGATGAAGGTCTACGAATCGCTGAGCGCCAAGCTGGTGGTCGAGCGCAAGGAAACCGAGATCACCGCCTTCTTCGCCGCCGCCGGCGCGCTGCTCGCGCTGCTGGGCGCCGGGCTGTCGGTGTGGTGGTTCGGGCGGGTGGCGTAGCGGCCCCAGGCCGGACGGCAGGAGCCACGGCCGCCCGTGGTGGCATGGCGAGCTCCAGGCCACGCTCGGAACAGCCCGGGGGTTGACACAACAGGCGGTCTCACGGCTCCAGCCGCAGCAGCCGCCCGTCGGTGTTGTCGGTCAGCAGGTACAGCAGCCCGTCCGGGCCCTGGCGCACATCGCGCAGGCGCTCGTCGAGGTGCGTCAACAGCCGCTCCTCCTTCACCACGCGCGTGCCGTCGAGTTGCAGCCGCAGCAGCGTCTGCGCGCGCAGCGTGCCGATGAACAGGCTGCCCTGCCAGCCCGGGTAACGGTCGCCGGGATAGCGGCCGCTGGTCAGGAAGGCCATGCCGCTGGGCGCCACCGACACCGGCACCCACCAGTACAGCGGCTGCTCGAAACCGGACTTGGGCCCCTCCTCGCCGATGCGCGTGCCGATGCCGTAGTTGCGGCCGTAGGTCACGAGCGGCCAGCCGTAGTTGCGCCCCGGCAGGACGCGGTTGAGCTCGTCGCCGCCCTGCGGGCCGTGTTCCGTCACCCACAACTCGCCAGTGGCCGGGTGCAGCGCCGCGCCCTGCACGTTGCGGTGCCCGAGGCTCCAGATCTCGGGCCTAGCGCCGGGTGTGCCGACGAAGGGGTTGTCGGCCGGCACCCGGCCGTCGGCCTCGATGCGCACGATCTTGCCGAGGTGGTTGTCGAGCTTCTGCGCATCGTCCTTGCGCGAGAAGCGGTCGCCCAGCGTGACGAACAGGCGGCCGTCGCGCGCGAACACCAGGCGCGAGCCGCAGTGCTGCCGGCTCGACACCTTGGGCTGCTGCACGAAGATCTTCTGCACCTCGTCCAGGCGCTGGCCCTGCAGCCGCCCGCGCGCCACCGCGGTGCTGTTGCCGCCCTCGCCGGCTTCGGCGTAGCTCCAGTAGACCCAGCCGTTGTCGGTGAACTTCGGATCCAGCGCCACGTCGAGCAGCCCGCACTGGCCGCCCGCATCCACCGGCGGCAGGCCCTCGAGCGGCGCGCCGATGCGGCCGTCGCGCTCGACGATGCGCAGCCGCCCGCCGCGCTCGGTCACCAGGCAGCGCCCATCGGGCAGGAAGGCCACCGCCCAAGGGTTGGCCAGGCCGCGGGCGACCGTGACCACCTTCGGCTCGGCGGCCGCAGGCGCGCCGAGCGCGCCGAGCAGCAGCGCCGGCAGGAGCAGCGCCAGGAAGCGCATCGGAAGCGTCGTCATCGGCACGATCTTGCCACCTCGAGGCCTGGGCTGCGCACGCCGCGACACGCGCCGCCTGCAGATCGCCCGACCGGCCGCCAGCACCATACCGGCCACCTGCACCACCATCAGCCCGCCTGCATTTGCGCCCGCCCAAGCGAGCACCCGCGGCTTGCGGCGCGAAGCGGCCGTCGCGACAACCCCAGTCTTCGACGGCCGGTTGCTTGCCGGCCGCGTTGTTAGTCGGCACCGCAACCGGTACCATCGAGAAGTGTTTGGTACTGAAAGTGATCGACGATGCGCAACATCCTCACCGCCGCCGAGATCAAGCGCCGCGGCTTGGCCGCGATCGAGGAAGGCCTGCGGCGCGGCCCGGTGCATCTCGTCAAGCGCAACAAACCGACTGCGGTGGTGTTGTCCGAGGATGAGTACCAGCGCCTCAGCGCCGGTCAGCCGCCGGCCCACCCCGGCCTGACGGCGGTGCAGTGGCTGCTGACGCAAGCGGCGCCGGGCACACGCAGCAAGGCCGATATCGACGCAGCCCTGGCCGAAGAGCGCAGCTGGTGATCGCCTTCTTCGATGCCAGTGCGTTGATCTATCTGCTCGAAGGCCGCGAGCCTTTTGCCGGCCGCGTGCGCGCCGAGCTGGCCGCCATCGAGCGCGCGCATGCCGGCGTCAGGGCGGCCGTCAGCCGCTTGACCTGGCTGGAATGCCGCGTGGGGCCGATGACGGCGAACGACGCCGCTGCGCTGGCGCGCTTCGATGCGTTCTTCACCCGGCCGGACCTGCTGTGGGTGGAGCTGAGCCGCGACGTGGTGGAACTGGCCGCTGCCGTCCGCGTGCGCCACGGCCTGCGCACGCCCGATGCGCTGCAGGCGGCGAGCTGCCTGCAGCTGGGGCCGCAGCATGTGCTGCTCACCGGCGATACGGCGTTCCAGCGGTTGCAGGGGCTGAACGTGAGCGTGCTGGCCTGAGAGGCTGAGAGGCCTTCGCCCATCACCGCCCTGCTGTCCCGGATTCTTGTCGTCGTACCAGGTGTACAGCGGCCCGCCCTTGTGCACCCATTGCAGGCGGCCGTCATCACGCGTCAGCAGAGTCAGCCTTGGCGCAGAACGGCGCCACACGTTCAGGCAGGCGCCGGTGCCATCGCTCTTGCCCGGGATCGTGGCGTCGTTGTCAGAGGTGCACAGCGTCATGCCGCGTTCGTTCACCGGCAGGCCCTGGTTGGTCTTGAGTTGGGCCCGGGCGATGGGCGAGGTCGGGGCCAGGGCCAAACCTGCGCTCAGCCATGCGTGGCGCAGACGCATGGGGTGTGACATCACTTCCTCCGTTGCAAGGAAGCCATCAGCCTAGGCCGATGGCGACGCGCTGCCTCGAGCCGTGTCAACGTCGACACCGGCTTTCGCATGCATCGACGCCCGGAGCCTGAACCCCATGGAAACTGCCGATGAGCAGCGACGCCTGACGGCCGCCAGCCGGCCGCGAAGGATCGGGTTCGATTTCAGCCCGCACCACCCTCAGCCCGCCTGCACCGCCGCCTGCACCACCATCTGCACGCGCTCGCGGCCTTGCCACTCGTCCAGCGCCAGCCGGTAGGCCAGGCGCACGCTGCCCGGCACCGGCTCGGCATGGCCGAACCAGATCGCGTCGCGCAGCGCACCGGCGTGGCGCACGCGCAGCTTCAGGTGCTTGTCGCCGACCAGCCGCTGCTGCAGCACCTGGACCTCGTCGCAGAACAGCGGCGCCTCGAAGCCCGCGCCCCACACCTGCGCGTCGAGCAGCGCCGCGGTCGCCGCGTCGAACCATTGCGCCGGCAGCGGGCCGTCGGTGCGCAGCGTGCGCGTCAGCGTCGTCGCATCGAGTTGCTCGCCAGCGACCGCGCACAGCGCGGCGGCGAAGCGCTCGAAATCGGCTTCGGCGATCGTGCAGCCGGCAGCCATCGCGTGGCCGCCGAAGCGCTGCAGCAGCGCCGGCTCGCGCTTGGCGACCAGGTCGAGCGCGTCGCGCAGGTGAAAGCCCGCGATCGAGCGGCC
>JAFEFZ010000002.1 GCA_018240325.1 Pseudomonadota bacterium
CCCCGCGGTACATCCTCCAGCCCATACGCCAAACTACAGGTTTACCGTGCTGCGCTCCCCACGCAATGCGCTCATTACGCTGCATAACTCGCTGTCGGAGGTCACTGCCCCGTCGTTCCGCCGCGAGGATCTCGGAGCGATTGATAACGACCTGATCATGAACTATGCGAAAGACGGCCTGCCGATCGGAGAACGCATCATCGTGCACGGCTATGTGCTCGACGAACTTGGTCGACCAGTTCGAAATTCGCTCGTCGAGGTATGGCAGGCCAATGCCGGCGGACGCTACCGACACAAGAAAGATCAATATATCGCACCGATCGACCCGAATTTTGGCGGATGTGGCAGGGTGCTCACAGATGCGAACGGCTACTACTTCTTCCGCACGATCAAGCCCGGCCCCTACCCAGTGCGAAGCGGCAGCACAACAGACTGGCGGCCTGCGCACATCCACTTCTCACTATCCGGTGATGGCTGGGCTCAGCGTCTCATTACCCAGATGTACTTCGAAGGTGATCCCTTGATCGCCACCTGTCCAATTGTGCAAACTGTTCCCAGCGAAGAACAAGTCCGCGGGCTGATTGCGTTACAAGATCCGAGTGCTTTTGTCACGCTTGACAGCCGGGCCTATCGCTTTGATGTCGTATTGCGCGGCCGTCGGGCCACATGGTTCGAAAACCGTATTCAAGGAGCTAAGTGATGCCACGGCAAATAAAAATGCTTGCTGAAACCGCTTCGCAAACAGCCGGTCCGTATCTACATATTGGACTAGCCCCGCAGCAGGCTGGTTTCGATATTTTCGAGAAAAACTTCGACAACGTGCTGGTCTCACCGCAGTCCAAGGGCGAACGCATTCGGGTCGAGTGCAGGGTGTTTGACGGTTTGCGCACGCCGGTGCGCGACGCGCTCATCGAAATCTGGCAGGCAAATGCCGCTGGACGCTACGCGCACCCTGGCGACAAGCAAGACAAGGCCGCCGATCCACACTTTCATGGGTGGGGAAGAGGCTGCACTGACTTCGATACCGGTCTCTGTACCTTCGATACCGTCAAGCCCGGGGCGGTAGTTGGCCGTAACGGCAGGTTGATGGCCCCGCACATCAACCTTTGGATTGTGGCACGTGGCATCAACATCGGCTTGAATACCCGCATGTAC
>JAFEFZ010000300.1 GCA_018240325.1 Pseudomonadota bacterium
CGCACCAGGCGCCGCGCCAGTGCCAGCGAATCCTGCTGCCCGGCGACACGCAGGAACAGGTACATGCCGCCGTCGGGCGCCGCCGCCTCGATGCCGGGAAGGCCGGCGAGCGCCGCGGCCAGCGTGTCGCGGCAGCCGCGCAGATGGGCGGCCAGCGCCGGCACGGTCTGATCGGCCAGGCGCAACGCCGCGAGCCCGCCGCGTTGCACGAACACCGGCGCGCACGAGGTGTTGAATTCGATCAGCTTGCCCAGCGCTTCGAGTTCGCCTTGCGGCACGACCATCCAGCCCAGCCGCCAGCCGGTCATCAGGAAGCTCTTGGAGAAGCTGTGCACCACCACCAGCCGGTCTTCGGCAGCGGCGAGGTCCAGAAAGCTCGGCGCCGCCGCGGCGTCGCCCGCGTAGTACAGCCGCTCGTAGACCTCGTCGGCGACGATCCAGGTGCCGGTGTGCCGGCAGTGTTCGAGGATCGCGCGCTGCTCGGCACGCGTGAGCGTCCAGCCGGTCGGGTTGTTCGGCGCATTGACGATCAGCACGCGGGTGGCGGGCGTCACGGTTGCACGCAACTCGTCCAGGTCGAGGCGCCAGCGGCCCTGCTGCGGCCGCAGCGCCAGCCGCCGCAGCCGCGCACCCATGATCTGCGCCTGCGCTTCCAGGTTGGGCCACAGCGGCACTACCGCGACCGCCTCGTCGCCGGGGTCGAGCAGCAGTTGCATCGCGAGCATCAGCGCGTTCACGCCCGACGAGGTGACCGCAATGCGCGCGCTGCCCACCGCCGGATGCAGCGCCGCGGTGTAGGCCGCCAGCGCCTCGCGCAACTCCGGCAGGCCGAGGTTGTGGGCGTAGAAGGTCTCGCCCGCCGCCAGCGAATCGGCGGCGGCGCGGCGCACCGGCTCGGGCGTGACCGCGTCGCTCTCGCCGAACCAGAAGGCCAGCACATCGTCGCGGCCGATGCCGGCATTGGCGACCTCGCGGATCTTGGACGCGGGAAGGCGGCGGATCAGGTCGCGCATGTTCGGGATCGGGTTGGGTCGGGATCGCAGGCCGGCGCTTCAGGCCGCCTGCAGCGGCCAGCGCGGGCGCACGTCGAAGGCAGCCGGCTGCGGCTGCAGCAGCCCGCGCTGCCAGCGCATCGCCGCGGCCAGCGCGATCATCGCGCCGTTGTCGGTGCACAGCGCCGGCTCGGGGTAGTGCACGCGCGCGCCGCGCGCCGCGCAGGCGGCATCGAGCCGCGCGCGCAGCTCGGCGTTGGCGCCGACCCCGCCCGACACCACCAGCCGGTCGAGCCCGGTCTGCGCCAGCGCGCGCAGCGCCTTGGCCACCAGCACCTCGACGATCGCCGCCTGCACGCTGGCCGCCATGTCGGCGCGCTGCGCCTCGGTGGCGCCGCTGCCCAGCGCCGCCACGCGCACCGCGACCGCGGTCTTCAGCCCGGCGAAGGAGAAGTCGAGGTTCGGCTTGTGCAGCAGCGGCCGCGGTAGTGCAAACGCGCCGCAGCAGCCCTGCGCCGCCAGCCGCGCCAGCGCCGGCCCGCCCGGGTAGCCGAGCCCGAGCAGCTTGGCCGACTTGTCGAAGGCCTCGCCGGCGGCGTCGTCGATCGTCTCGCCGAGCAACTCGCAGCGGCCGACTTCTTCGACGCGCATCAGCTGGGTGTGGCCGCCCGAGACGAGCAGCGCGACGAACGGAAAGCGCGGCGGGTCGGCCGACAGGAAGGGCGACAGCAGGTGGCCTTCGAGGTGGTGCACGCCGACGGCCGGCCGGTGCAGCGCGGCGGCCAGCGCCACCGCGATGCCGGCGCCGACCAGCAAGGCGCCGGCCAGCCCGGGGCCGCGCGTGTAGGCGACCAGGTCGATGTCGTCCAGGCCGGTGCCGGCCTCGGCCAGCACCTGCCGCGCCAGCGGCAGCACGCGGCGGATGTGGTCGCGCGAGGCCAGCTCGGGCACCACGCCGCCATAGGCCGCGTGCATCGCCGCCTGGGTGTGCAGCGCCTGCGCCAGCAGCCGCGGCACGCCGTCGGCCGCCGCACGCACCAGCGCGACGCCAGTCTCGTCGCACGACGACTCGATGCCGAGCACGTTCACGGCCGCGCCGCCTTCGCGGCCCTCGCCGCCTCCACGCGGCAGCGGCACCGCGGCGGCGGTCACACGCGGAACGACTCGCCGCAGCCGCAGCGGTCCTTCTCGCGCGGATTGCGGAACTTGAAGCCTTCGTTCAGGCCTTCGCGCACGTAGTCGAGCTCGGTGCCGTCGAGGAACGCCAGGTTCTTCGGCTCCACCAGCAGCTTGACGCCGTGCTCTTCGAACACCAGATCGTCCGGCGCCACGTCGTCGGCGTACTCGAGCTTGTACGACAGGCCCGAACAGCCGGTGGCCGTCACGCCCAGGCGTACGCCCACGCCCTTGCCGCGGCGCACGATCGTGTTCGCCAGGTGGCGGGCAGCCGCTTCGGTCAGGGTTACGGCCATGGTCAGTGCTCCTTGGTCTTCAATCGTGATGGGGCATCGGTTCGCGTTGCCGGGCGGCCTGGGCGCGCAGCATCAGCAGCGCGGCGTCGATCTCGGCCTCGGTGGTGAAGCGGCCGATGGTGATGCGCAGGCTCGCGTGCGCGAGCTCGTCGCTGCAGCCCAGCGCGCGCAACACGTGGCTGGGCGCCGCGCTGCCGGACGCGCAGGCCGATCCCGACGACAGCGCCAACCCGGTGCAGCCGGTGAGCAGCGCCTCGCCGTCCACGCCGGCGAAGGCGACGTTCAGGTTGTGCGGCACGCGCCGCTCGAGGTCGCCGTTGACGACGAGCCCGCCGATGGCCGACAGCCCCCGCAGCAGCCGATCTCGCAGCGCGCGGATCCGCTCGCGCTCGACCGCCATCTCGGCACCGGCGAGCGCGAAGGCCGCGCCCATGCCGACGATCTGGTGGGTCGGCAGCGTGCCCGGGCGCAGGCCGCGCTCCTGGCCGCCGCCGTGCAGCAGCGGCTCGACCGGCACGCGCGGCTCGCGCCGCACGACCAGCGCGCCGATGCCCTTGGGGCCGTAGGACTTGTGCGCGGTCAGGCTCATCAGGTCGACCGGCCACGCGGCCCAGTCGATCCCGACCTTGCCGGTAGCCTGCGCCGCATCGACGTGCAGCAGGATGCCGCGCTCGCGGCACAGGCGCCCGATGGCCGCCACGTCCTGGACCACGCCGATCTCGTTGTTGACCAGCATCACCGAAGCCAGCACCGTGTCCGGCCGCAGCGCGTCGCGCAGGCGGTCCAGGTCGAGCAGGCCGTTGCCCTGCACCGGCAGCACGGTGGCCTCGAAACCCTGCTTCCCCAACGCGCGCACCGGGTCGAGCACCGCTTGGTGCTCGGTCGCGACGGTGACCACGTGCCGGCCGCGCGCGGCGCGGCAGCGGGCAGCTCCCACGATCGCGAGGTTGTTCGACTCGGTCGCGCCCGAGGTCCAGACGATCTCGCGCGGATCGGCGCCGATCAGCGCCGCCACCTGCCCGCGCGCGTGTTCGACCGCCTCCTGCGCCTGCCAGCCCCACGCGTGGCTGCGCGACGACGGGTTGCCGAAGTGCTCGCGCAGCCACGGAACCATCGCATCGACGACCCGCGGGTCGCAGGGCGTGGTCGCGGCGTAGTCCAGATAGATCGGCGGCGGCGCTGTCATGGCAGCCGGCGGCAGACGGCCCGGCCGGGGCGCAACGCCGGGCGCGCGCACCGTCCCGGATTCACTTGGCCATCGCGCTGCCGAGCGCAAAGACGGAATTCGGCGCGTTGACCTTGATCGGCCGCACCACCGGCTGCGGCGAGATCGCCCGCTTCAGCGGCGTGTCCTGGATCGACACGCCCTTGGCGAGCTGGTCGTCGACCAGCTTCTTCAGCGAGATCGAGCTCAGGTACTCGATCATCTTCTCGTTCAGGCTGGTCCACAGGTCGTGGGTCATGCAGCGGCCGCCGTCCGGCCCCATGCAGTTCTCCTTGCCGCCGCAGGCGGTCGCGTCGAGCGGCTCGTCCACGGCCGTGATGATGTCGGCCACGCTGATCTGCTCGGCGCTGCGCCCGAGCGAATAGCCGCCGCCCGGCCCGCGCGTGCTCTCCACCAGCTCGTGGCGACGCAGCCTGCCGAACAACTGCTCCAGGTACGACAGCGAGATCTGCTGGCGCTGGCTGATCGCCGCCAGCGCCACCGGCCCGGTATGCGAGCGAAGCCCGAGATCGATCATCGCCGTGACGGCGAAACGGCCCTTGGTGGTCAGACGCATCGTGATCTCCTCCTGCGCCCGCAGGCGCGCCAGATGAACGAGAAGGGAGTCGGCCGACGGCCATCGACACCGCCCGTCTCCCGCACGGCACCGAAAAACCCCGCAACTTGCTCAAGTATAGCTGATCCCGACTGATTTGGTCGAGTATGGCTGTCGAAGTTCCGTCAGGCGCGCACCGGCAGGGCATCGGGGTGGTCGTGCCCGGCCGCGCCGAAGGCCTGCTCGCGCAGCAACGCCAGCTGGTCGCGCACGCGCGCTGCCTTTTCGAACTCCAGGTTGCGCGCGTGCTCGAGCATCTGCTTTTCCAGCAGCTTGATGCGCTTGCCCAGGTCCTTCTCGCTCAAGCCCTCGACCTCGGCCGCCGCCTGGGCGGCCTTCAGGTCGTCGCGCGCCGTCTTGTCGGAGACCACGCCGTCGATCAGCTCGCGCACCTGCTTGGCCACGCTGCGCGGCGTGATGCCGTGCTGCGCGTTGTGCGCGGTCTGCTTGTCGCGGCGCCGGTTGGTTTCGCCGAGCGCGCGCTGCATCGAGTCGGTCACCCGGTCGGCGTACAGGATCGCGCGGCCGTTCAGGTGGCGCGCGGCGCGGCCGATCGTCTGGATCAGCGAGCGCTCCGAGCGCAGGAAGCCTTCCTTGTCGGCATCGAGGATCGCGACCAGGCTGACCTCGGGAATGTCGAGCCCCTCGCGCAGCAGGTTGATGCCCACCAGCACGTCGAATTGCCCCAGACGCAGGTCGCGGATGATCTCCACGCGCTCGACGGTATCGACGTCCGAGTGCAGGTAGCGCACCTTGACGCCGTTGTCGGCCAGGTACTCGGTCAGCTGCTCGGCCATGCGCTTGGTCAGCGTGGTGATGAGCACGCGCTCGCCGCGCTGCACGCAGTCGCGGATCTCCTGCAGCACGTCGTCCACCTGCGTGGCGGCCGGGCGCACGACGACCTCCGGGTCGACCAGGCCGGTCGGCCGCACCAGTTGCTCCACCACCTGGCCGGCGTGCTGCTCTTCGTAGTCGGCCGGCGTCGCCGACACGAACACCGCCTGGCGCATCTTGCGCTCGAACTCCTCGAACTTCAGCGGCCGGTTGTCCAGCGCGCTGGGCAGGCGGAAGCCGTACTGCACCAGCACCGTCTTGCGCGCGCGGTCGCCGTTGAACATGCCGCCGAACTGGCCGATCAGGACGTGGCTCTCGTCGAGGAACATCACCGTATCGGCCGGCAGATAGTCCACCAGCGTCGCCGGCGGTTCGCCGGGCGCGGCGCCGCTCAGGTGGCGGGTGTAGTTCTCGATGCCCTTGCAGTGGCCCACCTCCTGCAGCATCTCCAGGTCGAAGCGGGTGCGCTGCTCCAGGCGCTGCGCCTCCACCAGCTTGCCGTCCTTGACCAGCTCGTCCAGGCGCTCGCGCAGCTCCTGCTTGATGGTGTCGATGGCGGCGAGCACGCGGTCGCGCGGCGTCACGTAGTGGCTGCTCGGGTAGACGGTGAAGCGCGGGATCTTCTGCCGGATGCGGCCGGTGAGCGGGTCCAGCAGTTGCAGGCCCTCGACCTCGTCGTCGAACAGCTCGATGCGCAGCGCCAGCTCCGAATGTTCGGCCGGGAAGACGTCGATGGTGTCGCCGCGAACGCGGAAGGTACCGCGCGCGAAGTCGGTCTCGTTGCGCTGGTACTGCATGCGCACCAGCTGCGCGATCACGTCGCGCTGGCCCAGCTTGTCGCCCACGCGCAGCGTCATCACCATGCGGTGGTAGTCCTGCGGATTGCCGATGCCGTAGATCGCGCTGACGCTGGCGACGATGACCACGTCGCGCCGCTCCAGCAGGCTCTTGGTCGCACTCAGCCGCATCTGCTCGATGTGTTCGTTGATCGAGCTGTCCTTCTCGATGAACAGGTCGCGCTGCGGCACGTAGGCCTCGGGCTGGTAGTAGTCGTAGTAGCTGACGAAGTACTCGACCGCGTTCTTCGGGAAGAACTCGCGGAACTCGCTGTACAGCTGCGCGGCCAGCGTCTTGTTCGGCGCGAACACGATCGCCGGCCGGCCGAGCCGGGCGATGACGTTCGCCATCGTGAAGGTCTTGCCCGAGCCGGTCACGCCGAGCAGCGTCTGGAAGGCCAGGCCGTCGTTCACGCCCTCGACCAGGCGCGCGATCGCCTCCGGCTGGTCGCCGGCCGGGGGGTACGGCTGGAACAGCTGGAACGGCGAACCCGGGAACGCGACGAACTCGCCGCGCGCGGCGGCCGCCGCGTCGGCGGCACGCGTCACCTCGGTCAGATCGGCCATGACCCCTCCCGCTAGAATTCGGCTGCGCAAACCGAGCAGGTTAGCGCAGTGCGGCGCCCGCCGCCGGCCCGCCGTCCTGCCGGGCCCGAGCCACCGATCCAGGGCTTCCCGATGTCGCTCTTCGCCTCCGTCGAACTCGCCCCGCGCGACCCGATCCTCGGCATGACCGAGGCCTTCAACGCCGACCCGAACCCGGCCAAGGTCAACCTCGGCGTCGGCGTGTACCTCGACGAGCACGGCAAGCTGCCGATCCTGCAGTGCGTGCTCGCCGCCGAGCAGCAGCTGGCCGCGGCGCCCAAGCCGAAGGGCTACCTGCCGATCGACGGCATCGCCGCCTACGACCGCGCGGTGCAGGAACTGGTCTTCGGCGCCGACAGCGCCGCGCTCGGCGCCGGCCGCGTCGCCACGGTGCAAACCCTCGGCGGCACCGGCGGGCTCAAGGTCGGCGCCGACTTCCTCCACGGCCTGAACCCGCGCGCCAGGGTGCTGATCAGCGACCCGAGCTGGGAGAACCACCGCGCGCTGTTCACCCAGGCCGGCTTCACGGTCGAGGCCTATCCGTACTACGACGCGGCAAGCCACGGCGTGCGCTTCGACGCGATGCTCGCCGCGCTCGCTGCGGCGCCGGCCGGCACGGTGGTCGTGCTGCATGCGTGCTGCCACAACCCCACCGGCTGCGATCTGCTGCCCGCGCAATGGGCCCAGGTGGTGCAGGCGGTCAAGGCGCGCGGCCTCGTCGCCTTCCTCGACATGGCCTACCAGGGCTTCGGCGACGGCATCGCCGAGGACGGCGCCGTGGTGCAGCAGTTCCTGGCCGCGGGCGTCGACTTCCTGGTCGCGACCTCGTTCTCGAAGAGTTTCTCGCTGTACGGCGAGCGCGTCGGCGCCTTGAGCGCGGTCTGCGCCGACCGCGACGAGGCGGCGCGCGTGCTGTCGCGGCTGAAGGTGCTGATCCGCACCAACTACTCCAACCCGCCGACGCACGGCGCGCAACTGGTTGCCACCGTGCTGGCCACGCCGGCGCTGCGCCGGCAGTGGGAGGATGAACTCGGCGGCATGCGCGAGCGCATCAAGCACATGCGCGCGCTGCTGGTGCAGCACCTGGCCGCCGCGGGGCTGCAGCGCGACATGGGCTTCATCCTGCAGCAAAAGGGCATGTTCAGCTATTCGGGCCTGAGCGCGGCCCAGATGCAGCGCCTGCGCAACGAGTTCGGCGTCTACGGGCTGGACTCCGGCCGCATCTGCGTGGCCGCGCTCAACGAGCGCAACCTCGGTCCGGTCGTCGAGGCGATCGCCCAGGTCGCCTGAGGATCTTCGCGGCCGGCCGGGCTGCCGGCCGCCGCCGGCAGCCCGGCGCCCACGGCGTCACCGAGGCGACACCGTGGCTTGGTGTTTGCCCGGGAGCTCACGGTTTTGCCCCGGAAGGCACCACGCCAATCTTGACTTGGTCCGATAATGGTGCGTTGCACCATGCGCATGGCCCGGACGGCCCTGCGCCGATGCACGCCAGCCTCACCCGACCCGAGATCGCCGACCATGCTCTACCAGTGGTACGAAACCCAGCGCGCGCTGATGGCCCCTTTCGCCGAATTCGCGAGCGCATCGGCCAAGCTGTACAACCACCCGCTGTCGCCTTTTGCGCACCTGCCGATGTCGCAGCGCTGGTCGGCGGCGCTGGGCCTGATGCACCGGCTGGCCAAGGACTACGAGAAGCCCGAGTTCGGCATCACCGGCGCGCCGGTGGGCGGCGTCGAGGTCGCGGTGCAGCTGCAGGTGCCGCTGCAAAAGCCCTTCTGCCGGCTGGTGCGCTTCAAGCGCTTCACCGACAACCCGACCGCGCTGGAGACGATGAAGTCGCAGCCCACCGTCCTGGTGGTCGCGCCGCTGTCGGGCCACCACTCGACGCTGCTGCGCGACACGGTCAAGAGCCTGCTCCAGGACCACAAGGTCTTCCTGACCGACTGGATCGACGCGCGCATGGTGCCGGCGCAGGCCGGCGAATTCCGCCTGGCCGACTACGTGGCCTACGTGCAGGAATTCCTGCGCCTGGTCGGGCCCGACGCGCACGTGATCTCGGTGTGCCAGCCGACGGTGCCGGTGCTGGCCGCCGTGTCGCTGATGGCCTCGGCCGGCGAGCCGACGCCGCGCTCGATGACGATGATGGGCGGGCCGATCGATGCGAGCCGCAGCCCGACTTCGGTCAACAACCTGGCCGCCAACAAGAGCCATGAATGGTTCGAGGCCAACGTGATCTATCGCGTGCCGCCGAACTATCCCGGTGCCGGCCGGCGCGTGTATCCGGGCTTCCTGCAGCACACCGGCTTCGTCGCGATGAACCCCGACCGGCACCTGAAGTCGCACTACGACTTCTTCCTCGACCTGGTGCGCGGCGACCAGGAAAACGCCGGCGCGCACCGCAGCTTCTACGACGAATACAACGCGGTGCTCGACATGCCGGCCGAGTACTACCTGGACACGATCAAGACCGTGTTCCAGGACTACGCGCTGGTCAACGGCACCTGGGTGGTGGACGGCGCGCCGGTGCGGCCGCAGGACATCCGCGACACCGCGCTGCTGACGATCGAGGGCGAACTCGACGACATCTCCGGCGCCGGCCAGACCAGCGCCGCGCACGAGCTGTGCACCGGCATCGTGCCGGAGCGGCACTTCCACTACGACGTGGAAGGCGCCGGCCACTACGGCATCTTCTCGGGCCGGCGCTGGCGCGAGATCGTCTATCCGCACCTGCGCGAATTCATTGCCGCCTACGACCGGCCGACCCCGCGCATGCTGGGCGCGGTGCGCTCGCCCCAGGCAGCACCGGCGCGCACGCACCGCAGCGTCCCCGTCCGCAAGGGCCGCGCGCGCTGAGGCATGATCGGGCGGTGAGCCGCCTTGCCGCCCCGGATGCCGCCGCGATCGACGCGGCACTGCCGCAGACGCAGTGCACGCGCTGCGGTTGGGCGGATTGCCGCAGCTACGCCGAAGCGATCGCCGCCGGCGAGGCCCCGATCAACCGCTGCGCGCCCGGCGGCGCCGAAGGCGTCGAGCGCCTGGCGGCCATCACCGGCAGGCCTGCGCTGCCGCTGGACGCGGCGCATGGCTGCGAAGGCCCGCGCCTGCTGGCGGTGATCGACGAGAGCGGGTGCATCGGCTGCACGCTGTGCATCCAGGCATGCCCGGTGGATTGCATCGTCGGCGCGCCGAAGCGGATGCACACCGTGATCGCCGAGCTGTGCACCGGCTGCGAGCTGTGCGTGGCCCCTTGCCCGGTGGACTGCATCGCGCTGGTGCCGGCCACCGGCACGCGCACCGGCTGGGCCGCGTGGAGCGCTGCGCAGGCCGACACCGCACGCGAGCGCTACGCCCTGCACCGCCTGCGCGCCGAGCGCGAACGGCGCGTGCACGACGAGCGGCTGGCCGCATCGGCGCGCACCAAGCTCGCCGAGTTGGCGGCACAGGCGCCGCCGGCCCCGACCGGCGCGCCGCTACCCGACCGCGCGGCCATCGACGCCGCCGTGGCGCGTGCCCGCAAGCAGCGCGCCGCGCTCGCCGATGCCGGCCGCGGCACGCCATGAACGAAGCCCAGGTCGAGCACTTCTTCGCGACGCTGCAGGCCGCGAACCCGCAGCCGCTGAGCGAGCTGGAATACACCAGCGTGTTCGAACTGCTCGCCGCGGTGCTGCTGTCGGCGCAAGCCACCGACGCCAGTGTCAACCGCGCCACCCGTCGGCTGTTCCCGGTCGCCGGCACGCCGCAGCGCATGCTCGCGCTGGGCGTCGAGGGGCTCGAGCCCTACATCCGCACGATCGGCCTGTACCGCAGCAAGGCGCGCAACCTGATCGCGACCTGCGACATCCTGGTGCGCGAGCATGGCGGCCGGGTGCCGCGTTCGCGCGCGGCGCTGGAGCGGCTGCCCGGCGTCGGCCGCAAGACCGCCAACGTGGTGCTGAACGTGGCCTTCGGCGAGCCGACCTTCGCGGTGGACACCCACGTGTTCCGCGTCGCCAACCGCACCGGCCTGGCGCCGGGGCGCACGCCGCTGGCGGTGGAGGCCGGGCTCGAGGCGCGGGTGCCGCCGCGCTACCGCACCGATGCGCATCACTGGCTGATCTTGCACGGCCGCTATGTCTGCACCGCACGCCGGCCGCATTGCCGCGAGTGCGCGGTGCGCGCCGATTGCGACTCGCCCCAGGACGAGCCGCGCTGATCGCCGCCGGCCCCGCCGGGGCGCGCACCTACAATCGCCGGCCGTGCCATGTCCAAGATCGACGACCTCGCCGAACGCATCGAACGCCTCGTGCTGCGGCACGAGGAGTTGCAGCGCACGAACGGGCTGCTCGAGCAGCAGCTGACGGCGCTGGCCGCCGAGCGCGACAGCCTGCGCTCGCGGCTGGCCGCGGCGCGCGCGCGCATCGACGTGCTGCTCGAACGCCTGCCGGAGCGCGGCAGCAACGGGGGCGGCGCATGAAGCAGGTCGAGGTCACGATCCTGGGGCAGAGCTACCTGCTGCGCTGCCCCGAAGGCGGCGAAGCGCAGCTGCACGCGGCGGTGGCCGCGGTCGACCGCGAAATGAGCGCGATCCGCGACGCGGGCAAGGTCAAGGCGCGCGAGCGCATGGCCGTGCTGGCTGCGCTGAACCTGGCCTATCAATTGGCGGGGCGGCCGGCGCCGTCCGCGGAAGCCCCTCGAGGCGCCGGGATCCCCGATGCCGGCACCGACGATGCCCGCATCGACCAGTTGGTCCGGCGCGTCGAGGCCGCGCTCGGCCGCGACGGCCAGTTGCTGTGACAAGCACCACGCGGGCGGCACCGCCCCGGGCCTAGAATGGCCGCGTCCGTTGCGTTCGCGGGAGTCTAGATTTCCCTGAACCGATGCTCGTTGAGCAAGGGCTTGGAACATCGCCTGGTTGGTGTGATCGTCTCGCGTCAGACGAACCCGATGCCTCGCTGACCTCGCCCACCTGAACTTCCCTGAGGGTTCGGGAATGCGGCTCCCGGTACGCGGCGGACACCTTCACCCCGAGCCCTGCCGCCCGCGATGCCGCGCTACTGGCTGATGAAGAGCGAGCCCGCCGAGGCTTCGATCGACGACCTCGCGGCCGCGCCCGCGCGCACCCTGCCGTGGACCGGCGTGCGCAACTACCAGGCGCGCAACTTCATGCGCGACGAGATGCAGGTCGGCGACGGCGTGCTGTTCTATCACTCGTCCTGCGCCGAGCCCGGCGTGGCCGGCCTCGCGCGCATCAGCGGGCCGGCGCTGCCCGACACCACGCAGTTCGATCCGGCCAGCGGCTACTTCGACCCCAAGGCCACGCCGGCCAAGCCGCGCTGGGTGCAGGTCGACGTCACGCTCGAGCGCAAGACGCGGCTGCTGCCGCTGCGCGAGATGCGCGGCGTGCCGGCGCTGGCGGGGATGCGCGTGCTGGCGCCGGGCAACCGGTTGTCGATCACGCCGGTCGCGCCCGGCGAGTGGCAGGCGGTGCTGGCGCTGCTCGGCCGCTGAGCACGCAGCCGGCCGGCTGCACGCAGCGGGGATTCCGGCACCCGGGCCGGCAGCGCGCTGCCCCGGACTACCAGCGCACCCTCGCGCCGATCCGGGCGCTTCACGACGCCGGGGACGTTCACTTCGGCTCGAAGCGGATGCCGGCCAACCTCAGGTGGTTGCCGCCGCGGCGCTGCGCCTCGGCGAGCGCGCCCTCGCAGGCCGCGAGGAGTTCCTCCGGCGAGCCGGCGGTGTGCGGGTAGCTGGCCACGCCCATCGACACGCTGAAGCCCAGCTCCTCGCCGTCGTGCACCACGATCTGCGCCGCGCATTGCCGCCGCAGCCCTTCCATGCGTGCATGCGCGGTCGCCAGGCCGACGCCCGACAGCAGCACGCCGAAGCGGCGCGCGTCGAGGCGGCAGGCCGCGTCCATCGCACGCGTGTTGCCGCGCAGCAGCCGGCCCATCGCCTCGAGGATCCGCGCCTGGCCCGCAGCGCCCAGCGCCTGCAGCCGATCGCCGTAAGGATCGATCTCGATCAGCACCATCGCGAACTCACGGTGCTCGCGTGCCGACAGGTCGAGTTCGCGGCGCAGGTGGTCGTCGAAGCGCGAGCGCGTGTACAGGCCCGTCGCGGCGTCGCGCATCCCCTGATCGGCCAGCTCGAGCCGCAGCGCTTCGTTGGCGCGCTGCTGCTGCTCGAGTTGCTCCAGCGCGGCGCGCAACTGCCCATCGCGCTGCCGCAGCGGCGCCTGGTCGGCCCACAAGCTGCAGATCAGCTCGGGCCCGCCTTCGGCACCGGGCGCCGCCACGCGCAACACCAGGTAGTCGTGCCGCTGGCCGGCCCGCTCGAAACGGTGCTCGCTGGACTGCGGCCGGTGCTGGGCGAGCGTGGTCTGCTCTGCGGCCCGCCAGGCGGTCGCCAAAGCCGGCTCGACGAGTTCGGCGTCGGTTCGGCCGACGATCGCGCCGGGCGGGCGGCCCAGCAGACGCGCCATCGCGTCATTGACGTAACGGTAGCGGCCGTCGCCCGCGTCCTTCACGGCCAGCAGCAGCCCCTGGCGCTCGGCCCAGCCGCAGCACAGCGCAGCCAGTGCGTCGGCCGGCACTGCGGCTGGGTCGGCGGCGTCGTTCGGTTCGGGCATGGGCGGGCTGGCGGCTGTCGCAGGAAGTGCCGGCGCAGTGCGGGCGGGCAGCGTGCATTGTGCGGCTGGATCACCCGCCCACAGGCGTGAAACCAGCCGCCTGCTGGCGGCCTTCTCCCTAGCTCGAAGCTCCGCGCAGGCCGCAGGGGGCCCGCAACCCGCGGCTCGTGCCTGCCGGCGTGGCGCATGTGCGGCCTCACCGCTATAATGCTCGGTTAGCTGACCGGAGCAAGCCTGCCGCATCGGAAGCAACGGGCGATGGTCCGCAGCAGCGCGGCGGCGGCGCATGCGGCCAGGACCTGGACCCGCCCCGCCACGTACCCCACCAAGCCCGAGACTTCATGACCACGATCCGCGTAAAAGAGAACGAGCCTTTCGACGTCGCGCTGCGACGCTTCAAGCGCACCATCGAAAAGCTCGGGCTGCTGACCGAACTGCGGGCGCGCGAGTTCTACGAGAAGCCCACCTCCGAGCGCAAGCGCAAGAAGGCAGCCGCGGTCAAGCGCCACTTCAAGCGCGTGCGCAGCATGCAGCTGCCCAAGAAGCTGTACTGAGCCGCGCGCACGAACCGCGTCCGCACGAGCCCGCCGGCATTGCCGCGGCGGGCTCGCTGCGTTCTGGCCTGCAACCCGAGCCCGCCCCCATGAGCCTGAAGGACCGCATCACCGCCGACATGAAGGACGCGATGCGCAGCCGCGATGCGCCGCGCCTGTCGGCGATCCGGCTGCTGCTGGCCGCGTGCAAGCAGCGCGAAGTCGACGAGCGCATCGAACTCGACGACGCCGCCGTGGTCGGCATCGTCGACAAGCTGATCAAGCAGCGGCGCGATTCGGTGCAGGCCTTCCGCGGCGCCGGACGCGACGACCTGGCCGACAAGGAGCAGGGCGAGATCGAGGTGCTCGGCGCCTACCTGCCGCCGCGGCTGGACGACGCCGCGATCGACGCCGCGGTGCGCGCGCTGGTCGCCGAGCTCGGCGCCGGCGGCCCGGCCGACATGGGCCGGGTCATGGCCGCGGCCAAGGCGAGGCTGGGCGCACAGGCCGAGATGGCGCGCGTGTCGGCCGCCGTCAAGCGCAGCCTCGCGGCTTGAGCGCCGATTCGCCGCAGCCATGAGCCTCACCGTTTCGCCGATCGCGGCCGACATCTGCGTCGCGCCGCAGCTCACGCCCGACGCGATGGCCGAAGTCGCGCGCCAGGGATTCCGCAGCGTGGTCAACAACCGGCCCGATTTCGAAGGCGGCGCTGATCAACCCACGAGCGCCCGGATCGAGGCCGCGGCGATCGCAGCCGGGCTCGTCTACCGCTACCTGCCGGTGGCCGGCAACTACCAGTCGCCCGAAGAGATCGCCGCCTTCGCCGCGCTGGCGGCCGAGCTGCCGCGCCCGCTGCTGTTGTTCTGCCGCTCGGGCGCGCGCTCGACCAAGCTGTACTTCGCAGCACAGGCGCTGGGGTAGAGGCCACTCCGGCTCGCCGTCCGACGGCGCGGCTGGCACCCGCGATTCGCCCGGGACACCGCGCGCCGGCCCGTGGCGGCCAGTGATGGCGGCCAATGCGGCCAGTGCCGGCCTGTCGCGGCCGGCACGGGTCAGCTGCCGGCCAGCGTCATGCCGGCCACCAGCACCGAGCCGGTGGTCTTCGCGCCCTGCGTATAGGCGTCGGCGCCGATGGCGACGATGTCGCGCAGCATCTGCTTCAGGTTGCCGGCGATCGTCACCTCCTGCACCGGGAACGCGATGCGCCCGCCCTCGACCCAGAAGCCGGCCGCACCGCGCGAATAGTCGCCGGTCACGTAGTTCACGCCCTGGCCCATCAGCTCGGTCACGAACAGGCCTCGGTGCAGCCGCCGCAGCATCGCGTCCAGGTCGTCGCCAGGCGCGGTCTGGCGGCTGCTCAGCACCAGGTTCTGGGTGCCGCCGGCGTGACCGGTGGTGCGCAGCCCCAGCTTGCGCGCCGAATAGCTCGACAGGAAGTAGCTGCACACGACGCCGCCCTCGACCACCCGGCGCGCCGCGGTGCGCACGCCTTCGTCGTCGAAAGGCGCACTGGCCTTGCCGCGCAGCCGATGCGGGTCTTCATCGATGTCCAGATGGTCGGCCAGCACCTGGCGGCCCAGGCTGTCGGGCAGGAAGCTCGCCTTGCGGTACAGCGACCCGCCGCTGGTGGCCTGCACGTAGGCGCCGAGCAGGCCGCCGGCCACCGGCGCCTCGAACAGCACCGGCACCTCGCAGGTCGCCACCTTGCGCGCCTTCAGGCGCGCGAGCGCACGCTCGGCGGCGTAGCGGCCCACCGCTTCGGGCGCAGCCAGCTCGGCGGCGTTGCGCATCGAGCTGTACCAGGCGTCGCGCTGCATGTCGGCGCCGCGGCCGGCGATCGGCGCGACCGACAACGAGTGGCGCGAACTCGCATAGCCGCCGCGGAAGCCGAGAGTGTTGCCGGCCCGGAAGTGCGACTGCTGCGCCGACACCGCCGCGCCTTCGGAATTGGTGATGCGCCGGTCGGTGGCCAGCGCCGCGGCCTCGCAGCGGCGCGCCAGTTCGGCGGCATCGGCAGCGTCGATGTCCCACGGGTGGAACAAGTCCAGATCGCGCGCCGCTTCGGCCGCGTTGGCGAGGTCGGCCGCGTCGGGCAGGCCCGCGGCCGGGTCTTGCGCCGTGAAGCGCGCGATGTCGTAGGCTGCACGCACCATCTGTTGCAGCGAGCCCGGCGAAAAATCGGAGCTGCTGGCGTTGCCGCGGCGCTGGCCCACGTACACCGTGATGCCCACCGATTTGTCGCGGTTGCGCTCGACGTTTTCCAGCTCGCCCATGCGCACCGACACCGACAGGCCGGCCCCTTCGGACACCTCGACCGCGGCGTCGCTCGCCCCGGCTTCGCGCGCCAGGCGCAGGCAGTCCTCGACGATCTGCTGGAACTGCTCCTGGGCGTAGGCAAAACCGTGGTCGGCAGCGGATCGGGGCATGGTGTGCGCGGCCCGCGGGCCGCCTTGACGGGGGAAACCTATGATAGCGACGCTCCCGTTGCCGTCCGCCGACCCGCACCCGATGCGCCGCAGCCCCGAACCCGCCGACCCCGATCCGAACGACGCCGCCGCGCCGAGCAAGACGCAGCGCAAGCGCGACTCGCACGAACTGCAGCACCTGGGTGAGGCGCTCGCCGCCTTGCCGGACGAGCGGCTGGCCCGCCTCGAGCTGCCCGAGGGGCTGGCCGATGCGCTGCGCGAATACCGGCGCACGCGCAGCCACGAGGGCCGGCGGCGCCAGCTGCAGTACGTGGGCAAGCTGATGCGCGCGGTCGACCCCGAACCGCTGCGCGACGCGGTCGCAGCGTCCCGGCTGGGGGCGGCGCAGGACACGCTGCGGCTGCACCAGGCCGAGCAGTGGCGCCGGCGGCTGCTGGCCGACGACGCCGCATTGACCGAATGGCTGCAGCTGCACCCGGCCACCGACGCCGCGCAACTGCGCCGGCTGCTGCGCAGCGCGCGCCAGGCGGCTGTGCAGCCTGCGGGCGACCGCAATCCGCGCGCCTTCCGCGAGCTGTATCAACTGCTTCGCCGCGAGCTCGACGATGTCGGCGGCGACGGCGTTGTGCCGGACGACGAGCGCGGCGCAGCACCCGCCACCGAACCCGGGACACCGTGATGGACGACGACCTCGACCCCGTGCGCATCGGCCTGGTCGCCACCAGCGACCGCGCATCCAGCGGCGTCTATGCCGACCAGGGCATCCCCGCGCTGCAGGATTGGCTCGGCCGCGCGCTGCGCAACCCGGTGCAGTGGGAGCCGCGGCTGATCGCCGACGACGAGCCGACGATCCGCGCGACGCTGATCGAGCTGGTCGACACCGCCGGCTGCGACCTGGTGCTGACCACCGGCGGCACCGGTCCGGCGCCGCGCGACGTCACGCCCGAAGCCACGCTGGCGGTCGCGCACAAGCCGATGCCCGGCTTCGGCGAGCAGATGCGCCAGATCAGCCTGGCCTTCGTGCCCACGGCGATCCTGTCGCGCCAGGTGGCGGTGATCCGCGGCCGCGCGCTGATCATCAACCTGCCCGGGCAGCCGAAGGCCATCGCCGAGACGCTGCAGGGCCTGCCGGGGCAGACGCCGCCGGTGCCGGGCATCTTCGCCGCCGTGCCCTATTGCATCGACCTGATCGGCGGGCCCTACCTCGAGACCGACCCGTCGGTGTGCAAGGCCTTCAGGCCCAAGAGCGCGTTGCGCGCGCCGCGCGCCTGAACGGCGGCCGCGGCAGGCCGCATGCGTGAGCGACGGCGTGCGCGCCGCGGGTGCGCAAGCCGCCGCCCGCCGCGCCGCTCACTTCACCAGGCGGTTCAGGCTCTCGGCGTCGAAGCGCTCGGTGGTGTGCGCATCCTGCGGCACGCATTCGCGCAGCGGCAGCTCGCGTGCACCGGCGGACAGCCGCTCGATCGCCTGCCACAGCAGCGCGATCTGGTGCTCCTGCGACGACGCGCTGTCGATCAGCCCGCGCATCGCCAGCGACACCGGGTCGTCGCCCTGCGTCACGCCGTAGGCCGAAAAGCCCATCCGCGCCGATGCCATCTCGCGCGCCGCGTCTGCCTCGGCCTCGATGATGCGCGCCGGGATGCCGACTGCGGTCGCCCCCTGCGGCACCGGCTTGAGCAGCACCGCGTTGGAGCCCACGCGCGCCCCGTCGCCGACGGTGAAGCCGCCGAGCACCTTGGCGCCGGCCGACACCACCACGCCGCGGCCCAGCGTCGGATGGCGCTTGACGCCCTTGTACAGGCTGGTGCCGCCGAGCGTCACGCCCTGGTAGATCGTGCACTCGTCGCCGATCTCGGCGGTCTCGCCGATCACGATGCCCATGCCGTGGTCGATGAACACGCGCCGGCCGATCACCGCACCGGGGTGGATCTCGATGCCGGTCAGCCAGCGCGCCAGGTGCGACACGAAGCGCCCGGTCCAGCGCAGCCCGCGGGTCCAGCACCAATGGGCCAGGCGGTGCAGCTGCAGCGCATGCAGCCCCGGATAGCAGGTCAGCACCTCCCAGGTCGAGCGTGCGGCAGGGTCGCGCTCGAGGATGCAGGCGATGTCTTCGCGCAGGCGGCTGAACATGGGACGGGCCGGTCTGGTTCGGTTCGGCCCCTCAGTGTATGCGCCGCCATGCGCCCACGCCGGCCGCACCCGCGCCGGCCTCGATCGCGGCGCGGCCGCAAGGGCCACCGCCCGCCGCTGTCGGCGCGCCGGCCGCACCCGTCAGCCGCCGTCGCGGCTGCGGCCGCGCGGCTCGACGGCGCGCGCGATGCCGCGCAGGATGTGCACCTCTTCGCGGCTGAGCTGCGCGCGGTTGAGCAACTGGTTCAGCCGCGGCATCAACTTCTTCGGTGCCGCCGGATCCAGGAAGCCGATGTCCACGAGCACCCGCTGCCAGTGCGCGAGTGCGCCCTGCACCGCCGCCGCGTCGGCCAGCACCGGATCGGCGGTGCGCGGCTGCACCGCGAAGCCGCCGAGCGCCTGGCGCCACTCGTAGGCGATCAGCTGCACCGCCTGCGCCAGGTTCAGCGAACCGTAGCGCGGGTCGGTCGGGATGCTCAGGCAGGTGTGGCAGCGGTAGACCGCGTCGTTGTCCAGGCCCACGCGCTCGGGGCCGAAGACGAAGGCCACGCTGGCGGCGCCGGCGGCCAGCGCCGGCAAGTGGTCGCGCGGCGCGCGCGTCGGCGGGCCGAAGTCGCGCGGCGTCATCGCGGTCGCGCACACCTGCTGCGCGCCGGCCAGCGCATCGGCCAGCGTTGCCGCCACGCGGGCGCGCGCCAGTACGTCGGCCGCGCCGCTGGCCATCGCCAGCGTTTCGGCGCGCACCAGCACGTCGGCGAAACGCGGCTGCACCAGCACCAGATCGGAGAAGCCCATCACCTTGATCGCGCGCGCGGCCGCGCCGACGTTGCCGGCATGGCTGGTGCCGACGAGCACGAAGCGCGTACCGCCGCCCGGCGGCGGCGCGGCCGGCGCAGGCTCCTGCGGTGGGGTTGCGGCGGGCATCGGCAGCTAAAATTCGCACTTCGCGCCGCGACATTGTCGCCGCCGCCGTTCTTTCCCCCCGCCAGCGCCTGCGCCCCCGACGGCCCGCCATGTCCCAGAACCTGCATCCGATGCTCAACATCGCCGTCAAGGCGGCACGCGCGGCCGGCGCGATCATCAACCGCGCCGCGCTCGACATCGAGCGGCTGCAGGTCCACACCAAGAACCCGAACGACTTCGTCACCGAGGTCGACCACGCCAGCGAGCGCGCGATCATCGACACGCTGCTCGAGGCCTATCCCGGCCATTCGATCCTGGCCGAGGAATCGGGCCGTACGCGCGGCGCGGCGAAGAGCGACTACCAGTGGATCATCGATCCGCTGGACGGCACTACCAACTTCATCCACGGCCTGCCGACCTACGCGGTGTCGATCGCGCTCGCGCACCGCGGCCAGGTGCAGCAGGCGGTCGTGTACGACCCGGCGCGCAACGACCTGTTCTATGCGTCCAAGGGCCGCGGCGCGTTCCTGAACGACCGGCGGCTGCGCGTCAGCAAGCGCACCCGGCTGGCCGAAGCGCTGATCGGCACCGGCTTTCCGTTCCGCAAGGGCGACAACTTCCAGCGCTACCTGAAGATCTTCGAACAGGTGATGCAGCACTGCGCGGGTCTGCGCCGCCCCGGCGCCGCGGCGCTGGACCTGTGCTACGTGGCCGCCGGCTGGTACGACGGCTTCTTCGAGACCGGCCTGCAGCCCTGGGACGTCGCCGCCGGCTCGCTGCTGGTCACCGAAGCCGGCGGGCTGATCGGCAACTACAGCGGCGACGCCGACTTCCTGCACCAGCGCGAAGTGGTGGCCGGCAACCCGCGGATCTATGGGCAACTGGTGCAGTTGCTCGCGCCGTTCACGCGCGTGATCGCGCCGGATGCAGCCGCCCCGGCGGGTGCGGCCGGCGACGGCGGCTGACAGCGCCGCCCAGGCCGGCCCTCGCCGGCCGCCCCAAGCGACGCGCCGCCCGGCGAACAGGCGGCGCCCGGCCGCAGCGGGCGCCTATTTCGGCTGCTGCGCCTGTTGCTTGCCGGTCTGCACGCCGCGCTCGTAGGCCGCCTGCTCGGCCGCCTGCTGCTTCTGCCGCTCGCGGTCGACCAGATAGCCGGTGGCCGCGCCGATGGCGGCGCCGCCGGCCGCCCAGGCCCAATCGCCGGTGATCGCGCCGACCGCAACGCCGGCGGCGGTGCCGATCGCGCCGCCGCTCAGGGTGGCCTGTTCGCTCTGGCTCATGTTGGTGCAGCCGCCGAGCGCGATGCCGCCGGCCAGCGCCGCGGCGATGATCAGGTTGCGTTCCATGTCTTCAGGCTCCTGTTGCGGGGCTCAGCGCTTGCACGGGAAGGTCTCGCCGGCGTAGCGGAACAGCACGTCGACGGCCTGCCCGTCGTTGTACTGCGGCCGCGCCTTGAGCCAGCTGACGAAGCCGCTGGCGATCTGGCTGCGCGTCGGGCCCGGGTTGGGCAGGCAGACGAAGCGGTCGGCCGCCGCCACGGACACGTCGTAGTAGCCGTAGGCGCCTGCGAGCACGCCATGGCAGAAGGCGACGGCCGACGCCTGGTCGGGCTGCCCCGCGGCGGTGCTGCACAGCCTTGCCAGGTCGGCAGCGGTACGCGCACGGAAGTGGTCGGGGCCGGGCTGCTGCGCGTGCGCGGCTGCCGCGGCCAGCGCGAGGGTCAAGACAACGGGAATGCGCACGGTGGGTTCCTCCTGAGCTGTGGGCGACCGCGATGCTACGCGCGCGGCGGGCATCGCGGAGGGCTCAATCGCCCAGCGCGCGCCGCGCGTTGTGGAACATCCGCATCCAGGGGCTCGCGGCATCGGCGGCGCCGGTGGTCCAGCTCATCTGCAGGTTGCGCACCACGCGCTCCGGGTGCGGCATCAGCGCAGTGAAGCGGCCGTCGGGCGTGGTCACCGCGGTCAATCCGTCGGGGCTGCCGTTCGGGTTGGCCGGGTAGGCTTCGGTCGGCCGCCCCGCGTGGTCGACGAAGCGCATCGCGCGCCGCACCGCAGCCGCGTCGCCGCGGCGCGCGAAGTCGGCATAGCCCTCGCCATGCGCCACCGCGATCGGGATGCGGCTGCCGGCCATGCCGCTGAAGAACAGGCTCGGGCTGTCGAGGATCTCCACCTGCGACAGCCGCGCCTCGAACTGCTCGCTCTTGTTGCGGGTGAACGCCGGCCAGGCTTGCGCGCCGGGGATCAGCACGCTCAGGGCCGCCATCATCTGGCAGCCGTTGCACACGCCCAGCGCGAGCGTGTCGGGGCGCGCGAAGAACGCGGCGAACTGTTCGGCCAGCTTCGGGTTGAACAGGATCGAGCGCGCCCAGCCCTCGCCGGCGCCGAGCGTGTCGCCGTAGGAGAAACCGCCGCCGGCGACGAAGGCCTGGAACTGGTCGAGGCGCGCACGGCCGGCCTGCAGGTCGCTCATGTGCACGTCGAAGGCGTCGAAGCCGGCGGCGGCCATCGCGCGGCTGAGCTCGACATGGCTGTTGACGCCCTGCTCGCGCAGGATCGCGGCCTGCGGCCGGCGGCGGTGCACGGCCGGCGCCTCGCCCGGGTCGAAGCTCAAGTGCAGGTGCAGCCCGCCGTCATCGTCGGCGCCGGCCGCCGCATGCTCGGCATCGGCGCCGTCCGGGTGGTCGCGTTCGCGCGCGATCCGCCAACTCACCTCGTCCCAGGCCTGCTGCAGATCGCGGATCGGCGCGCCGAACACGCGGCGCGCGTCGCGCCAGACCTCGATCCGGCGGTCGGGCCGGGTGCTGCCGATCGAGTGGCTGATCCGCCCGAGGCCGTGGCGGCGCAGCACGCCGATCACCGCGTCGCGGCGCGCGCGCGGCACCTGCAGCACGACGCCCAGTTCCTCGTTGAACAGCGCGCGCAGCGTCAGCTCCAGCCGCCGCTCGCCGATCTGCGCGGCCCAGTTCTTGGAGTCGCCGTACTCGGCGCGGCTGTCGGCGATGCCGTCGCTTTCGGTCACCAGCAGGTCGATGTTCAGGCTGACGCCCACCTGCCCGGCAAAGGCCATCTCGCAGATGCAAGCCCACAGGCCGCCGTCGCTGCGGTCGTGGTAGGCGAGCAGCTCGCCGGCCGCGCGCAGCTCGTTGACGGCGGCCGCCAGTGCCCGCAGCGATGCGGCATCGTCCAGGTCGGGCACGCCGTCGCGCTCGAGGCTGCCGAAGCGGCCCAGCACCTGCGCGAGCATCGAGCCGGCCATTCGCATCCGCCCGGCGCCCAGGTCCACCAGGATCAGCGAGGTCTCGCCCGGCTGCAGCTGCGGCGTCAAGGTGCCGCGCACGTCGTCGAGCGCGCAGAAGGCGCTGACGATCAGCGACACCGGCGCGGTGACCTGCTTCGTCTGGCCGCCGTCCTGCCAGCGGGTGCGCATCGACAGCGAATCCTTGCCCACCGGCACGCCGATGCCCAGTTGCGGGCACAGCTCGAGCGCCACCGCGCGCACCGTGTCGTACAGCGCCGCGTCCTCGCCGGGCTCGCCGCAGGCCGCCATCCAGTTGCAGCTGAGCTTCACGTGCTCGAGCGTGATCGGCGCGGCCAGCAGGTTGGTGATCGCCTCGCCCACCGCCATGCGCCCCGACGCGGGCGCATCGAGGCTCGCCAGCGGCGTGCGCTCGCCCATGGCGAAGGCCTCGCCGCGAACCCCTTCGAAGTCGGCCAGCGTGACCGCGCAGTCGGCCACCGGCACCTGCCAGGGGCCGACCATCGGGTCGCGGTGGCTCAGGCCGCCGACGCTGCGGTCGCCGATCGTGACCAGGAAGCGCTTGCTGGCCACCGTCGGATGGCGCAGCACGTCGTACGCGACCTGCTCGAGCTTGACGCCGGTGAGCGCCAGCGGCGGCTCGGTGCGCGCCACGCGCTGCACCACGCGGTGCATGCGCGGCGGCTTGCCGAGCAGCACGTCCAGCGGCATGTCGACGACGCGCTCGCCGCCGGGGCCGTCTTCGAGCACCAGCCGGCCGGTGTCATCGGCCGTGCCGACCACCGCATAGGGGCAGCGCTCGCGCACGGTCATCGCGTCGAACAGCGGCAGCGCCTCGGGCTGCAGCGCCAGCACGTAGCGCTCCTGGCTTTCGTTGCACCAGATCTCCTTCGGCGCGAGGCCGCTTTCCTCGAGCGGCACGGCCGCCAAGTCGAAGCGCGCGCCGCGGCCGGCGCCGTCGACCAGTTCGGGAAAAGCGTTGCTCAGCCCGCCGGCGCCGACGTCGTGGATCGCCAGGATCGGGTTGGCATCGCCCAGCGCCGCGCAGTGGTTGATGACCTCCTGCGCGCGCCGCTGCATCTCGGGGTTGCCGCGCTGCACCGAATCGAAATCGAGCGCGGCGGCGTTGCTGCCCGCCGCCATCGAGCTGGCGGCGCCGCCGCCCATGCCGATGCGCATGCCCGGGCCGCCGAGCTGCACCAGCAGCGTGCCGGGCGCGAACTTCAGCTTGTGCACCTGGCTCGCGTCGATCGCGCCGACGCCGCCGGCGATCATGATCGGCTTGTGGTAGCCGCGGCGCACGCCGGCCACGTCCATCTCGAACACGCGGAAATAGCCGCCCAGGTTGGGCCGGCCGAATTCGTTGTTGAAGGCGGCACCGCCGAGCGGGCCTTCGGTCATGATCTGCAGCGCGCTCGCGATGTGCAGGGGCCGGCCCAGCGGCGCGCGCTCCCACGGCTCGTCGGTGCCGGGCAGGTGCAGGTTGGACACCGAGAAACCGGTCAGCCCCGCCTTGGGCCGCGCGCCGCGGCCGGTCGCGCCTTCGTCGCGGATCTCGCCGCCGGCGCCGGTGGCTGCGCCCGGGTGCGGCGAGATCGCCGTCGGGTGGTTGTGCGTCTCGACCTTCATCAGCACGTGCGACACGCCCGCACGCAGGCCGTAGACCGGCGCGTTGGCATAGCCCAGCGGCGCCCAGCGCTGCACCGGGCCGCCGGCCATCACCGCCGCGTTGTCGTGGTAGGCGACGATCGTGCGCTGCGGCGACACGGCCTCGGTGTGGCGGATCATCGCGAACATCGACTGCGGCTGCTGCACGCCGTCGATCGTGAAGCGCGCGTTGAAGATCTTGTGCCGGCAATGCTCGCTGTTGGCCTGCGCGAACATCATCAGCTCGACGTCGCTGGGGTTGCGCTGCAGCCGGCCGAAGGCCTCGACCAGGTAGTCGATCTCGTCGTCGCTCAAGGCCAGGCCGAAGCGGCGGTCGGCCTCGACCAGCGCGCCGCGGCCGCGGCCGAGCAGGTCCACGTGCTCGAGCGGCGGCGCCGGCTGCTCGTCGAACAGGCGGCGCGCATCGTCGCGCGCGAAGCCGACGCTCTCGGTCATCCGGTCGTGCAGCAGCGCGGCGCAGGCCTGCAGCTCGGCCGGGGCGAGCGTTCGCGGCGCGCCCAGCAGCGGCCGCTGCAGCTGCAGCCGGTATTCGGTGACGCGTTCGATGCGCAACACCGGCAGCGCGCAGTTGCGCGCGATGTCGGTGGCCTTGCTCGCCCACGGCGACACCGTCCCCAGCCGCGGCATCACCACCACCAGCGCGCCGTCGGCCGCGGCGGGAGCCGGCTCGCCATAGCGCAGCAGTGCCGCCAGGCGGTCATGGGCGGCGGCATCGAGTGCTGCGCCCGTGCGCACCCAATGCACATGGCGTGCGTCGATGCCGGCCATGCGCGGCTGCAGCTGCTGCAGCCGCTTGAGCAGCGCCGCGGCGCGGAACGGCGACAAGGCGTTGCCGCCCTCGAACGACAGGCAGGGCAGGTGCGAAGCGGTCATGGGTGCGGCGCTCGATGCGGGGCGCGAAGCCCGCGGCCGGCGAGAGTTGCGGCCGCGCGCAGGATGGCCGATTCTAGGCGGCACGCGGGCAAAGGCCTGCCGCGCGAGCCCCGCAAAGGCCGGTGGGATAATTCGCACCCATGCCCATCACGCTCAAGAGCGCATCCGATCTGGAAGGGATGCGCATCGCCGGCCGCCTGGCCGCCGAAGTCCTGGACCTGCTCGCCGAACACGTGCGGCCCGGCGTCAGCACCGAACGCCTCGACCAGATCGCGCACGACCACATGGTCAACGTGCAGGGCGCGGTGCCGGCGCCGCTGCACTATGCGCCGCCAGGCTACGCGCCCTACCCGAAGTCGATCTGCACCTCGATCAACCACCAGGTCTGCCACGGCATCCCGAACGAGCGGCCGCTGAAGAGCGGCGACATCGTCAACATCGACATCACCGTGATCAAGGACGGCTGGCACGGCGACACCAGCCGGATGTTCATCGTCGGCGAAGGCTCGATCCAGGCGAAGCGGCTGTGCCAGCTGACCTACGAGGCGATGTGGCGCGGCATCCTCAAGGTGCGCCCCGGCGCGCGGCTGGGCGACATCGGCCATGCGATCCAGAGCTTCACCGAATCGCAGGGCTACTCGGTGGTGCGCGAGTTCTGCGGCCACGGCATCGGCCGCAAGTTCCACGAAGAGCCGCAGGTGCTGCACTACGGGCGGCCCGGCACGCTCGACGAACTGGTGCCGGGCATGGTGTTCACGATCGAGCCGATGGTCAACGCCGGCCGGCGCGAGATCCGCGAGCTGGGCGACGGCTGGACGATCGTCACGAAAGACCGCTCGCTGTCGGCGCAGTGGGAGCACACCGTCGCCGTGACCGCGGACGGCTGCGAGATCCTGACGCTGTCGGCGGGCAGCCCGCCGCCGCCCGCCTTCGCCGGCGGCTGAAGGCGCGGCACCGCGGGCGCTGCGCATGGCCGCCCTGCCCCGAACCGCCGCCGCGCCCGCGGCCGGACCGATGCCGTTGCGCGAGCAGTTCCGCAGCGGCAAGGCAGAACTGCTGGCGCACTTCCTCGGCACGCGCGCGACCGCGCTGTCGGCCACGCGGCTGATCCGGGCGCTGACGCGCCACGCCGACGCGACGCTGTGCGCGCTGTGGGAGCATGCGGCGCTGCCGCCGGGCGCGGCGCTGGTGGCGGTGGGCGGCTACGGCCGCGCCGAGCTGTTCCCCTATTCCGACGTCGACGTGCTGGTGCTGCTGCCCGACGAGCCGCAGCTCGACCTGGGGCTCGCGGGCGAGGACGTGGGCGCGCGCGTCGAAGCCTTCGTGCACGCCTGCTGGGACACCGGGATCGAGATCGGTTCGTCGGTGCGCAGCGTCGCCGAATGCGCCGAGCAGGCGCGCGCCGACGTGACGGTGCAGACGGCGCTGCTCGAGGCGCGGCTGCTGTGCGGATCGAAGCGGCTGTTCCAGGCGCTGTGCGACGCGACCGCGGCGGTGATGGACCCGCTGGCCTTCCTGCGCGCGAAGACGCTGGAGATGCGCCAGCGCCACGTCAAGTACGAGGACACGCCCTACGCGCTCGAGCCCAACTGCAAGGAAAGCCCGGGCGGCCTGCGCGACCTGCAGGTGGTGATCTGGGTCGCGCGCGCCGCCGGCCTGGGGCGCAGCTGGGCCGACCTGGCGGCCAAGGGGCTGGTCACGCCCTTCGAGGCCGGGCGGCTGCAGCGGCACGAGGGCACGCTGCGGCTGGTGCGCGCACGGCTGCACGCGACCGCCGGCCGGCGCGAGGACCGGCTCGTGTTCGACCTGCAGACCGCGGTGGCCGAAAGCATCGGCTGCCAGGCGACGCGGACCCAGCGCGCCTCCGAGGTGCTGATGCACCGCTACTACTGGGCGGCCAAGGCGGTGACGCAGCTCAACCAGGTCCTGATGCTCAACATCGAGGAGCGCATCAGCGGCTCGGAAGCCGCGCCGATGCGGCCGGTGAGCGCGCTGTTCCTCGACCGCGGCGGCATGCTCGAAGTCGCCCACGACCGCGTCTATGCCGAGCACCCGAACGCGGTGCTCGAGACCTTCCTCGTGTACCAGCGCACGCCGGGCATCCGCGGCCTGTCGGCGCGCACGCTGCGCGCGCTGTACAACGCCCGCACGCAGATGGACGCGCGCTGGCGGCACGACCCGGCCAACCGCGCGCTGTTCATGGACATCCTGCGCCAGCCGCAGGGCATCACGCACGCGCTGCGGCTGATGAACCAGACCTCGGTGCTGGGCCGCTACCTGTGGGTGTTCCGCCGCATCGTCGGGCGGATGCAGCACGACCTGTTCCACGTCTACACCGTGGACCAGCATATCCTGATGGTGGTGCGCAACATGCGCCGCTTCTTCATGCCGGAGCACGCGCACGAGTATCCGTTCTGCTCGCAGCTGGCCAGCCAGTGGGACGAGCCCTGGATCCTGTACGTGGCCGCGCTGTTCCATGACGTCGCCAAGGGCCGCGGCGGCGACCACTCGGAGCTGGGCGCGCTCGAGGTGCGGCGCTTCTGCCGCGACCACGGCATCGGCCGCGACCACACCCAGCTGCTCGAGTTCCTGGTTCGCCGCCACCTGACGATGACCCAGGTCGCGCAGAAGCAGGACTTGAGCGACCCCGACGTGATCCACGCCTTCGCGCGGCTGGTGGGCACGCCGCGGCGCCTGGACGCGCTGTACCTGCTGACGGTGGCCGACGTGCGCGGCACCAGCCCCAAGGTGTGGAACGCGTGGAAGGCCAAGCTGCTGGAAGACCTGTACCGGCTGACGCTGCGCGCGCTCGGCGGCGCGCAACCCAACCTCGACGCCGAGATCGAGGCGCGCAAGCACGAGGCGCGCCGGCTGCTGGCGCTGGAATCGGCGCCTGCCGGCTGCGCCGAGCCGCTGTGGCAGACGCTGGATGTCGGCTACTTCGCGCGCCACGACGCGGCCGACATCGCCTGGCACGCGCGCGCGCTGTGCGGCCGGATCGACACGCAGGAGCCGGTGGTGCGCGCGCGGCTGTCGTCGGTGGGCGAAGGGCTGCAGGTGCTGGTGTATTCGCCCGACATGCCCGACCTGTTCGCACGCATCTGCGGCTACTTCGACGGCGCCGGCTTCAGCATCCAGGATGCCAAGATCCACACCAGCCGCAGCGGCTGGGCGCTCGACACCTTCCAGGTCGAAAGCCTGCGGCTGCCCGACGGCGAGGCCGACGCCTACGCCGATCTGGCCGCGGCGGTCGAGCGCGACGCCGCGGTCGCGCTGGCCTCGACCGGGCCGCTGCCCGAGCCGTCGCGCGGGCGGGTGTCGCGCCGCGTGCGCTCGTTCCCGGCACCGCCGCAGGTGGCGCTGCACCCCGACGAACGCGCGCAGCGCTGGCTGCTGCAGGTCAGCGCGAGCGACCGCTCGGGGCTGCTGTACGCGATCGCCCGGGTGCTGGCGCGGCACCACATCAACCTGCACCTGGCGAAGATCAGCACGCTGGGCGAGCGCGTCGAAGACTCCTTCCTGGTCGACGGCCCGGCGCTGGATTCGCCGCGGCTGCAGCTGCAGATCGAGAGCGAACTGCTCGACGCGGTGACGCCGCCGTGAAGCGCACCTTGCACACCGCAGCCGCGGCAGGCGCCCGATGAGCGTGCGCATCGTCAGCGCCGCCGCGCTCGCCGCCGGCGACGAAGCCTTCGACGCGGTGATCGACGCGCGCTCGCCCGCCGAGTTCGCCGACGACCACCTGCCCGGCGCCGTCAACTGGCCGGTGCTCGACGACGCCGAGCGCGCGCAGGTCGGCACGCTCTACAAGCAGGCCGGCGCGCTCGCGGCGCGCCAGGCGGGTGCGCCGCTGGCGGCGCGCCGCATCGCCGCGCACCTCGAGCGCGAGATGCCGGGCAAGGCGCGCGACTGGCGGCCGCTGATCTACTGCTGGCGCGGCGGCCAGCGCTCGGGCACGCTCGCGTGGTTCCTCGGCCAGATCGGCTTTCGCAGCGCGCAACTGTCCGGCGGCTACAAGGCCTGGCGCGCACTGGTGCGCACCGGGCTCGACCCGCTGCCCGCGCGGCTGCGCTGGCGCGTGCTGTGCGGTCGCACCGGCAGCGGCAAGACGCGGCTGCTGCAGGCGCTGGCCGACCAGGGCGCGCAGGTGCTGGACCTCGAAGGCCTCGCCCGGCACCGCGGCTCGGTGCTGGGCGCACTGCCCGACGCGCCGCAGCCGTCGCAGAAGCGCTTCGAGCACCTGCTGTGGCAGGCGCTGCGCGGCTTCGACCCGGCGCGGCCGGTGTACGTGGAGAGCGAAAGCCGGCGCATCGGCGCGCTGCGCGTGCCCGAGGCGCTGCTGGGGGAGCTGCGCGAGCACGGCGACTGCCTGCGGCTGGAGCCGCCCTTCGAAGCGCGCGTCGCGCTGCTGCTGCAGGACTATGCGCACTTCGCGGCCGACGCCGACGCCTTCGGGCGGCTGCTGGAGCCGCTGGCCGAACTGCGCGGCCGCGCTGCCGTGGCCGGCTGGCAGGCGCTGGCGCGCGCCGGCGACTGGCCGGCGCTGTACGCGCAGCTGATGCGCGAACACTACGACCCGCTGTACGAACGCTCGCTGCGCGGCAATTTCCGCCGGCTGGCGCAGGCCGAGGTGCTGGCGCTGCCCGACGCCGCGCCGGCCACGCTGCGCGCGGCCGCCGCGCGGCTGATCGCAGCGGCGTGACAAGCCCGCCGGGCCGCCGCGCGCGCAGGCACCAGGAGGGCGCGGCCCGAAAGTCGTACTGCCAGGCGGGCAAGCGCCCTGCCCGCAGCCCGATCGGCACACAGCGGCGACAATCTGCGCCGCTGCCGTGGCCCGAACCGACCCGAACCCGATGCCTGCACGCCCAGACACGACCGCCATGCCGCCGATGCGCAGCGTGGGCTTCAGGCAGCCGTTCGTCTGGCTCGCGCGCGGCTGGCACGACATGCTCGCCGCGCCCGTGCCCGCGCTGGCGCACGGCCTGATCGTCGCGGGCTTCGGGCTGCTGCTGCTGGCGGTGGCGCGCAGCCACTTCTGGCTGCTGGCCGGCGCCTTCAGCGGCTTCCTGGTGATGGGGCCGATCGCCGCCACCGGCCTGTACGCGGTGGCGCGCGCGCTCGAGCGCGGCGAAGCGCCGACGCTGGCCACCGCACTGGCCGCCTGGCGGCCGCGCGATCATCGGCTGGTCGGGTTCGGGCTGCTGCTGTGCGCGGCCGGCACTGCGTGGGTGCTGACCTCGGCGTCGCTGATCCGCGCCTTCGCACCGGCGCCGGTGCACCAGCCGCTGGACTTCATCCGCGTCGTCGTGCTGGCCGAACAGGGCTGGCTGTTCGAGGGCTGGCTGGCGCTGGGCGGCGTGCTGGCCGCGCCGGTCTACGCATCCAGCGTGATCGCGATCCCGCTGCTGATGGACCGGCGCGTCGGCATCCTCGACGCGGTGCTGGCCAGCTGGCGCGCGGTGCTCGCCAGCGTCGGGCCGATGACGCTGTGGGGTGCGCTGCTGCTGGCGATCACCCTGGTCGGCATGGGCACCGCGATGCTCGGGCTGATCGTCGCGGTGCCGTGGCTCGCTTATGCGAGCTGGCACGCCTACCGCGATCTGGTGGGCGCGGGCGGTTTGCCGCAGGCGGCCTGATGTTCGGCTTCGACGAAGAACAGATCGCGTGGTTCGGCCTGACGGTCGGCGTCGGCGCGTTCATCCTCTACATGCTGTTCATCATCTGGCAGCTGGCGCGCGAATCGAAGGCCGGCCGCTTCGGCACCTTCGTGCTGTTCCTGGCGCTGGGCTTCGGCATGCTCGGCTTCGTCGCCAAGGGCGTGATCAAGTACTTCCTGGCCGGCACCTGAGAGGCTGCGATCGGCTGCGCGCGGCGTGCGCAGCGCGCCGGCCGCGGCCGCCGCCATGCAGGGTCAGCCGGCCGTGCGCACCGGCACCGCCCCGGCCGCCGCGGCGCGGGTTCAGCCCGCCGGCCGTGCCGCCGGCGCTGCGGCGTCATCGGGCCCGCCGCCCGCGCCGACCGGCCACGGGGTTTCCCAGCCGCCGCCCAGCGCCTGGATCAACGCCACCACCGCCTGCTGCAGTTGCAGCTGCAGTTGCAGCGCGCTGCGCCGCTGCGACAGCGCCGCCGCCTGCGCCACGACGACGTCGGTGTAGGCCGACCGGCCGGCCGCGTAGCTGTTGATGATGCGCGCCTCGGCACCCGTGGCGGCATCGGCCGCGGCGCGCGTGTGCGCCAGCTGCAGGTCCAGCCAGGCCAGCGCGCTGAGCTGGTCCTCGACCTGCGTGAAGGCCGTCAGCGCCGTCTGGCGGTAGGCGGCGGCCGCGGCTTCGTGCGCGGCACGCGCCTGGTCGACCGCGGCGCTGCGTGCGCCGGCATCGAACAGCGTCTGCGCCACCGCCAGGCCCAGCGACCAGGCCAGCGTGGGCGCCGACGCCACCTGCGCGAGCGTGCCGCCGCCCGCGCCGATGCCGGCCGCCAGGTTGATGCTGGGGAAGTAGGCGCTGCGCGCGACGCCGATCGCCGCGTTGGCCGCCGCGACCGCACGTTCGGCGCCGGCGATGTCGGGCCGGCGCAGCAGCAGTTGCGACGGCAGCAGCGGCGGCACCGTCGGCACCACCGCCACCCAGTTCTCTGAGGCGGGCACTGCGAACGCGGCCGGCGGCTCGCCGATCAGCAGCGCGATCGCGTGCTCGTAGGCTTCGCGGCTGCGCTGCATCGCGGCGCGGCTGGCCAGCGCGTTCTCCAGCGTGGCCTGCGCCTGCAGCACATCGGTGCGCGCGGCCACGCCCGCGTCGTAGCGGTTGGCGGTGATCACGGCCGCGCGCCGGTAGCCGACGATGATGTCGTCGAGCAGCGCGCCCTCGGCGTCGGCCTCGCGCAGCCCGAAGTAGGCCAGCGCCAGGCTGCCCTGCGCCGACAGCCGCGCCGCCGCCAGGTCGGCTTCGCTCGCCTGCACCCGCGCGCCCTGCGCCTGGGCGGCGGCGCCCACGCGGCCCCAGACATCGGGCGCCCACGATGCGGTCAAGCCGACCGACGCCGACCCGCGCGTGGGGCGGCCGCCACGCTGCTGGCCGAGCTCGGCGCCCAGCGTCGGCCACAGCTGCGCCTGCACCTGGCGCAGCAGCGCTTCGGCCTGGGCCACGTTGGCCACGGCCAGCGCCAGGTTCTGGTTGCCCAGCTCGACCCGGGCGACCAGCGCGTCGAGCTGCGCATCGCCGAACAGCTGCCACCAGCGGCCGGCCTGCCATGCTTGCGCCGCGGCGGCATCGACCCAGCCTGCGGGCGCATCGCCGGACTTCCAGCCGGGCGTCAGCTTCACCGCGGGCGGCTGGTCGGGCGGCACGAAGCTGCATCCGGCCAGCGCCGCGGCCAGCGCCAGCGCAATGGGCAGACGGTCGGCGCGGACGAACGAGGCAAGCATGCGGGCAGGGTGGCCTGAAGTGCGGCACCGGCCAAGGGCAGCCCCTTGGCGCGGGCACGATTATGGTCAGCCCGCCGGCAGCCGCCGGCGCCGTAAAGAACGGTAAAGCCTGTCGTCGCAGCGCCGACAGCGGCCGTTGTGCAGCGGCGGCGTCCGCCGCAGGAGAAGGACACATGCGCATCGCTGCCCATCGATGGTTCGGCGCCGGCGCGCTGCCGGCCGTGGGCATGCTGGCCGCCGGCTGCGTGGTCGCGCCGGCCCCCGGCCCGCCGCCCGGCTATGGCGTCTATGCACCCGGCCCGCCGCCGGCCTACGGTGTCTACGCGCCGCTGCCGCCGCCCCCGCCGCCGGTGCAGGTGGTACCGGCGCTGCCCTACCCCGGCGCCGTCTGGATCGGCGGCTGGTGGAACTGGGGGGCCGGCCGCTATGCGTGGGTGCCCGGCTACTACGCACGCCCGTATCCGGGGCATCGCTGGGAGCCGCATCGCTGGGCGCCGCGGCCGGGCGGCGGCTGGGCCTTGCAGGGCGGCTACTGGGTGCGCTGACCGCGGCGGCGCAGCGGCTTCGGCATCACGACGCCGCCGCACGCGCCAGCAGCGCCTCGTCGCGGCCGCGCCGGCGCAGCCGGTCCAGCAGCAGGTAGACCACCGGCGTGGTCAGCAGCGTCAGCAGCTGGCTGGCGATCAGCCCGCCGACGATGGTCACGCCCAGCGGCTGACGCAGCTCCCAGCCCTGGCCGAAGCCGATCGCCAGCGGCAGCGCGCCCAGGCCCGCGGCCAGCGTGGTCATCAGGATCGGGCGAAAGCGCAGCAGGCAGGCTTCGCGCACCGCCTGCACCGCGCTCAGCCCGCGCGCGCGCTCGGCGTCGAGCGCGAAGTCGATGATCAGGATCGCGTTCTTCTTGACGATGCCGATCAGCAGGAACACGCCGATCAGCGCCATGATCGAGAACTCCATGCGCAGCGCGAGCAGCGCCAGCACCGCGCCGAAGCCCGCGCTCGGCAGCGTGGTCAGCACCGTGACCGGGTGGATCAGGCTCTCGTAGAGCATGCCCAGCACGATGTAGACCACCACGATCGCCGCGAGGATCAGCAGCCCCTGCTGCGACTGCGTCTGCTGCGCCTGCGCCGCCGCACCCGAGAACGCGCCGCGCACGTTGTTGGGCATGCCGATCGCGTCCACCGCGTCCAGCACCGCCTGCCGCCCCTGGTCGATCGACACGCCGTCGGCCAGGTCGAAGGACACCGTGCTGGACAGCTCGCCGCCGTCGTGGAACACGGCCACCGGCACCGCGCGCTCGCTGAAGGTGGCGAAGGCCGACAACGGCACCATGCGGCTCGGCGTCACCGAGATCGGCTGGCCGGTGGAGGCGCTGCGCAGCCCGGGGTTGGCCGCGCTGCCGCCGGTGCCGGCCGCGCTGGCGGCGCTGGCGGCACTGGCGCCCGCAGCGGCAGCGGCGGCCGGCCCGGCCGGCACGTACACGTCGCGCAGCGCCTGCGGCGACTGCGCGTGCCGCGGCGCCCATTCCAGCACCACGGTGTACTGGTTCAGGTCGCTGTACATCGTGGCCACCTGGCGCTGGCCGAAAGCGTTGTACAGCGCGGCGTCGATCGCGGCGAGCGACACGCCCAGCGCCGCGGCCTTCTCGCGATCGACGTCGACGAAGGTCTCGACGGCGTTGTCGCTCTGGTCGTCGTCGATGTCGGTCAGCCGCGCGTCCTGCTTCAGACGCGCGGTCAACCGGGCCGTCCAGGTCTTCAGGTCGGCCTGGCTGTCGGCCTTGAGCGTGAACTGGTAGGTGGAATTGCTGCTGCGCCCGCTCATGCGCAGCTCCTGCGCCGGGTTCAGGAACACGCGCAGGCCGGTGATCCGCGCCAGCTGCGGGCGCAGCCGGTCGATCACGGCGCGCGTGCGCTCGCCCGGCGGTCGCAGCCTCGCCGGCTTCAGCGCCACCGACAGGAAGCCGCCCGAGCTGCCGCCGGTGAACGCCACCACCGTGCCCACCGACGGGTCGGCGCGGATGATGTCCACCGCCTGCTGCAGCTTGTCGGCCAGGGCCGCCGACGAGATGCTCTGGTCGGCGCGCAGGCCGCCGAACATCTGGCCGTTGTCCTGGTCGGGGAAGAAGCCCTTGGCGATGTGCTCGAACAGGTAGGCGTTCAGCCCGATCACCGCCAGCAGCACCCCCACCACCAGCCACGGCGAGGCCAGCGCCCAGTCGAGCGAGCGCGCATAGGCGCGCAGCACCAGCCGGCCGCCGGCATCGGCACCGCGCGCCACGCGATCGCGCAGCCGGCCCGCCAGGCTGCGGCGCGGCGGCGGCGCCGCGTCGCCCGGCTGCGGCCGCGCCGGCAGCAGCAGCGCGCACAGCATCGGCGTGGTCGTCAGCGAGATCACGAGCGAGATCAGCACCGCGCTCGACAGCGTGACCGCGAACTCGCGGAACAGCCGCCCGACCTGCTCGCCCATGAACAGCAGCGGGATGAACACCGCCACCAGCGACACGCTGATCGTCAGCACGGTGAAGCCGACTTCGCGCGCGCCCTCGAGTGCGGCTTCGCGGCGCGGGCGGCCCATCTCCAGGTGGCGCGAGATGTTCTCGAGCACGACGATGGCGTCGTCGACCACGAAGCCGGTAGCCACGGTCAGCGCCATCAGCGTCAGGTTGTTCAGCGAGAAGCCGAGCGCGGCCATCACCGCGAGCGTGCCCAGCAGCGACACCACCGTGGCCACCGCCGGGATCGCCGCCGCGCGCAGGTTGCGCAGGAACAGGCCCACCACCAGCACCACCAGCAGCACCGCGATCAGCAGCGTGATCTCGACTTCGCGCACCGATGCGCGGATCGAGCCGGTGCGGTCGATCGCCACCTGCAGCTCGATGTCGGGCGGCAACTGCTCGCGCAGCTGCGGCAGCAGCGCCTCGATCGCGTCGGCGGTGGCGATCAGGTTGGCGCCGGGCTGCTGCGTGATGTTGACGACGATCGCCGGCCGGCCGTTGAACATGCCGCGGGTGCGCGTGTCCTGCACGCCGTCGATCACGCGCGCCACCTGCGACAGCCGCACCTCCTGCTGGTTGCGCACGGCCACGATCAGGTCGCGGTAGTCGGCCGCGCGCAGCCCCGGCGCCGGCGTCAGCACCTGCAGCGCGCGGCCGTCGGCCGCGCCGCCCGACTCGACCACGCCCTTGGGCCGGTTGGCGTTGTTGGCCTGCAGCGCCGCGCGCACGTCGTCGGCGCTGATGCCCAGTTCGTTCAGCGCGTAGGGGTTCAGCTCGACGCGCACCGCCGGCTGCGAGCCGCCGCCCAGCGTCACGTCGCCCACGCCCGGCACCTGCAGCAGCCGCTGGCCGATGATGTTGTTGACGGCGTCGTAGATCTGCCCGGGCGTTCGCGTCTTCGAAGTCAGCGCCAGGATCAGGAAGGGCTGCGCCGCCGGGTTGGCCTTGCGGTAGGTCGGGTTGGTGCGCAGGTTGGCCGGCAGGTCGATGCGCGCGGCGTTGATCGCCGCCTGCACGTCGCGCGCGGCGCTGTCGATGTTGCGGCTCAGGTCGAACTGCAGCACCACGCGCGTCGAGCCGGTGCGGCTGCTCGAGGTCATCTCGTTGACGCCGGCGATGGCGCCCAGCGTGCGCTCCAGCGGCGTGGCCACGGTGCGCGCCATGTCGGCCGGGCTGGCGCCGGCCATGTTGGCGTTGACGAAGATCACCGGGTAGTCGACCGTCGGCAGCCGCGCCACCGGCAGCGCGAAGTAGGCAGCGATGCCGGCCAGCGCCACGCCCAGCGTCAGCAGCATCGTGCCGATCGGCCGCTCGATGAAGGGACGCGACAGGTTCACCGGCCGCCGTCCCGCGGTTGCGTGCCGCGCTGCGGCGGGTTGACGGCTGCTGTCGGCCCAAAGCGGCCGCAGGCCGCTTTGGGCCTGGCGGCCCTTTTGCACCGCTCCC